>DATKEI010000036.1:0-3255 GCA_035544455.1 Binatia bacterium | reverse complement strand
CTGGGCCAGGCCCTTGGCCCGCGCGGTGCGGATGTAGTCCGCGCTCAGCACCTCGATCATGGCGTTCCTGGTCTGGCGCATGAGGACGGCGGCGAGCCCGGTGCCGAGCACGAGGGCCGGCATCACCATGCGGCGGAGGTTGTCGAGCGGGTCCTCCCACAGGGGCACGAACCCCGAGGCGGGCAGCCACCCGAGGCGCACGGAGACGAGCAGGATCAGCATGATCCCGAGCCAGAAGTTCGGGATCGACACGCCGCCGAGCGAGATGCTGCTGGCGAGCACGTCCCAGATGGTGTTGCGCCGCACCGCGGCCACCACCCCCGCCGGGATGGCGATGGCCAGGGCCACCAGGATCGACAGCAGGGCGAGCTCGGCGGTGATCGGCAGCTTGGTCGCCACCGTCTCGGCCACGGGCTGGCGGGTGCGGATCGACACGCCGAGGTCGCCGCGCAGCGCGTGTCCGATCCACCGGAGGTACTGTCGCGGCAGGGGGTCGTTCAGGCCGTACTTCTCGCGGATCTCCTCGAGGCCGGCCTCGTCGGCCTCGGCCCCGGCCAGGACGCGGGCGGGGTCGCCGGGGATGGCGCGGACCCCGGCAAAGACGATCAGGCTGATGAGGACGAGGGTGATCGCGGAGATGACGGCCCGGCGGACGAGGAACTCGGCCATGCCTGCCGGGCCGTCAGTCGAGGCGGGGGCGGGGCCATGACGGCGACCTCTCCGGCATGTCCCCCACGGCTCTCCGCCGCGCCAGCCCGCTCGCACCGGGTCGACGGATCAGCTCGCGCGCCCGGCCATCGCGGCGGCGGAGCGCGCCGGTCACCTTCCGCTCCGCGATCCGGCCGGCGGCGGCGCCTCGCTCCGACCAAGCCGGTCGGAGACCCCGGGGACGATCACGGCGCCGAGACCACGCCATCGATGGCGAGCCCCGGCGCGCATGGCGCTAGTTCCAGCTCGTCCCCTTGAGCCGCATCAGCCCGTCGGGCACCGCGCGGTAGCCCTTGAGGTTCTTCGCGTGGGCGGCGATGTAGTGCGGGTGGTAGAGGTAGATGACGTTGCGCCGCGTGGTGATCAGGTCGATCGCCTCCCGGTAGATGGCCTTGCGCTGGGCGGGGTCGGTGACCTCGCGGCCCCGGTTCAGGAGCGCGTCGACGCGCTCGTCGCAGGCGAGGGTGGCGTTGAGGCTCCCCTTGCACGTCTGGGCCTGGTGGATGTTGCCGTCGGGGTCCACCCGGCCGCTCCAGCCGATCAGGAAGGCCTGGTGCTTGCCCGCGTCGCTGTCGTTCAGGGCGGAGGCGAACTCCTGGGGCCGGAGCGAGATGTTGAAGCCGGCCTCCTTCGCCATCTGCTGGATCACCTCGCCGACGCGGCGCTGCTGGGGATTGTTCACCACCACCAGCTCGAAGCTGTAGCCGCCGGCGAGCCCGGCGTCGGCCAGGAGCTTCCTGGCCCGGGCGACGTCGCGCGCCGGGCACTTCCGCGACGCGTCGAAGAACGGGCTGATGGACGGGATGGGCGTGCAGCCCGGCGTGTACTGACCGTCGAACACGACCTGCACGATCGCCTCGCGGTCGAGCGACAGCTCGAGCGCCTCGCGGACCCGCGGGTCGTTGGCGAGCGGCGTGCCGAGATCGCCGGGCGGGTTCGTCTTGCCCGTCTTGTTGGCGATGTTGATGGTCATCGAGTTGAACCCGAGGCCGGTGACGCTCGACACCTCGAACCGCCCCTCGCGCTTGAGCGCCGCCGCATCCGTGGGCGTCACCTGATGCGTGATGTCGATGTCGCCGGAGCGGACGTTGGCGAGGCGCACGTTGTCGTCGGGGATGATCTTGAACGTCACGCGGTCGAAGTTCGCCGCGGCCGGGTCGAAGTAGTGGGGTGACTTGTCGAGGACGATGCGGTCCTGGGCCACGCGCTCGACGAACTGCCACGGGCCGACGCAGACGGGCGCCGTGCCGAAGTTGTCGCCGAGCTTCTGGACGGCGGCCGGCGAGACGGGCATGCCGGCCCGGTCGGTCAGCTGGGACAGGAGCGGGGCGGCCGGAGCCTTGAGGCGGAGGCGCACGGTGAGGGGGTCGACCACTTCGACCGCCTCCACCGAGTCGAGCTCGCTCCGGCGGTTCGAGCCCTTGAGCGTCCGGTGCCGGTCGGAACCCCTCGGCCTGCAGCGAGGCCGAAGCGGGGCGGGGCCGGCCGCCGCGGACCCCTCAAGGGCATGGGGTGACCGAAGGGAATCGAACCCTCAACCCCTGGAGCCACAGTCCAGTGCTCTAACCAATTGAGCTACGGTCACCGTCCCGGGAGCGGCAGCGGAGCCCGTATCCTACCCCACCCGTCCGGGACGGGCAACAAGCCGTTCGGTAACACCTGTTTCCGAGGCGGCATCAAGTGGTCCTGGACCGCCCATCCGGCCGTGCCGTGAAGCAGGCCGCGCGCGGGCGGTCTCGGTCCCGGACGGTCGCCCGCGGGTGCATGGACGAAGCCGGGCTTCGGCCGCTGCGCAGGCGTGGCGCCAGGGCGTCGGGGTCGCAACGGCCTCGTCGGCGCGCCGGGCTACGCCGGCCTGGCGGCGCGGATGAGGGCCAGGTTCTCCTCCACCGTGTCCTTGGCGGTGATGGCGCGCAGCACCAACTCGTCCACCGCGCCCGTCCACTTTCCGAGCGCCGCGGCCAGCGCGTCCGGAGTCGCGGGGGCCACCGCGGTGTCTCCCGGCTTCACGCCCATGCGCTCGAAGTGGGCGGCGTAGGCGGGGATGCCCGCGTATCGCGCGCCTTCCTCGGCGAGACGGTCGGCCGCGCCCGGCCCGAGGGCGACGCGCACGTAGGCGCACAGCGTGGGCACCGGCCGGCCCGCCGCCGCCGCACCCTGTCGCACCCACTCCGCCGCGGTCCGCGCGTACTCCGGCGTGAGCCAGTTGAACAGGACGCCGTCGGCGATCTCCCCGGCCAGGTGGCACATCTTCGGCCCGAGGGCCGCCACCACCAGGCGTGTGGAGATCTGCCCGCGGATGGCCGCGACCCCCTCGCGCACGCGGCCGAGGGAGCCGGGGTTGGGGCTGCCCACTCCCAGGAGCAGGCGGTTCACGGGCAGGCCGGTGGTGCGCACGCCCTGCACGATGCTGTCGGCCCCCCGCGTGTGGAGCGGGATCACGCCGATGCCGAGGTCGATGCGGCGAGTCTCCCCCGCGGCCAGCGCGAGCGCGGCGAGCCCGTCCGTGGAGCCCGGGTGATTGACCCAGAAGGAGCTGTACCCGAG
>DATKEI010000035.1:0-32496 GCA_035544455.1 Binatia bacterium | reverse complement strand
GCTCGCCCGTGCCCGGGTGCTCGAAGCCGAGGCGCAGGGCGTGCAGCAGTAGCCGGCCGGCGCGGGCGAACCCGGGCCCGGCGCGGCGGCCGGGCCGCGCGCCCGCGGCACGGGGCGCGCCGGAGTCGCCGACGATCGGATGGCCCAGCTCGGAGAGCTGCACGCGGATCTGGCGGCGTCGCCCGGTGCCGAGGGTCAGCTCGAGCAGCGTGGTGCCGCGCCGGCGCTCGCGCACCCGGTAGTCGGTGATGGCCTCGCGCGCCCCCGGCGCCGCCGCCCGCCCGCGCCGGTCGGCGGCGGGGCGGACCCGCAGCGACTCGTCCTCCACGAGCTGGCTCACGAGGGTGCCGCGGTCGGCGCGGACCATGCCCCGCACCACGGCGAGATATACGCGCTCCACGCTCCGCGCCGCGAACTGGGCCTGCAGGTGGCGCTTGGCCCGCATGGTCCGGGCGAGGACGATCAGCCCGGAGGTCTCGCGATCCAGCCGGTGCACGATGAACACCGGGCCAGGCCGCCGCTTCGACACGTGGCTGCGCACGATGCGGTAGGCGGTGCGCTCGCGCTCCCGCTCGGTGGCGATCGTCAGCAGGCCCGGTGGCTTGTCGACGACGACCAGGTCCTCGTCCTCGTGCACGATGCGCACGCCGCCCGGCAGCGGCGCGGGGGCGACCCGGCCCGCGGCCACGCCGAGCTCGACGGCGTCCGCCGCGGCCACGGCGACGCGTCCATCGCGCGCGACGCGCCCGTTGACTCGCACCCGCCCCGTGGCCAGCCACTGCTTGCGGCGGTGGCCGGAGGCCTCCGGGAACAGCGCGACCAGCCGCTCGCGCAGCGTCACCGGGGGGGCTACTCGCCGCGGAGAACGTGCAGAGGGCGCTCCCCGAGGAGCCGGAACGTCGCGAGGAACCCGACGAGCACGGCGAGGGCGGTCGACACGGCGATGCCCGCGGTGAGCGTGGCGGGCTGCCAGGTCCAGGGGACGTCGAGGACGAAGCGCAGCACCGCCCACGCCAGGACCGCGGCCAGCGCGGTGCCCCCGAGTCCGGCCAGTGCGCCGAGCAAGGCGTACTCCACCGCGAACACGCGGGCCACCAGGCCGCGGGTGGCGCCCAGGGCCTTCAGGATGACCGACTGGTACAGCCGCTGGTAGCGCGTGGCGGTCAGGGCGCCGACGAGGACGATGAGCCCGACCGCGATGGTGAAGCCGGCCACGAGGCGGATAGCGAGGGCGATCTGGTCCATGATGGCCGTCACCCGCGTGAGCACCTCCCGCACGGGAATCGCCGTCACGTTCGGCAGCGCCGACACGACCGCCGCCTGCACGCGCGGCTCGTCCGCGGGCATCGCATGGGCGGTGGCGATGAAGCTCCCCGGTGCCCCCTCGAGGACCCCGGGCGTGAAGATCACGAAGAAGTTCGCGTTGAACGTCCGCCAGTCCACGCGGCGCAGGTTCGTCACCCGCGCCGCGACCGACACACCCTGGATGTCGAAGGTCAGCGTGTCGCCCAGGCCGACCCCGAGATGGCGGGCGATGTCCTCCTCGACGGAGATGAGGGGCTCGGCGCGCGCCTCCTCGGCAGTCCACCAGCGGCCGGCGACCACGGTGTTCCGGCCCGGAGGATCGACGGCCCAGGTGAGCACGTACTCGCGGGTCAGATACCAGTCGTCGGCGCGGCTGCCCGCCGAGCGCGCCACGGGCTGGCCGTTCACCGCGGCGAGCCGGGAGCGCACCACCGGGATGACCTCGGGATCCCGGCCCCCTGCGCCGCGCACGAGCGCGCGGAACGGGTCCACCTGGTCGGCCTGGACGTCGATGAAGAAGAAGGCCGGGGCCTCGCGCGCGCCGCGGTCGGCGAGCTGGGCGCGCAGGCTCCGGTCCAGGAGCGCCACCGCCACGACGAGCATCACGGCCAGGCCCATCGAGACCAGCACCACGCCGGCGTGGCTGCCGGGCCGGTGCAGGTTGGCCAGTCCGTGCCGCCAGGGCAACGAGGGCAGGCGCGGGAGGCGCCGGGCGCCGGCGATGGCCAGACGCGAGGCCGCGAACAGGAGTACCAGGCCGGCGGCGAAACCTCCCACGAACCACAGCCCGATCCTGAGCGAGCCGGCTTGCCACAGGGCGAGGCCGCCGAGCCCGAGGGCGATGGGCAGGGCGGCCAGCCACGGCTCCCGCCCGGGCATCGGCGCGTCCACCTGGCGGCGCAGGATGAGGGCAGGCGGCACACGGCGGATGACGAGCAGCGGCCAGAGCGCGCAGAGGAGCGTCACGCCGACGCCCATGGCCAGCCCGCGCAACACCGCGCCCGGCGACACGGCGACAACGACCGGGAAGGGGACGAGCGGGGCGAGCACGGGGGCCAGGAGCGGCTGGAGCGCGCTCCCGAGGCCGGCGCCGAGCAGGCTGCCGGCCAGGCCGAGCCCCGCCGTCTGGAGCACATACGTGCCCAGGATGGCGCGCCACGGCGCGCCCAGGCACTTGAGGACCGCGATCGTCATCACCTTCTCGGCGATGAACGCGCGCACGCCGGCCCCCACGCCGATGCCTCCCACGAGGAGCGCGACGAGGCCCGTGAGCCCGAGGTAGCTCGTGAGCTGATCCCACATCCGCCGGAGCCCGGGCTGCGCCTGGGTGTAGGTGGTGACGCGGGCGATCGCCCCGAGGCGGGCGGCGAGGCCGTCGCGGACGGTCTCGGGATCGCGGCCGTCCGGCAGGCGGACGAGCGTGCGATGCCGCACGCGGCTTCCCGGCTGCACCAGGCCCGTGCCCTCGAGGTCGCTGGCCGCGATCATGACGCGCGGGCCCAGGGTGAACAGCCCGAGCGAGCGGTCGGGCTCGTCGCGGATGGTCCCGCTCACCACGAGCTCGCGGTTCCCCAGGCGGAACCGGTCGCCGACGCGGAGCCCGAGCCGAGGCAGGAACGACTCGTGGACGAGCGCGCGGCCTTCGCCCAGGACCTCGTCGAGCGGGCGGTCGGGCTCGACCGCGAGGCGGCCGTAGAGCGGGTATTGGCGATCGACCGCCTTCAGCTCGACGAGCACCGTGCGCGGCGACACGCCGTCGTCGGCCGCCGACGCCATGGCGTTCAGCTGGCGGATCCGCGTTGTCGCCGCTCCCGGTCCGACGAGGCTGGCCACCGCCTCCTCCGCGGCCGGCGGCAGGGGCTGGGAGCCGCGGATCTCGACGTCGCCCCCGGCGAGTGACCGGGCCGAGCCCGCGATGGTGCCGAGCACGCTGTCGCCGAAGCTCCCCACTGCCACCAGGGCGGCCACGCCCAGGGTGATGCAGGCGAGGACGTGGGCCACATGGCGCCACGCCCCGCGGGTCTCCCGCCAGGCCATCCGGAGCATGGCGGGCTCAGGCTGCGGCGTGGCCGTTCGCCAGCTCGTCGCCGGCGACGCGCCCGTCGCGAAGGGTCACGATGCGGTCGGCGCAGGCGGCGAGGGCGGGATCGTGCGTCACCAGGATCAGCGTGCTGCCCAGCCGGCGGTTGAGGGCCAGGAGGAGATCGATGATCTGCGTCCCGGTGGCGGAGTCGAGGTTGCCGGTGGGCTCGTCGGCGAGCAGGAGGGGCGGGCGCCGGGCCATGGCGCGCGCCACCGCCACCCGCTGCTGCTCGCCCCCGGAGAGCTGCACCGGGTAGTGGTGGGCCCGCTCGCCGAGTCCGACGTCGGCGAGGAGCGCGAGGGCGCGCGCGCCGGTATCGGGCTCGCCGGACAGCTCGAGGGGCACGGCGACGTTCTCCAGCGCGGTCAGCGTCGGGATCAGATGGAACGACTGGAACACATAGCCGACGGTGTCGCGCCGGAACCGCGCCAGCTCGTCCTCGCCGAGGGCGGTCACCTCGACCTCGCCGACGGTGATGCGCCCCGCCGTGGGCCGATCGAGGCCCGCAATGAGGCCGAGCAGGGTCGACTTGCCGCTGCCCGATGGGCCGGCCACGGCCAGGAACTGACGGGCGGGGACGTCGAGCGACACGTCGCTCAGCACGTCGACGGCGCGCCCGCCGCTGGCGAGACGCATGGTGATCCCGCGCACGCTGACCATGGTGTCGTGTCCATACTACACTGGTGCGGTGAGCACGCGATCCGGCCGACCGCCCCGCTGGCAAGGGGGTTTCGCCCTCTCCCTCCTGCTCGTCGTCGCCCTCGCCGGGCCGGCGCTCGGGCAGGAGCCCGTGATCGTCGCCTTCGGCGATAGTCTCACCGCCGGCCTCGGCGTGCCGCCCGAGGACGCGTATCCCGCGCGCCTGCAGGCGCGCCTTCGCGCCGCCGGCTACCCGCACCGCGTGGTCAACGCCGGCGTCTCCGGGGACACCACGGCGGGCGGACTCCGCCGCGTCGAGTGGGCGCTCAAGCACCAGCCCGCCATCGTGATCCTGGAGCTTGGCGCCAATGACGGGTTGCGCGGCCAGTCGGTGGCCGGTATCCGCGCCAACCTCGAGCAGATGGTCCGGAAGTTCCAGGCCGCGGGCGCGCGCGTGCTCGTGGCCGGCATGCGCCTGCCGCCCAACTACGGCCAGTACGCGGGGGAGTTCGGGCGCGTCTACGCCCAGGTGGCGAAGAGCACGGGGGCGCCGCTGGTCCCGTTCTTCCTCGACGGCGTGGCCGGCGAGGCGCGCCTCAACCAGCCCGACGGCATCCACCCGACTTCCGAGGGCTACCAGCTGGTGGTGGACCGCATCTGGCCCTACCTCGAGCCCCTCCTCCGCCGGTAGGCAGACCATGCGTGACGGACGCCCACCCCTGCCCCAGCCCCTCTCCGGGGGCGGGGAACTCGTGTATCTCGTGGCCCCATTGAGTGCCGGCAGCGCTCCCGCGTTACCGGCGTGGCCCGCGGGGAGGGCCCCCACCCCGAGCGGCGCTTTGTCGGAACATTTCTGGCTCAGCACACTCGGTGCCGCTCGCGCGCCCTCCCGGAGAGGAGGACGGGCAGGGTGAGGGGGTGCGCAGGATGTGAAGGGCGGCGCCCGGCCGCGGTTGATGCGAGGGCAGTTCCGCCCTACCATGGAAGGGCACATCCGGCTGCGTCTCGACATTCCGAGGGGGGCCCATGACGACGATCTCGTCCGACTTCTCGCTCGACGCCAAGTTCACGCAGCCGGAGGGCCTCATCTACCTGAGTGGCGTACAGGCCCTGGTGCGCCTGCCGCTCGACCACCACCGCGCCGACGCTGGTCGCGGCTTGCGCACGGCCACGTTCATCTCCGGCTACCGCGGCTCCCCACTGGGCGGCCTCGACCAGGCGATCGAGCGGAACGGCGCGTTGATGGCCGCGAACGACGTGGTCTTCTCGTCGGGCCTGAACGAGGATCTCGGCGCCACCGCCGTCTTTGGCAGCCAGATGGCCGCCCTGTTTCCCCGGCCGCGCTACGACGGCGTCGTCGGCATGTGGTACGGCAAGGCCCCGGGTGTGGACCGGACGGGCGACGTGTTCAAGCACGCCAACTACGCCGGCGTCGGCCGGAACGGCGGGGTTCTCGCCCTCTGCGGCGACGACCCGATCTCGAAGTCCTCGACGCTTCCGAGCCACTCCGAGGTCGCCCTCTACGACGCCTTCATGCCGACGCTGTTCCCCGGCAACGTGCAGGACATCCTCGACCTCGGCCTGCACGGCTTCATGCTGTCGAGGCACTCCGGGCTCTGGGTGGGCGTCAAGATCGTCACCAACGTGGCCGACGAGACGGGGACGGCCGAGGTCGGGGCCGGCCGCATCCGCCCGGTGATCCCCATCGTCGAGCTCGACGGCAAGCCGTGGCGGCACGAGATCAACGTCAACATCATCCCGCCCTACGGGCTGGAGATGGAGCGCACGCTTCACTACGCCCGGCTCGAGATGGCGCGGCGCTACGCCTACGAGAACAGGCTGAACCGGATCACCGTGCCCACCCCGGACGCCTGGCTCGGTATCCTGACTGCGGGCAAGACCTACCACGACGTTCGCCAGGCCCTCCTGGAGATCGGCCTCCCCGATGCCGCGCTGCGCCGATACGGGGTGCGCCTGCTCAAGATGGGTATGCTCTTCCCGATGGAGCCGCGCATCGTCCACGAGTTCGCGCGCGGCCTCGAGGAGGTTCTGGTCGTCGAGGAGAAACGGAGCTTCCTCGAGAGCTTTGCCAAGGAGACCCTGTACGGTCGCCCCGACCGGCCGCGCGTGGTGGGCAAGCGCGACGAGGAGGAGCGGGAGCTCCTGCCGCCGATCGGCGAGCTCGACGCCGACGTGATCGCCCGCGCCATCGCGCGGCGGATCGCCCGCAAGGTCCGCATCGAGTCGGTCGAGGCCCGCATCCAGCACCTCGACGAGCTCAAGCAACGGCCGCGAAGCGCCCTGTCCCTTGCCCGCACCGCGTACTTCTGCTCGGGCTGTCCCCACAACCGGTCCACGGTGGTGCCGGACGGCGCCGTGGCCGCGGCGGGGATCGGCTGTCACGGCATGGCGATGGGGATGAACCGCGGCATCATCGGCGTCACCCACATGGGGGGCGAAGGCGCCCAGTGGGTCGGGGTGTCCCCGTTCACCGAGACGCCGCACCTGTTCCAGAATCTCGGCGACGGCACCCTGTTCCACTCGGGCAAGCTCGCCATCAGCTACTGCATCGCGGCCGGGGTGAACATCACCTACAAGATCCTTTACAACGGCGCGGTGGCCATGACGGGCGGGCAGCAGGCCGCCGGCGCGCTCGCCATTCCCGACCTCACGCGGTGGCTCCAGGCCGAGGGCGTCAAGCGGACGATCATCACCACCGACGACCCCGAGCGCTACAAGGGCGTGGCCCTGGCCGGAGAGGTCGAGGTCTGGCATCGCGATCGCCTGCTCGAGGCCCAGTCGCTGCTGGCCGCGATCCCCGGCGTCACCGTCCTGCTCCACGACCAGCACTGCGCGGCGGAGAAGCGGCGCCTGCGCAAGCGGGGTAAGTTCCACGACCCGCCCACGCGGGTGTTCATCAACGAGCGCGTGTGCGAGGGATGCGGGGACTGCGGCAAGAAGTCCAACTGCATGAGCGTCCAGCCGGTGGCCACGGAGTTCGGGCGGAAGACCGAGATCCACCAGTCCTCGTGTAACAAGGACTACTCGTGTCTGCTCGGCGACTGCCCGTCGTTTCTGACCGTCGAGCCCGCGCCCGGGGCCGGGAAGAAGAAGGTGCGGCGGCTCACCCCCGTGCCCGACGTGGAGCTGCCCGACCCCGTCCTCAAGGTCCCCGCCGACGGGTTTGCCCTGCACATGATGGGGATCGGCGGCACCGGGGTCGTGACCGTCAACCAGATGCTGGGCACGGCCGCCCTGCTCGACGGGCGCCACGTGCGCGGCCTGGACCAGACGGGCCTCAGCCAGA
Organism: Binatia bacterium; assembly: GCA_035544455.1. Lineage (GTDB taxonomy): Bacteria > Methylomirabilota > Methylomirabilia > Rokubacteriales > CSP1-6 > DATKEI01. Next base: position 25,162 of record DATKEI010000035.1, on the reverse strand, counting down.
AGGGCGGGCCCGTCGTCTCCGATCTCAAGATCGCGGCCCAGCCCATCGAGGTCGCCAACAAGGTGTCGGCCGGCGGCGCCGACCTCTACCTCGGGTTCGACCTGCTGGTGGCGAGCGAGCCGAAGAACCTCGATCTCGCCGAGCCCGGTCGCACTGTCGCCATCGTCTCCACCGGGCAGATTCCCACCGGTCAGATGGTCGTGGACACCACCGCGCGGTTTCCCGAGCTGGGCTCCACCCTGGTGGCTATCGACCGCGTCACGCGCAAGGACGACAACGTCTACGTCGACGCCCAGGCCATTGCCGAGGCACTGTTCGACGACCACCTGGCCACCAACCCGCTCCTGGTCGGCGTGGCCTTCCAGGCGGGGGCGTTGCCCATCTCGGCCGCGTCGATCGAGCAGGCCATTCGCCTGAACGGGGTCGCGGTGGAGATGAATCTCCTCGCCTTCCGGTGGGGCCGGCTGGTCGTTGCCGACGCCGCGCAGGTGGAGCGCGCGGTGAAGACGGCGACGGGCAAGATCGCGACTCCGCGGGTCCTCTCTGCCGCGGCCCGGGCCTTGGTCGACCTGGCCGCCGGCCCGGGCGGCAGCGCCGAGCTGCGCCGGGTCCTGGAGATCCGCGTGCCCGAGCTGATCGAGTACCAGGACGACGCCTACGCCCGACGCTATGCCGATTTCGTGCGCCGCGTTGGCCACGTCGAAGCCGCGCGGACGCCCGGGCGCACCGGGCTCGCCGAGGCCGTGGCCCGCCATCTCTACAAGCTGATGGCCTACAAGGACGAGTACGAGGTGGCGCGCCTGCACCTCGACCCTGTCCTCCAGGCCGAGATCCGCTCGCGCTTCGGAGAGGGCGCGCGCGCGTCTTTCAACCTGCACCCGCCGCTCCTGCGCGCGCTCGGCGTCAGGAAGAAACTCCGGCTCGGGGCATGGTTCACGCCGGCCTTCAAGGTCCTCCGCAGGATGAAGGGCCTGCGCGGCACCGCCCTCGACCCCTTCGGCCGGGCCGGGGTTCGCCGGCTGGAGCGGTCCCTGATCGACGAGTACCGGACGATGATCGAGAACGCCTTGACAAAGCTCTCCCCGGCGACCCACCATACCGCGGTTGCCATCGGCGCGCTGCCGGACCTTATCCGCGGGTACGAGGACGTCAAGCTCGAGAGCGTGGCGCGCTTCCGCGCCGCCGCCGGAGACCTGATGGCCAAGCTCGGCTCGTGAGTCGACGACTCGTGACTGACACTGGTGTGCGTGCCGGGGGCTGGACCTTGGCCTGGCGAGGAGGGTGCGATCCGTGAAAGGGCTCCTGGTGGTGGTCGGCACGGCGATGGTCGTGACGGGGTGCGGCTCCGCGCCCGAACAGAAGTCCCCGGCGCCGGTGACCGCCGGGGCCGCCCTGATGGACAGGGACGGCAAGGACATCGGGAGGGCCACGCTGATCGAGACCGACGGAGGCGTGCGCATCACGTTCACGGGGCACCACCTGCCGCCCGGCGTCAAGGGGCTCGCCGTCACCGCGGTGGCGCGCTGCGAGCCGCCCCGGTTCGTATCGGCCGGGCCCCCGCGTGCCCACACCAGCAAGCTCCCCGATCTGAATGTGAGCGCGGCGGGTGAGGCCGGCATCGACACGGTCGTCAGGGACATGACGCTCGGCCCGGGGCCGGGCTCGCTCATCAGTGGCGCCGGGACGGCCCTCGTCGTGCTCGCCAGCCCCGATGCGGTCCGCACGGATCCGACGGGGACCGGCGGCGCGCGCATCGCCTGCGGAGCCGTCGTCCGCGACTGACCGGGCGGAGATGATCTGTCGACGGTTGCGCTCCCCGGCGCTCCTGCTTGTCGCCGCCGCGATGGTGGCGGCCGGCTGCGCCGCGCAGCCGGCCGCGGCGCCCGGGCCTCGCCCCTCCCGGATCCCGGATCCGCCGAGCCCGGCGGCCAACCCGACCACGCCGGACAAGGTCGCGCTCGGCAAGCAGCTCTTCTTCGATCGCCGCGTCTCCGGGCCCGGCAACTACTCCTGCGAGACGTGCCACGTGCGCGACAAGGGGTGGACCGACGGCCTGCCGCTGTCGCCCCGCGCGGACGGCACGCCGAACACGAGGCACTCGCCCACCATGTACAACGTGGGCTATCTGACCACCTGGTACTGGGACGGCCGGTCCCCGACCCTGGAGTCCCAGATCCTCGCCGCGTGGCGCGTGCAGATGGCGGCTGATCCCGCCGTCGTGGCGGCCCGGCTCGCTGCCATTCCCGGCTACCGGGAGGCGTTCCAGAGGGTGTTCGGCGGGCCGCCGGCGCGCGAGAACATCCCGATGGCGCTGGCCGCCTTCCTGCGGACCCTCCGGAGCGGCGATTCGCCCTGGGATCGCTACGAGATGGGCGACCGGAACGCGGTCCCGGCGGACGCGGTCGCCGGCCATACCCTCTTCACCGGCAAGGCCCGGTGTGTGGCCTGTCACTACCCGCCCCTGTACACCGACAGCCTCTTCCACAACGTCGGGCTCGAGCACGGCAAGGCGCGGCCCGACCCCGGGCGCTTCAACGTGACCAGGGCCCCGAAGGACACCGGCGCCTTCAAGACGCCGACGCTCCGGTCGGTGGCCATCTCCGGGCCCTACTTCCACGACGGCAGCGTCGTGAGCCTGGAGGAGGCCGTCCGCTACATGACGAGCGGCGGCAAGCCCGATCCGAACAAGGACCCACTCCTGATCCCCGCCGCCCTCACCGACCGCGAGATTGCCCACATCGTCGCCTTCTTTCGCTCGCTGACGAGCGACGAGCCGCTCGTCCGCCCGACCCTGCCGTAGCCCCCTCCTCCTGGACCCGGATCCCCCGCGAATCGACGATGTCGTCGGACCGACCCGACGGCCGGTGCCGGGGACAGCGTAGCGGCCCCCGGCGCCCCGCGTGTCACGGCAGCGTGAACAGGAGGATCCGCCGTCCATTGTCCAGCCTCGCGGCGAAGAGGTTAAGCGAGGACGAGGGCCGTCGGGCCGGGCCTCAGGTCTCGCGGGCCGCCCCCTGCACGCCGCGGAGCCTGGGGTCGAGGATGTCGCGAAGGCCGTCGCCGAAGAGATTGAGACCGAGGATCATGGCCATGATGGCGGCGCTCGGGAACAGGGTGAGCCAGGGCGCCTGCTGGAGGTAGAGGCGGCCCTCGGCCAGGACGTTGCCCCAGGAGGGGATGAAGGGTGGGGCGCCCACGCCGAGGAACGACAGGGCGGCCTCGCCCAGCACGGCGGCGGCGAAGATGAACGTGCTCTGCACGATGACGGGGGACAGGCAGTTCGGCAGCACGTGGCGCAGCATGATGCTCGCGTCGGACACGCCCAGGGCGCGCGCCGCCTCGACGTAGGGCGTCTCGCGGATGACGAGCACGGAACCCCGCACGACGCGCGCGACCCGTGGCACGTACACGACGCCGAGGGCGATGATGATGTTGACCACGCTCGGCCCCAGCGAGGCCATCATGGCGATGGCAAGGATGATGCCCGGGAAGGCCATGAGCCCGTCCATCACGCGCATGAGCACGTTGTCCAGGACGCGGTAGTAGCCGCCGAGCAGTCCAAAAGCGAGCCCGAACACGCAGGCCACCAGCACCACGGATCCCCCCACCACCATGGACAGGCGCGCCCCGTAGACCACGCGGCTCCACACGTCGCGCCCGACGTCGTCCGTGCCGAGCCAGTGCACGGCGCTCGGGGCGCTGAGGCGCGACTTAACGTCCATGATCTGGGGGTCCCGGCCCGCCACGATGGGCGCCGCCAGCGCCACCAGGAGGTTGACGGCGACGAGCAGGGCGCCGAGGACCGCGACCTTGCGCCGGAGGACGACGCGGAGCCAGGAGACCGTGCCCTCGGCCGGGCCCGCCGGCACGGGCACGGCGCTGGCGGCGGCCTCCGCCGTGGACCTCACCGGCCGGCCTCGCGGGGCGTCATCGGTAGCGGATCCGCGGGTCGATCAGGACGTAGGCCAGGTCGACGGCGAGGTTCACCAGCATGTAGGCGACCGCGATCAGGAGCACGACGCCCTGGATCACGGGGTAGTCCCGCCGCAGCACGGCGGAGATGATGAGCCGCCCGAGGCCGGGGATGTTGAAGACCGTCTCGATGACGACGGCGCCCCCGATCAGCAGGGCGAAGGTGATGCCGATCACCGTCAGGGTGGGGATGAGGGCGTTCTTCAGGGCGTGCTTGTAGACGACCACGCGCTCGGCCAGGCCGCGGGCCCGGCCGGCCAGGATGTACTGCTCGCGCAGCACGTCGAGCATGCTCGAGCGCGTGATGCGGGCGATCAGCGCCGACTGGACGAGGCCGAGGGCGAGCGACGGCATCAGGAGCGAGCGGAGATTGGCCCAGAGGCCCATGTCGAGGGGCACGTAGCCGGCGACGGGTAGCCAGCGCAGCCAGACGCCCAGCACCAGGATCATGATCAGGCCGAGCACGAAGTTGGGGATCGAGATGCCGAGGAGGGCCATCACCATGAGCGACTGGTCGGTGACCGAGTTGTGCCGGCGCGCGGCGATGGCCCCGAACGGCACGCCGATGACGACGGCGATGACGGTGGCCAGCGCGGTGAGGAGCAGGGTCGGCTCGATGCGATCGAGCACCGCCTCCAGCACGGGGCGGCGGAGGAAGATCGAATCCCCGAGGTCTCCGACGAGGAGACGCCCGTACCACCGCGCGAGCTGGGCCCACAGCGGCTGGTCGAGCCCGAGCTGCCGGTGGATCCTCGCCACGTCGTCGGCGGTGGCATCGGGCCCGGCGATGACGCTGGCGGGATCGCCGGGGGCCAGGTGCATGAGCACGAAGGACACCGTGGCCACCACCAGCATGACGGGGATGACGGCCAAGAGCCTCCGGACGATGTAGGTCTTCATCGCGACCTCGCGTGGTCGGCTACCGCGCCGGCCACACGTTCCAGAAGGCGAGGCCGGGTCCGGCGCGCCGCATGGTGGTCGTCATGAGGTCGATCCTCCGTCGTTCGAGTGGCCGTGGCCTCGGACGTCGTCGTCGCGGGGGTGCCGCCTGCTCGGGCCCGCAGGGGCCCGCGGAGCGGCACGAGTCGGCCCACTGTACGGCATGGGACCGCGCGTGCACCAGCCACCCGACGCTCCGCCTGCCCAGCCGCCCGTTGCACCGCTCCGCGGGCCGAGGCGATAATCGCCGGCATGCGAGCCGACACGCGCGCGGAGGAAGCCTGGGCGCGGGAGCGGCGGGCGCTGGCCGCGGTGGCGCGCGGCGACGCCCCCGCCGACCGCTACGTCCACGGCGGGCTGGTCCTGAACGTGTACACGGGCGAGCTCTATCCCGCTCACGTGGCCATCCGGGGCGAGCGCGTGGCCTACGTCGGCCCCCGCGACGACATGGTGGGGCCGCGCACGGGCGTCATCGACGCGCGAGGCCGCACCCTCGTCCCCGGGTACATCGAGCCCCACGCGCACCCGTGGAACCTCGTCACCCCGGCCGCCCTTGCCCGGCACGTGCTCCCTCTCGGCACCACCGCGGTCGTCGGCGACAACCTGTCGTGCTACCAGCTCTGCCGGGCCCCCGGCTTCGCGCGAGCCATGGCCGCCCTGTCCCGCCTGCCGCTGCGCTACTACTGGATGGTGCGCATCGAGGCCCAGGCCCAGGTGCCGGGGGAAGCCGCCATGTTCCCGCTCCCCGCCCTGCGGCGGCTGCTCGACGCGCCAGAAGTCGTCGCGGTGGGGGAGACGACGCGCTGGCCTCGCGTGGAAGCCGGCGAGATGTCGTTGCTGCGACGCGCCGCCCTGGCCGCGCTCCGGGGCAAGCGGCACGAGGGCCACACGGCCGGGGCGAAGCCGGAGCGGCTGGCCGCCATCGCCGCCGCCGGGGTCACCTCCGATCACGAGCCGATCACGGCGGACGAGGCGCGCGAGCGCATGCGGCAGGGCATCGCCGTGATGCTCCGGCAGTCGTCCCTGCGGCCGGACCTCGCGGAGCTGGTCGAGCCTTTCGCGAAGTCGGGCAGCCTGGGCCGGCTCATGCTCACCACCGACGGCAGCACGCCGGCCTTCATCGCCGAGCACGGCTTCGTGGACAACCTGCTGCGGGTCGCCATGCGGCAGGGGATCCCCCCCATCGAGGCCTACCGGATGGCCACTCTCAACCCCGCGACGTACTTCGGCCGGGACGCCGACCTCGGAGGGATCGCCCCCGGCCGGTATGCCGACATCAACCTGCTCCACGATCTCGAGGAGCCGCGGCCCGCCGCCGTGATCGCGCGCGGCCGCCTCGTGGCCGAGGGCGGCGCGCTGCGGGTGGCCGTTCCGGAGCCCGACTGGGCGCGGATCTTCACCCCGGCCGCCACCCGCTTCACCCGGCGGTGGCGGCTCGCCCCGGAGGACCTGGCTCTGCCCTCGGGGCCGATTCCCGTCATCCGCCTGGTCAGCGCGGTGATCACCACGGCGGAGGTGCGGCCCATGCGGGCGGACGACCTCCACCTGGCGCTCGTCGATCGGCGCGGTGGATGGATCGCGACCACCGCCATCGCCGGCCTGGCCACCGACCTCGACGGCCTCGCCGCGACCCTCTCCACGGACTGCGAGATCGTCGCCGCGGGCCGGAGCCGGGCGGCGGTGGCGCGCGCGGTGAACCGGCTTCTGGACCGGAGAGGCGGCGTGGTGGTGGTGGACGGCGATCGCATCGCCTTCGACCTGCCCCTGCCGGTGGGCGGGCTGATGTCGCGCCGGCCGCTCCCCGACGTGGCCCGGGCCGAGCGCGAGCTCCGTGCCCTGCTCGTGGCGCGCGGGTATCCGTGGCACGATCCCCTCTTCACGCTGCTCTTCCTGACGGCGGACTTCCTGCCGTCGGTGCGGATGTCCTCGCGCGGTGTGTGGGACGTGAAGAGAGCGCGAGTGCTTCGGCCCAGCCAGCCGCTCGCCGCCGGACCCCGGTAGTGTCCTGAGTCATCATCTTCGCCGTGCTGCTCGGCGTTCCGGCGGGGGTGATCAGCGCCGTGCGCCAGGATACCGGGCTCGACTACGTGCTGCGGGTGGTGAGCCTGGCCGGACTGTCCATGCCGTCGTTCTGGCTCGGCATGGTGATCATCCTGGGCTGCGTGGCGTGGCGTGTTCGGCTCCAACCTCCTGGGCGACGCCCTGCGCGACCGGCTCGACCCCCGGCTCCGCGGCGCCTGAGCCGTTCGCGGACAGGACAGGGGCCGGGCCGTGCCCGCGACGGCGCCGGCGAGGTGTGCCGGTCAGCGGCCGCAATGGCGGCAGCCATCCGCCGGCGGATGGTTCTGCGGCCACTCTCGCCGGACCTCCTCGGGTGTGTCCGCGAATGGACATTGACGTGGCGGGGAAGGGGATCCAGTCTCCGGAGCCATGGGCGTTCCCCCGCGCGAATCCGGGTTCACCCTGGCCGAGCTCCTGGTGGCGATGGCGCTGGCCGGCCTGCTCATGTCGGGTCTTGTTCTCCTGCTCGACGCTGCCCAGCGGGCGACCACGGCGGGCCGGGCGCGCGTCGAGGCCCAGCAGGGCGCGCGCTGGGCGCTCGACCGCATGGTCCGCGAGCTGCGCGAGGCCGGGTACGACCCCCGGCGCTCGGGGCTCGCCGCACTCGAGATCGCCGAGCCGCAGCGCGTCCGGCTCGTGCGCGATCTCAACGACAACGGCGTGGTGGATCCGACCCAGGAGCGGGTCACCTATCTCTGGGACGGCGCCGCCCGCATCCTGCGGCGCGAGGCGGGGGGCGGCGCGCAGCCGCTGATCAACGACGTGCACGCCGTGGAGATCGCCTACTTCGACACGGCGGGCGCGCCCACGGCGGACCCCGGGCGGGTCCGCTCCCTGCGCGTGCGCCTCGAGGTCGGCGCAAGGCCGCCGCGCACCGTCGTCGAGACGCGCGTCGCGCTCCGCAACTAGCACGACGCCCTTGCGGGCGTCGTGCTCCAGGGCTAGAATCTGCGCGTGCGGCGGACCCGCTGGCATTTGACGCTCTGCCTCGTCCTGCTCGGTGGGATGATCGCGATCGCCTGTGAGACGGTGCCGATCACAGGGCGCCGCCAGCTCCAGCTCATCTCGGCCAGCGAGGAGATGCAGCTTGGCGTCAACGCGTACCAGCAGATCCTCAAGAAGTCCAAGGTCTCAACCGACCCGCAGGTCAACGCCCTCGTGACGCGCGTGGGAAGCCGCATCGCCGCCGTCGCCGAGCAGCCAGACTTCCAGTGGGAGTACCGCGTCATCGACGACCCGCAGGCCAACGCCTTCGCGCTCCCCGGCGGCAAGATCGCCGTGTACACCGGCATCCTCCCCATCACCCGGGACGAGGCCGGGCTCGCTGCGGTCATCGGCCACGAGGTGGCGCACGTGACGGCGCGCCACGGCGGCGAGCGCATGAGCCAGCAGATGGCGGCGCAGGTCGGCCTCAGCGTGGTCAGCGTCGCGGCCGGCGTCGCGGTCGGGGACCCCGGGGCAACCCGGCTCGCCGCCGCCGCGCTTGGCCTCGGCGCCCAGTACGGCGTGTTGCTGCCGTTCAGCCGGGCGCACGAATCGGAAGCCGATCACATCGGCCTCATCTACATGGCCAAGGCCGGCTACGATCCGCGAGCCGCCAGAGACCTGTGGATCCGGATGGCCGAGGCGGCCAAGGGCAGCAAGCGCCCGCCCGAGATCCTGTCCACCCACCCGGCGGAGGAAACGCGCATAAAGCAGATCGAGGAGTGGCTGCCCGAAGCGCTCACGTACTACCGGCCAGCCGGCAAGTAGGGCCTCCCGCCCGCGACCAGGCGCCGGCGCACCACTGGGCTCCATCCCGGTCGATGTCAGGATGGGGCCCGGGGTCCTGGGGAGTATTTCCCCTACTGGCGGTAGCTAGGAACTCCGGTACCCACCATCTATCGCGGTTGCCGTTTTCAGATCCTCCAGTAAATCAAAGCGTTTTCTTCTTGACACCCGATCAGGCCACCTTCATATTTGCCCAGTGGGTGGGACACATCCCCATGAAAGCCCATCAGATGGAACAAAGGACCATAAGGGGGCAGGGTGTTCAGGGGACACTTCCAGCACACGATCGACCCGAAGGGACGCCTGAGCATCCCGGCGAAGTTCCGGGAGGCGATGGGCACCCTGGGCGAGCAGTGGACTGACAAGCTGGTGATCGTCCCCGTCGACGACTGCCTGGAGGTCCACCCCCTTCCGCTCTGGGAGGAGATCGCGGCGCGTGTCAGCGCCATGTCGGAGTTCGACCAGGACGTGGAGGACTACCAGCGGTTCTACACGTCCCGGGCCCTCGACGTGGGCATCGATCCCCAGGGCCGTGTGCAGATTCCCCCGGACTACAGGGAGCGGGTGGGGCTGACCAAGAACGTCGTGATCATGGGCCTGACGAAGCGGTTCGAGGTCTGGGACACGGAGCGCTGGGCGGGGCACGAGCGCGCGCGGGGGGTGCCGATCGGGCAGATCCGGGCCCGGCTGGCGAGCAAGGCCCGCCTCCTCGAGCCGCCGGGAACGGGGCTCGTGCCGCGGACCTTCGGCTGAACGTGGGTGAGCGTTCCGGCGCCCGGAGGGCCGGGCGGAGCAGGTAGGCCGACCATGTCGGAGGGCGGGGGGCACGTCCCGGTCCTCCTCGAGGAAGTGGCGTTCGTGTTGCGCCCCCGCGGCGGGGGCTGGGTGGTGGACGGGACGATCGGCATGGGTGGACACGCGGAGCGGTTGCTGGACCAGGCGCCTGCGACCACCCGCCTGCTCGGCATCGACGCCGACCCCGAGGCGCTGCGCCGGAGCGCCGAGCGGCTCGCCCGCTTCGGCTCCCGGGTGGTCCTCCGGCACGGCAACTTCCGCGAGCTCCCGGCCATCGCCGCCCACGCCGGGGTGACGGAAGCCGCATCGGTGCTCCTGGACCTCGGCCTGTCCTCGTACCAGCTCGAGGAGTCCGGGCGCGGCTTCTCCTTCCGGGCCGTCGAACCGCTCGACATGCGCTTCGATCCGACGCGGGGCCCCACCGCGGCCGACCTGGTCAACACGCTGCCGGAGGCGGAGCTGGCCCGGATCATCTTCGAGCTGGGCGACGAATCCCACGCGCGCCGCATCGCGCGCCGGATCGTCGAGCGGCGGCGGCAGGGCGCGTTCCGGACGGCGGGCGACCTCGTGGCCGCGGTGCGCGGTGCCGTCCCGCGCCCGGCGTGGTCGCCCCGGCTGCACGTGGCCACCCGGACGTTCCAGGCGCTCCGCATGGCCGTGAACGACGAGGCGGGCGCCCTGTCCGCGGCGCTCTCCGGCGCTTCCGGGCTCCTGGCCTCTGGGGGCCGCCTCGGTGTCATCGCGTTCCACTCCGGCGAGGACCGCATCGTGAAGCGCGAGTTCCGCCAGCTCGCGTCTCGCGGCTTCGCCGAGCTCGAGCCCTCGCCGCGCGGCCCGGCGCGCGATGAGATCCGGCACAACCCCCGGGCCCGCAGCGCGAAGCTGCGCGTGCTCGCACGCGAGGAGGCAGCATGACGGCGAAGGGCGCGGGAAACCTGAGGGCCGGGCGGGGCCGTCTCACCAGCGGCGGCGGGCAGCAGGCCGCGCGCTTTCATCGCGAGCCTGACCGCAGCCTGCGCCGCATCATGGCGGTGGCGCTGCTCGCCAGCGCCGCGCTCGTGGGCGCCGTGCTGGGCGTGGTCGGGCTGAAGGTCCAGCAGGTGCGCTTGTCGTACCACCTCGACGGCCTTCGCCAGGTGAAGGGGGAGGAGGACGAGGCCGTGCGGCGGCTGAAGGTGGAGCTACAGACGCTGCGGTCGCTGGCGCGGATCGAGGAGGTGGCGCTTCGCCAGCTCGGCATGACGCGACCGGACCGCGACCAGGTCCTTCTCGCCCGCGAGTTCGTGCCCGGCGAGAGCTCGATCGCCAGCGCCGAGGTGTCGCGCCGGACCGCGGCCACCCGCGCTTCCGCCGGCTCCGCCGCCCGGTGATGGCCCGCCTCGACAGAAGGGATGCCGCCGGGCCTCCATGATGGACCTGCGGGCAGACGGCCTGAGGGCCAGGATCCTCGTCCTCGCCGGGATCCTCGGGTGCGCCTTCCTCGGGCTGCTCGGCCGGCTGACGTATCTCCAGGTCGTGAAGCACGAGGACTACTCGCGTCTCGCCGACGCCCAGCACGCCAGGACCATCCCGCTGACGCCGAAGCGGGGCCCGATTCTCGACCGCGGCGGTCAGGTCCTGGCGGTGTCATCGCAGGCGGAGACGCTGTACGCGCTCCCCGCGCGCATCGACGACCCGGGGCGGCTCGCCCGACGGCTGGCTCCGATCCTCGGGGATCCGGCAGCGGAGATCCGCAAGCGGCTCTCGTCGCCGAGGCGCTTCACCTTCGTGAAGCGCCGGCTTCCCCCGGCAGTGGCCCAGGCCGTGCGCGACCTCCACGAAACCGCGCTCGGGTTCGTGGACGAGAGCCTGCGGCTCTATCCAGCGCGAGAGCTGGCCGCTCACATCGTCGGGTTCGAGGGGGTCGATGGCCTCGGCCTCGGGGGGGTGGAGCAGACATGGAACAGGCACCTGGCCGGCGAGGCCGGGCGCGCCATCGTCGAGCGCGACGCCCTCGGCCGCGAGTTCACGCCGGTGCCCACCGTCCTCAAGGCTGCCCGGCCCGGGCACGGGATCGTGCTGACCATCGACACCACTCTCCAGTACATCGCGGAGCGCGAGATCGACGCCGCCTGGCGCCGGACGGGGTCGAAGGCGGCCATGGCGGTGGCCATGGATCCCCGCACGGGCGAGGTGCTGGCCGTGGCCATCCGGCCCACCTTCAACCCGAACAGCTACGCCGCGGCGACCGACGACCAGCGGCGCAACCGGGCCGTCACCGATCCCTTCGAGCCCGGGTCGACCTTCAAGGTCATCCTGGCCGCGGCGGCCCTCGAGGAGGGCGTGGCGCGGCCGGGTGACCGGTTCCACGGCGAGAACGGGCGCATCCGGATCGCCAGCGCCACCATCCGCGACTGGAAGAAGTTCGGCTGGCTGACCTTCGCCGAGGTCCTGCAGAACTCCTCCAACGTCGGGTCGATCAAGGTCGGGCTGGCCCTCGGCAAGGAGCGATACTTCAAGCACATCTCCGCCTTCGGGTTCGGGGCCCTCACCGGCGTGGGCTTGCCTGGCGAGAGCCGCGGCCAGCTCCGGTCTCCGGAGCGGTGGTCGGGGCTCTCCCTGGCCACCATGTCGATCGGGCAGGAGATCTCCGTCACGGCGCTCCAGATGGTGTCCTCGTTCGCGGCCGTGGCCAACGGCGGCCGGCTCATGCAGCCGCAGATCGTCCGGGCGCTCCTGGACGGCCAGGGCCGCGAGGTGCAGACGTTCGAGCCGCGGGTCGTGCGCCAGGTCATCTCGCCGGAAATGGCGCGTACCCTCACGGGAATGATGGCGAACGTGGTCCGGAACGGCACGGGCCGGAACGCCGCCATCCCGGGGTATGACGTCGCCGGGAAGACCGGGACGGCGCAGAAGGTGGATCCGGCCACCCGGCGCTACTCCCGGGCCCCCGGCGTCCTGTCGTTCGTGGGCTTCGCCCCCGCCAACGATCCCCGGCTCGCCATGCTCGTCATGCTCGACGAGCCCAAGAACGAGAAGTGGGGAAGTGAGGCGGCCGCGCCCATCTTCGCCGCGATCGCCCGGGATGCGCTGCACCACCTCAGCGTGCCTCCCGGGGATGCGCTTCCGGTCCAGCTCGTGACGAGCGAGCCGGCGGAGAGCGCGCCGGTGGCGCTGGCCGCACTCGGCCCCGTGGAGGCGCCGGAGCCCGGGCCCGTGGGGCCGGCGGCGCTCGAGGACGACGAGGGCGCCATCATGCCGCTGCTGGCCGGCAAGTCCCTGCGCCAGGCGATGGAGGCCCTGGCCCCTCTGGACGTGCGCCTGGAGGTCTCCGGCCGCGGCGTGGTGGTGGACCAGCACCCGGCGCCGGGCGTGCCCCTGCCCGCGGGGACGGCGTGCCGTATCACGCTGGCGTCGCCGGTGGCCCGCCGGTGAGCCGCGAGCCCGTGGCGACCGCGGCCCTGCTCGACGCCTTGCCCGTCAAGGCCGTGTTCGGCACGGTACCCCCCGCCGTCACCGGGGTGGCGTACGACTCCCGGCGGGTCGGACCGGGCTCCGTCTTCGTGGCCGTGCCCGGGCTCCACCAGGACGCGCGCCGGTTCATTCCCGACGCCGTGGCGCGCGGGGCGGCGGTCATCGTGTGCCAGGGCGAGGATCCACTGCCGGGCGCGACCGCGGGCCGCGTCCTGGTCCCGTCGGCCCGGGCCGCCCTGCCCCTGCTCGCCGACGCCTACTTCGGCCATCCCTCGCGGAGACTCGTCCTGGTCGGGATCACCGGCACGAACGGCAAGACCACGACCTCCTACCTGGTGGAGGCCCTGCTTCGCGCGGCCGGCGGCAAGGCCGGCGTGATCGGGACGATCCAGTACCGGATCGGCGACCAGGCGGAGCCCGCCCCCCACACCACCCCGGAGTCGGTCGAGCTCCAGTCGCTCCTCGCGCGCATGGTGGCGGCCGGCGTATCGGGCGTGGCCATGGAGGTCTCGTCGCACGCCCTGGCCCTGCACCGGGTCGACGGCACCGCGTTCGACGTGGGCGTGTTCACCAACCTGACCCAGGACCATCTCGACCTGCACGGGACGATGGAGGAGTACGGAAAGGCCAAGGCCCGCCTGTTCGCGCTCCTCGCCGAGGGGCGCAAGGCCACTCCCGCCGCGGTCGTGAACGTGGACGATCCGGCTGGCCCGGCCATGGTCGAGGGGCGAGGCCTGCGCACCATCACGTTCGGCCTGGGCAGCGCCGACGTGCGCGCGCACCGGTACACGTCCTCGGCGGATGGAATCGAGATGGACGTCCTCACGCCGTCGGGCCGCCTGCACGTGACCTCCGCCCTGGTAGGCGAGCACAACGTGATGAACCTGCTCGGGGCAGTCGGGGTGGGTCTCGCCCTGGGCATGTCGGGGCCGGCGATCGAGCGCGCCCTCGCCACCGTGCGCGCCGTGCCGGGGCGGCTCGAGCGCGTGGAGGCCGGTCAGCCCTTCCTCGTCGCCGTGGACTATGCCCACACCCCCGACGCCCTCGAGCGCGTGCTCCACGCCGCCCGCAAGCTCGTCGCGGACGGGGCGCGGCTCGGTGTCGTCTTCGGCTGCGGGGGCGACCGGGACCGCGGAAAGCGGCCGCTCATGGGCGAGATCGCGGCGCGCCTCGCCGACCGGGTGTGGGTGACCTCCGACAATCCCCGCAGCGAGCGACCCGCCGCGATCATCGACGACATCCTGGCCGGCGTGCCGCGGGGGCCGGGCGGCGCCGAGCTTGGCGCCCTCGTCGACCGGCGCGCGGCCATCGAGGCCGCCATGGCGTGGGCTCGGGCCGGCGACGTGGTGATGATCGCCGGCAAGGGGCACGAGACGTACCAGATCATCGGCGGCGAGATCCTGGCCTTCGACGATCGCGAGGTCGCGCGCGCCGCGCTCACCCGGCGGGAGCCGTGACCGCGGTGCCCATGTTCACGGTGGAGGACGTGGTGTGGGGGACCAGGGGCGCCCTCGTGGGCGGTGATCTCTCGGCGCCCGTCACCGCCGTCTCCGTCGACAGCAGGACCCTCGGCGTGGGCGAGGTGTTCTTCGCCATCCGCGGCCACCGGCTGGACGGCCACCGCTTCCTGCCCGGGGCGGTCGGCCGCGGTGCCTCCTGCTGCGTCGTGAGCAGCCTGCCCGATGACCTGCCCGCCGGAGTGGCCGTGGTGTTCGTGGACGACACCACGCGCGCCCTCGGGCGCTTCGCCGCCTGGCACCGGGCCCGCTTCGACATGCCGGTGGCCGCGGTGACGGGCTCGGCGGGCAAGACATCGACGAAGGAGATGATGGCCGCCGTCCTGGAGGCCCTCGGCCCCGTGCTCAAGCCGCGAAACAGCTTCAACAACCAGTGGGGACTGCCTCTGACCCTGCTGCGGCTTGGTCGCGAGCATCGCGCCGCCGCCCTCGAGCTGGGGGCCAACATGCCGGGCGAGATCAAGGCGCTGGCCGCCATTGCCCGGCCGACCATCGGCGCCGTCACCATGGTGGCTCCTGTCCACACCGAGCTCCTGGGCTCGATCGAGGGCGTGCAGCGCGAGAAGGCGGCGCTTGTCCAGGCCGTCCCGCCCGAGGGCGCGGTGGTGCTGAATGCCGACGATCCGAAGGTGCTGGCCATGCGCGCCGAAAGCCGGGCCCGCGTCCTCACCGTGAGCACGTCCGGTCCGGCGGACGTGCGCGCCCTGTCCGTCGCCGACGAGACCGTCGAGGGGTTCACGCTCGCCCTGGACCTCGCGGGGGCCACCCGCACGGCCAGGCTCTCGTTCGCCGGCCGCCACCAGGCCATCAACGCACTGGTCGCGGGCGCGGTCGGTCTGGCTGCCGGTGTGGGGCCCGACGACATTGCTCGCGGGCTGGAGGCGGCGCGGCCGGTCAAGGGCCGCTGCTTCTGGCGCCGCGCCGGCGGCGTGGCCATCCTGGACGACACCTACAACGCGAGCCCGACCTCGGTCCGGGCCGCCCTTGCCACGTTCGCCCTCGGGCCGGCCCCCCGGCGCATTGTGGTGCTGGGCGACATGCTCGAGCTGGGCGCCATCGCCGAGATCGCCCACCGGGAGGTCGGCGCGGACATCGCCGCCAGTGGCGCTGCCGAGCTGATCGGCATGGGGACCCTGGCGCATCTCGCGGTGGAGTCGGCGCGGGCGGGCGGGCTGGTGGAGAGCCACCACGCGCCGACCGTCGAGGACGCGGTGGCCCTGCTCCTGAAGCGCGTGACCGCCGGCGACGCGGTCCTGGTCAAGGGCTCTCGCGGGATGCGGATGGAGCGGGTGGTCGAGGCCCTCATGGCCCGGTTCGGAGGGGATGATGGCTGATGCTGTACCACCTGCTCGTTCCCCTCGCGCGCGACTACGGGGCCTTCAACGTCTTCCGGTACATTACGTTCCGGGCGGCGATGGCGACCGTCACCGCCCTCGCCATCTCCTTCGTGCTCGGCCCCTGGCTGATCCGGAAGCTCCGCGCCTGGCAGGACGGCGGGGAGACGATTCGCGAGGACACACCCGCGCGGCACCGGGCCAAGGCCGGAACGCCGACCATGGGCGGGCTCGTGATCCTGGCCGCTCTCCTCATCTCGACTCTGCTCTGGGCCAATCTCCGGAACCGCTACGTGTGGATGGCGATCGCCGTCACCGCCGTGCTCGGGGCGATCGGGTTGGCGGACGACCTGAAGAAGCTCCGCACCGGCAAGGGCATCTCGGCGCGGGCCAAGCTCGGGGGCCAGCTCGCGCTCGTCGGTCTCGCCCTGCTCTCCCTCTACGCGTGGCCGCCGGAGGGCTTCAGCACCGTGCTCGCCATCCCGTTCCTCAAGGGCTGGCTCGTGGCGCTCGGGGCGCTCTGGGTGCCCTTCGCGGTGCTGGTGGTGGTGGGGGCCTCGAACGCGGTGAATCTCACCGACGGCCTGGACGGGCTGGCCATTGGCCCCGTCGTCATGGCCGGGGGCGCCTTCGCGGTGATCGCCTATCTGACCGGCAACGCGCGGGCCGCCGAGTACCTGCTCATCCTGAACGTGCGGGGCACCGGCGAGCTGACGGTGTTCTGCGCGGCCCTGGTGGGAGCGGCCCTGGGGTTTCTCTGGTTCAACAGCTACCCGGCCGAGGTGTTCATGGGCGACGTGGGCTCGCTGGCCCTCGGCGGGGCCATGGGCATGATCGCCGTCATGACCAAGTCGGAGCTGCTGCTGCCGCTGATCGGCGGCATCTACGTGGTGGAGGCGGTGTCGGTGATCATCCAGGTGGTCGCCTTCAAGCTCACGGGGCGGCGGGTGTTCCGCATGGCGCCGCTGCACCACCACTACGAGCTCATGGGATGGGCCGAGCCCAAGATCATCGTCCGCTTCTGGATCCTCTCGTTCATCCTGGCGCTCCTGGCTCTCACCACCCTCAAGCTTCGATGATCGGGTGATGGCGCCATGGCCAGGATCGCGATCGACGGCGGCGAGGACGAGAGGCTGATGGCGGAGTCCGAGGACCGGGGCGCCGCCTACCGCCTCTGGCTGGCCGAACAGACCGTGGCCGTGGTCGGCCTCGCCCGCAGCGGAGTCGCGGCGGCGCGCCTCGTCCGCCGGGTCGGAGGGCGGGTGCTCGCGTCCGACGCGAGCGCGCTCGACGCCCTGTCGCACGAGGCCCGCGCCCTCGCGGACGCGGGGTGCGAGATCTGGGCCGGCGGCCATCCCCCCGCCGCTCTCGCCGGCGCCACCCTGGCCGTCGTGAGCCCGGGGGTCCCCCTCGAGCTGCCCGCTCTGATCCCGCTCCGGAGCGGTGGCGTGCCCATCGTGGGCGAGCTCGAGCTGGCCTGGCGGGCGATGGACGCCGACGCGCTCGCCATCACCGGCACCAACGGCAAGACCACCACCACCGCGCTCACCGGCGAGCTCCTGCGCCGCCAGCCGCGCCCGGTGCTGGTGGCGGGCAACATCGGGACCCCGCTTGCCGATCATGCCCTCGATCTCCCCGGCGATGCCCTCGTGGTGCTGGAGACCTCGAGCTTTCAGCTCGAGACCACCCAGCATTTCCGGCCCTGCGTGGCCGCGGTGCTGAACATCACGCCGGACCACCTCGACCGGCACGGCACCTTCGAGCGCTACGTCGAGGCCAAGGCCCGCATCCTGGCCAACCAGACGCCGTCCGACTGCGCCGTCCTCAACGCCGACGACCCCGCCGCCGCCGCGCTGGTCGGACGCACGCGTGGCCACGTCGTCTGGTTCAGCCGGACCCGGGGACTCGACCACGGGGTGTTCCTGCGCGACGACTGGGTGGTGGCCAGGCTCGACGGTCGCCTGGAGGCGATCTGCCCGGTTTCGAACATCGCGCTGCGCGGCCGGCACAACGTGGAGAACGCGCTCGCGGCCACGGCGTGCGCGCTGTGGATCGGCCTGGCCCCGGCCGCCATCCGCCCGGGCATCGCCACCTTCCGCGGCGTACCCCATCGCATCGAGCGGGTGCGCGAGGCCGGCGGCGTCGGCTACTACAACGACTCCAAGGGGACCAACGTGGCGTCGACGGTCAAGGCCATCGAGAGCTTCCGCGAGCCCGTCGTCCTCATCGCCGGCGGCAAGGGCAAGGGCCAGGACTTCGCGCCGCTGGCGGCGGCGGCCGCGGGCCGCGTCCGCCACGCCGTGCTGATCGGCGAGGATCGCGAAAGGATCCGGGCTGCACTCGCGGTCGCGGGTATTCCCGCGACCGACGCGGCGTCGATGGACGAGGCGGTGGCCCGGGCGGCCGGGCTCGCCCGCGCCGGCGACGTGGTGCTCCTCTCGCCCGCCTGCGCGTCCTTCGACATGTTCAGGAACTTCGAGCACCGCGGCGACGTCTTCAAGGCCGTGGTCATGGGGCGGCCCCGCTAGTGCCGAGGAAGCTCCGGCCCGACGCCTGGCTCTTCGGCATCGTGCTCGCCCTGGTGTCGCTCGGGGTGGTCATGGTGTACTCCGCGAGCGCGATCATCGCCGCCGACCGGTTCCACGACCCGTTCTTCTTCCTGAGGAAGCAGATCTTCTGGGCCGCGCTCGGCCTGGCCGTGCTCTGGGGGACCATGCGCACCGACTACCGGCGGATGGAGCGGCTCGTGGTGCCGCTGCTCGTCCTGTCGTTCGTGCTCCTCGTGCTGGTGCTGGTGCCGCCCTTCGGCCAGTCGATCAACGGCACGCGCCGCTGGCTGCGCGTGGGGCCGCTGTCGTTCCAGCCCGTGGAGCTTGCCAAGTTCTCCCTGGTGGTCTACCTGGCGTCCTTCCTCCGCCGGCGCGAGGCGGCCCTGGGGAGCTTCCGGCACGGGCTGCTCCCCGTCCTCGTCGTCACCTCCGCCATGGCCGGGCTCACCATCCTGCAGCCGGACCTCGGCAACAGCGTGGCCCTGGTCCTGCTGGCCCTGGCCCTCGCGTATCTCGCGGGGGCGCGGGTGATCCACATGGCGGCCATCGCGGCGGCGGCGCTTCCGGTGGTGGCCCTGCTCATCGCCCTCAAGCCGTACCGGTGGCGCCGGATGGTCGCGTTCGTGGCGCCGTGGGACGATCCCCAGGGCTCCGGCTTCCAGATCATCCAGTCCTTCCTGGCCTTCGGCTCCGGCGGTTGGCTCGGGCGCGGCCTCGGCGAGTCGCGGCAAAAGCTCTTCTACCTGCCCGAGCCCTACACGGACTTCATCTTCGCCATCGTCGGCGAGGAGCTCGGGCTGGTCGGCGCCGCGGCGGTGGTGGCCCTCTTCGCCGCGCTCATCTGGCGCGGGCTCCGGATCGGGGCCCGCGTGCCCGATCCCTTCGGCGGCTACCTGGCCCTCGGTCTGACCATCATGATCGCCACCCAGGCGCTGGTGAACATCGGCGTGGTGACGGGGGCTCTGCCCACCAAGGGACTGCCCCTGCCGTTCATCTCCTTCGGCGGCTCGGCGCTCATCATGACGCTGTTCTCGACCGGCGTGCTGCTCAACATCTCGCAGCACAGCCAGGCGGGCTGACCCTCACGTGTTCAAGCGATACCAGCACATTCACTTCGTGGGCATCGGCGGGGTCGGCATGTCGGGCATCGCCGAGGTCTTGCTCACCCTGGGCTACCGGGTGAGCGGCTCCGACCTCAAGCGCGGCGAGGCCGTCGAGCGCCTGGAGCGGCTCGGGGCCAAGGTCTCTATCGGGCACGAGCCCGCCCATGTGGAGGGCGCCCACGTCGTCGTCTACTCGTCGGCGGTGGCGCGGGGCAACGTCGAGGTCCAGGTGGCGCGCCAGCGCGGCATCCCCGTGATCCCGCGGGCCGAGATGCTGGCCGAGCTGATGCGGCTCAAGTACGGCATCGCCGTCGCCGGGACCCACGGCAAGACCACCACCACGTCGATGGTGGCAGGCGTGCTCGCCGCGGGCGGCCTCGACCCGACCGTGGTCGTGGGCGGCCGCATCCAGGGCCAGGGCGAGAACGCTCGCCTGGGCCAGGGCGAGTTCCTGGTGGCGGAGGCCGACGAGTCGGACGGCTCGTTCCTCAAGCTCTCGCCCACCCTCGCCGTGGTGACGACGATCGACGCCGAGCACATGGACTACTACCGCGACCTGGATGCGGTGCGCGCCGCCTTCCGCGCCTTCGTGAACAAGGTGCCCTTCTACGGGGCGGCCGTCCTCTGCCTGGACCAGCCGAGCATCCAGCAGCTCATTCCCCAGGTCGAGCGGCGGGTCATCACCTACGGGCTGGAATCGGGTGCCGACTTCACGGCGCGGCGGCTGTCCTTCTCCGGGGTGAGCTCGCGGTTCGAGGTGGTGCACCGCGGGCGGATCCTCGGTCCGTGCGCGCTGAAGGTGCCCGGTTCCCACAACGTGCTGAACGCCCTGGCCGCGGTGGCGGTGGGACTCGACCTCGAGGTGCCGTTCGCCCGCGTGCAGGCGGCGCTGTCGAGCTTCGCCGGCGTGCAGCGCCGCTTCCAGATCTGCGGCGAGGTGGACGGCGTGCTCGTGGTGGACGACTACGGGCACCACCCGGCCGAGGTCCGAGCCACCCTGGCCGCGGCCAAGGCCGGCTTCGACCGCCGTGTCATCGCCGTGTTCCAGCCGCACCGGTACACGCGGACCCTGCACCTGCGCCAGGAGTTCCTGACCGCCTTCTACCAGTCCGACGTGCTCCTGGTGATGGACATCTATGCGGCGGGAGAAGCGCCCATTCCGGGCGTGGACGCCCGCGACCTCGCGGAAGGGATCGCCGCCCACGGCCACCGCGAGGTCCACTACATGGACGGCGACCGCCGCGCCGTCCTCGACTGGCTGACGGAGAACACCCGACCCGGCGACCTCGTGCTCACGCTGGGTGCCGGCGACGTGGGGCAACTGGCGGCCGCGCTCATGGAGCGCCTGCGCGGCGGCCCAGGGAGGTAGCGCATGCTCGGAGAGATCCGCGGCGAGGTGCGGTTCAAGGAGCCCCTCAGTTTCCATACCTCTTTGCGCGTGGGAGGCCCGGCCGACTTCTTCATCGTCCCCCAGGACGTCGAGGACATCCGGCTCGCCCAGGCCTTTGCGACCAAGGAAGGGCTGCCCGTCGACGTGATCGGCGGTGGCAACAATCTCCTCGTCCGGGACCGGGGGGTCCGGGGCGTGGTCCTCAAGCTGGAGGGCTGCCTCGGCCGCGCCGAGTTCCACGGCGAGGAGGCCGTGGCCGGCGCCGGCGTCACCCTCTCGGCGCTGATCCGGGAGGCGGCCGCCCTCAACCTGGGCGGGATCGAGTGCCTGGTCGGCATCCCCGCCACCATCGGCGGGGCGGTGGCCACGAACGCGGGGACATCGGAGGGCTGGATCGGCGACTTCGTCTCCGCCGCCTACTTCCTGAACCCGGACGGAACGCTCGGCGAGTTCAAGCCCGGCGGGGCGTTCGGCTACCGGGCCTTCGCCGCACCCCGGGGGGCCGTGCTCATCGGGGCCCGGCTGCGCCTGCACCGCCGGCCCCACGCCGAGGTGCTCCGCGACATCAAGGCCCGGCTCAAGCAGAAGAGGTCGAGCCAGCCCCTGGCCCTGGCCTCGGCTGGCTGCGTGTGGAGGAACCCGCCGTGCCCCGAGCCGGCCACCCGCCTGATCGAGCGGGTGGGGCTGCGCGGCAAGCGCCTGAACGGCGCCGAGATCTCGGCCAAGCAGGCGAACTTCATCGTCAACCGGGGGGGTGCGACCGCCGGCGACGTGCTCGCCCTGATGGACATGACGCGCGACCGGGTCCAGGCCCAGTTCGGGATCGCGCTGGAGGCGGAGATCCGGGTCATGGGTGAGGGATGAGGGAGGCTCGCCCGATGGCGGCGGCGATGCGGGGAGTGTCGACCGTGCTGTCGCCCCGGCCCGACCGGGGGGGCCGGGTGGAGGACCGTGCCGAGAAGGCCCCGATCATCACAGGACAGCGAGTGCGGCGGCACTGGCGCATCCGGCGCCGCGTGGCCCGCGGGGTCCGGCGCGCCCTGTGGACGGCCGCCGCGGTCGTGCTGGTGAGCGCCGTCTCCGCGGGCGGAGCCCTCACCGCGCAGTGGCTGCTGTCCTCGCCGCGCTTCTCCGTGAGCGAGATCGAGGTGCGGGGTCACAGCCGGCTGAGCCGCGCCGCCATCCTCGCCGCGGCCGGGCTGGCCCCAGGCGAGAACCTCTTCCGGCTCGATGCGGGCAAGGCGGTGGCGGGCGTGGAAGCCCTCTCCGAGATCAGGCGGGCCGAACTCGTGCGCCACTTCCCCGACCGCGTCGTCCTCCAGGTCGAGGAGCGGCGCCCCTTCACCCTCGTTCACGCCGGGCGCCTGCACTGGGTGGACGAGCAGGGGATGGCCGCCGGCGCCGAGCCGCGCGCGGTGTCGGTGGCCGTGCCCGTGATCAGCGGGTTGAGCCCCGACGAGCTCGCCAGCGCGGGTCGCGCGCCCTCGGAGCGGGTGTCCGCGGGTCTGGCCCTGATCCGGCTCCTGCTGCGCTCGAGCGGGACCCTCGCGAGCCAGATCTCGGAGATCGACGTGAGTCGCCCGGAAGGGCCCGTCCTGTTCACGGTGGACGGCGTCGAGGTGCGGCTGGGGCGCGAGGAGTGGGAGACGCGACTTCCGCGCCTGCAGGGCGTGCTCGCCAAGATCGCCTCGTCCGGGGAGCCGGTCAGCTCCATCGACCTCCGCTTCCGCGACCTGGTAGTGCTCCGGCCCACGGCCCGGTGAACGGATCGCTCGTGAACGACTCGGTGTCGGGGTGGATCGCCCGCCGATCCCCCCGGCCCTCGACTGAGGGGGCATGATGGCCAGAGCGAGAAGGCGTGAGCTGATCGCGGGGCTGGACGTGGGCACGACGAAGATCTCCTGCGTGATCGGAGAGCCTGGCGCAGGCGGGGCGTTCAGCGTGATCGGGGTCGGCGTGAGCCCCTCGCGGGGCCTGCGCAAGGGCGTCGTCGTCAACATCGACTCCACCGTGGAGTCGATCCGCCAGGCGGTGGCCGACGCCGAGCAGATGGCCGGAGTGGAGATCGCCTCCGTGGTGGCGGGCGTGGCCGGTGGGCACATCCGCGGCGTCAACAGCCGGGGGGTGGTGGCGGTTTCGGGCAAGCATCGCGAGGTGAGCCCGGCCGACGTCGAGCGGGCGCTCGAGGCGGCCAAGGCCATCAACTTGCCCCCGGATCGCGAGGTGATCCACGTCCTGCCCCAGTCGTTCGTGGTCGACGACCAGGACGGGATCAAGGATCCGCTCGGCATGTCCGGCGTGCGCCTCGAGGTGGAGGTGCACCTGGTGACAGGGGCCGCGACCTCGGTGCAGAACGTCATCCGAAGCGCCAACCGCGCCGGGCTCCAGGTGCAGGACGTCGTGCTGGAGCCGCTGGCCTCGGCCGAGGCCGTCCTCTCCGAGGAGGAGAAGGAGCTGGGCATTGTCCTGATCGACCTCGGCGGCGGCACCACGGACGTGGCCCTGTACCGGGACGGGGCGGTGTGGTACACGGGCGTCCTGCCCCTCGGGGGCGACCACATCTCGAACGACATCGCGGTGGGGCTGCGGGCCCCGACCGCCGACGCCGAGGAGCTCAAGAAGCGTCACGGCTGTGCCCTGACCGCGCTCGTGCGCGAGGACGAGGTGGTCGAGGTGCCCTCGGTGGGCGGGCGCAAGCCGCGTCAGCTCTCGCGCCAGATCCTGTCCGAGATCATCCAGCCCCGGGTCGAGGAGATCTTCACGCTCGTGGCGCGCGACATCGAGCGCGCCGGCCTGCGCGACGTGGCGGCGGGCGGGCTGGTGGTGACGGGCGGCACGTGCCTCATGCACGGCGTGCCCGAACTGGCCGAGCAAGTGTTCGACGTGCCGGTGCGGCGAGGGGTGCCGGGCGGGGTGGCAGGCCTCGCCGACGTGGTCCGCACCCCCATCCACGCCACCGGGGTCGGGCTCGCGCTGTACGGGTCGCGCGGGCACCGGGGAGGAGGAGAGGCGAGTGACGGCGGGCGCGGGCTCTGGTCTCGCGTCCGGAGCTGGCTGGGCGAGGCGATCTAGAGAAAGGGAGGGAGCCGATGGAGGCACGACCGCGGGAACGGCGGCCGGTGTTCGAGATCGAGGAGGAGAGAGACGTGGCCAAGATCAAGGTGATCGGTCTCGGCGGCGGCGGATGCAACGCAATCAATCGCATGATGGCCGCGCGCTTCACCGGGGTGGAGTTCATCGTGGCGAACACCGACCTCCAGGCCCTGCGCTCGTCGACAGCCCCGCTGAAGATCCAGCTCGGGGCGCGCCTCACCGGCGGCCTCGGGGCCGGAGCGGACCCCGATGTGGGCAAGAACGCGGCCATGGAGGATCGCGACGCCCTGCGCCAGGCCCTGGTCGGGGCCGACATGGTGTTCGTGACCGCCGGCCTGGGCGGCGGCACGGGTACGGGCGCCGCGCCGGTGGTGGCGGGCGTGGCCAAGGAGCTCGGCATCCTCACCGTGGCGGTGGTGACCAAGCCCTTCGCCTTCGAGGGGCGCCGGCGGTTCCAGCAGGCCGAGGCCGGCATGCAGGAGCTCCGGAGCGTGGTGGACACCCTGATCGCCATTCCCAACCAGCGCCTGCTCGCGGTGGTCGACCGGGGTACCCCCCTGCTCGAGGCCTTCAAGGTGGCGGACTCCGTGCTGCTGCAGGCGGTGCAGGGCATCTCGGATCTCATCCTGGTGCCTGGCCTGATCAATCTCGACTTCGCCGACGTGCGGACGATCATGTCCGGGATGGGCATGGCCCTGATGGGCGTGGGGCTGGGCAAGGGCGAGCACCGCGCGCTCGACGCTGCCCAGAAGGCGGTGGCGAGCCCGCTGCTCGACGAGACCTCGATCGAGGGCGCGCGGGGGATCCTCATGAACTTCACGGGCGGACCGAGCCTGGCCATCCACGAGGTGGAGGAGGCGGCGCGCATCGTCCAGGAGGCCGCCCACGAGGAGGCCAACATCATCTTCGGCGCGGTGATTGACGACAGCCTGGACGACGAGGTGCGGATCACGGTGATCGCCACCGGCTTCACCGAGCGCAAGGAGGGTCAGCAGCCGACCGGGAGGATCGTCGACATCCCGCGTGCCCGCACGAG
The DNA here is from genome assembly GCA_035544455.1 of Binatia bacterium. Taxonomy (GTDB): domain Bacteria; phylum Methylomirabilota; class Methylomirabilia; order Rokubacteriales; family CSP1-6; genus DATKEI01. Next base: position 150 of record DATKEI010000035.1, on the reverse strand, counting down.
CGGGCCGCCGCCACCCAAGGACTGGCGGCGCCGGATGGTCAGCGACGCCAGGGCCGACGGGGACGGAGCCACCGCCGAGGACCTCGACGTCCCCGCCTTCCTGCGGCGCCAGGCCGACTAGTATCCCGGGGGCAGAGGCGTGTCGACAAG
>DATKEI010000034.1:0-10019 GCA_035544455.1 Binatia bacterium | reverse complement strand
GCCGTCGACCAGGAACTCGACCCTGGTCACGCCGACGTTGTCCGAGGCCGCGGCGCTGACGGTCACGGTGCCAGACACGGTGGCCCCGCTGGCCGGGCTCGAGATGCTGACCGTGGGCGCGGTGGTGTCCGCCACGACATTGTTGACGGTCACGGAGACGCCGGCGGAGGTCTTGCTGTTGCCGGCCGCGTCGAAGGCCCGGGCGGTGAGGATCCGGGAGCCGTTCGCCTTGGTGGTGGTGTTCCATCTGAAGCTCCAGATGATATCCCCGGGGACGACCCAGGGGATGCGGGTGGCGACGAGGGCGCCGTCGACGCGGATCTCGATCTTGGTCACGCCGACGTTGTCCGAGGCCGCGACGCTGACGGTCACGGTGCCGGACACGGTGGCGCCGCTGGCCGGGCTCGAGATGCTGACCGTGGGCGCGGTGGTGTCCGCCACGACATTGTTGACGGTCACGGAGACGCCGGCGGAGGTTGTGCTGTTGCCGGCCGCGTCGAAGGCCCGGGCGGTGAGGATCCGGGAACCGTTGGCCTTGGTGGTGGTGTTCCAGCCGACGCTCCAGGGGGTGGCGGTGCGGGTGCCGACGAGGGCGCCGTCGACCAGGAACTCGACCTTGGTCACGCCGACGTTGTCCGAGGCCGCGGCGCTGACGGTCACGGTGCCGGACACGGTGGCGCCGCTGGCCGGGCTCGAGATGCTGACCGTGGGCGCGGCGGTGTCGGGCGCCGCCGACCCGGCGGCGGCGGCCACGGCCCTGTAGGCGTTGACGCGGCCGAAGCCGTAGCTCGGGTCCCAGCCTGCGGACCCGAGGTCGTCGGCGTTGGCCTTGAGAAGCTGCTCGATCTCGATCGGGGAGAGGCTCGGGTTCGCGGCCATCATCAGCGCGACCACGCCGGCCGTGATGGGGCTCGAGAAGGACGTCCCGGAATAGGTGCCGTAGGTGCCGCCGCGATTGGTCGTGCGGATGCTCGCCCCGGGAGCCGACACGTCCACGTAGTTGCCTCGGCTGGACCAGCTCGCGATGGTGTCGGCGCTCGTCGTGCCGGACACGGAGATGAGCTCGATGTTCTCGGGGGTGGCGTCGACACAACCGCAGTTGCCAGCCGCCGCCACCACGACGCCGCCCCGGGTGCGGACGTACTTGGCGGCGTTCCGGATGGTGCTGCTACCGGCGACCCCGCCGAAGCTCAGGTTCATGACCCTGGCGCCGTTGTCAACGGCCCAGGTGAGCCCGCTGGCGATCGTGGAGTAGTAGGCGTACCCCGTCGAGTCACTGACGCGAATTGGCATGATGCGGCTCTCGAGAGCCACGCCGGCCACCCCGATGCCGTTGTTTCCGATGGCCGCTGCCGCTCCGGCCACGCGGGTGCCGTGACCATGCACGTCGGCCGTGTTGCTGTCGTTGTTGTAGAAGTTCCAGCCGGACACCAGCTTGGCGGCGAGATCGGGATGGGTGCCGTCCACGCCGCTGTCGAGGATGGCGATGACGATCGCGGGAGCGCCGAGCGTGACGCTCCAGGCCTCGGAGGAGCGGATGGTCGTGTGGTGCCATTGGCTCGAAAACTCCGGATCATCGGGGACAAATGCAAAGGGGACTCGCCGGTTGGGCTCGACGAACGCCACCTCGGGCCGGTTGCGCAGCCGCTGCTCCATGCCGCGGAGGGCAGCGGGGTTCACCCGGATGCGGTGCACGTTGAGGCGCCACAGCCTCTCGATCCGGCTGCCGCCCTCGGCCTGGTAAACGGCCTCGGCGCGCCCGGGATCGACGTCGTCGTGGAACCCGACCAGTAGCTCGTCGGGCACGTGGTCGTCCGACTCCATGTCGCCGGCCCGGGCCGGAGTTGGGGTCAGGACGCTCAGGCTGAGAAGGCTGAGCGTCAGCATCCAGGCGACGGCGCGGCGCAGGCGTCGGATCCACAGGGGCCTCGGCATTGGTCACACCCTCCGTGTGCCCGAGACCCTCGGTCCGCGAGAGCGAGTTGCCCGTCTCTTCGGTGGTCCGGCTGCCAGCCCCCTCGGGGCTGACCCGTGACTTTGCGTCCCCGCGTCGCCGCGGGTTTGCCTTGTCGGAGATGGATCTCAGACGAGTTTCTTCACACGGAAGGCTGGGGTGCAACTCCGTAACCATGGATCCCCGCGGGTGCCCCGGTGGGCTAGACCGCGCCAGTACAGCCCTGTGCATGTGCACGGCGGCGGCCGAAGTGCGCCGCCGTGTCTCCCTCATGACGATTGCCGTCACGGCGCCGACAGCTATGGTCAGCGTGCGGCAGTTCCGACCCGATCCACCTGAAGAGAGTCATCAGGGTCGGTCCAATCGGGTGGCCCGGCAGCCACTCGCGCGGTCGCGAAGACCACGAAGCCCGAGATCAGCAGGCTCACCAGGGCGAACCGCTCGTCGCTCCAGCTCGTGATCTCGGGAACGACGCTCGTGGCCGCGCCCAGTCCCACGAGGCCGATTCCGATGACGGGATAGCGGGGGGCGAGAAGGCCGTACACGAGCAGCAGGAAGGATGACGTTGTTGAGCGACCCTGGCTCAACCTTGACGAAGATCTTGGCCGTAGGTTCGTCGTGCCTGCCATCTTGATCCAGGAACCGGCACCGACCTGTGCTGAAGCGGAGTCCGTCCTCGCGAAGGAGCATCCAGATGCTCGGATCAGTCGATCCGATGGAGCAGAAGGGGCTCGTTCCGCCGGCCCTGCAGATCTTTCCGGAGCTCACGCAGCGTCTTCGCGGAGGCCACCAGGGTGTTGCCCTCGAGCGCCACCCAGCAGCCGCGATAGCGCGGGCCTTCGGTTCGAAGCCACTCGTACTCACGCTGGCGGTCAACGTCGCGACGCTGGATGCGTGTCACGACCGGCGGCGCGAGGGCGGCGCGCAGCCTCATCATCACAGGATCGTTCAGCACGCCCAGGGGCGCCGCATCGAGTAATTGTCTGGCAGCAGTCAGACGGGCAGCCTCGATCAGATGGCGAAGACTGGCCAGAAGCAAGCGCGCGTCCCCGCCCAGGTTGATCTGCGCCTGTTCTCGCCGCCCACCACCGAGGAAGATCCGCGCGACGGGCAACGTGCGGGCACCCCGATCGACGCCCTGGCTGATCCGGAAATCGGACATCGGCCCGAGGAGCTGTTCGATCGCAACGCCTTGCCCGCCCCCAAGTCCGGGGGCTCCGAGACCACGTTCACTGGTGAGGCACCGGGTCCGCCAGCGGTCGACAGTCTCTCTCTGCTGCGCGGGGAACTGCGCCGGCACGGCCGGCTCCCGGCGCAGTCCGGATGGTTCCGTCGGCACGGTCCCACGCACCGCCCCCCGCCGTGCGTTGGTGTCTCCGCCCGCCGGCGCCGCTCCGTCCGTGGCGCCACCCCGGGGGCCCACCAGCTCGATGACGTCATCGCCGACGGCCGCTCCTTCCTGCTGAATACTCCGTGGACCTCGGGCCTGTCGGGAGCGGCTATCATGGCGATGGTGATGGCCTCAACCTGGTCGGCGACAGCGTGCGCGACGCCTGGATCCGACCCTGCGCGGCGAGGGCGAGGAGGCCCTCTTCATCATGACCCCTTCCGTCTACTACAAGCCCGGCTGAAGCTCTTGCGCAAAGACGAAAGAGTTGCTTTCGTCCTGGGGCATCACCTTCGAGGGCGTCGACCTGGAGCGGACGCCGGAGCGCTGGGAGGATCTGCGGCGCCTCGGCATCCCGAGCTACCCGGCCACGATCCTCGGGGATCGTTTCGTCCACGGCTGGAATCCCGCGGACCTCGCGGCCCTGGTGGGGGTCGAATACGACGCGGGCCGCCGCTTCGAGCCGGAGGAGCTGGCCCAGCGCCTCGACCGCATCCTGGCCGCCGACCAGCGGGCCGTCCGGCAGATCCCCCGGGAGCGGCTCGGCATGAAGCACCCGCAGCGCGACCGCTCGGTGCGCGACCTCGCCTTCCACATCTTCCGCCTGGCCCTCGCCTTCCGCGACTGCCGGGAGCAGGGCCAGTTCCCGGAAGGCTGGCTCCGCGAGGTCCCGGGGCCTGACCTCCAGGACGGCGAGGCGATCGCCCGCTATGGCCAGAGCGTCCGGGGCCGGCTCCAGGCATGGTACGCGCGGCCCAGCTGGTGCGAGGGGGACGTGCACACCTACTACGGCTCACATCCGGCCCGCGAGCTCATGGAGCGCACGACCTGGCACGCCGCCCAGCATCTGCGGCAGGTCTACTGGTTCCTCGACGAGATGGACATCCCCGCCGAGGGCCGGCTCACCGACGCCGATCTCGCCGGGCTGCCGTTCCCGAAGGAGGTGTGGTCGTGACGCCGCGGGCCGCGGGCGGCAGGCGGCCCGGGCGGAGCGCTGCGCGAGCCCGACCATGTGCGAGGTGCCGAAGCTACAGTCTCGTCGCCACCCCTCGGGCGTCGCCTGCTCGAGCCCGGACGATGCGTGACCCGGCCGAGCTGCGGAGCTGACACGCATCCACGTTCCCGGAGGTGGCATGACGTCTGTGATCGTCAAGGCCACCTCGAAGACGGGCACTTGCTTATGACCCGCTGGAGTGGTTCCGCCGGGCTGACCCCGCGGGAGCGGCTTAGAATCGGGGGGTGGGTGAGCCGCATGTCGTGATTCTCGGGGCCGGCTTCGCCGGCCTCGCCGCCGCGCGGGCGCTGGCCCGGGCGCCCGTGCAGGTCACCGTCCTCGACTGCCACAACCACCACCTCTTCCAGCCCCTCCTCTACCAGGTCGCCACCGCGGGTCTGTCGCCGGCCGAGATCGCCGCCCCCATCCGCCGCATCCTCGGCCGCCAGCGGAACACGACCGTGCTCCTGGCCGAGGCCACGCGTGTGGAGCCGGAGGCCCGGCGCATCCGGCTGACCGACGGGGAGATGGCCTACGACCACCTGATCGTGGCCACCGGCGCCACCCATTCGTACTTCGGCCACGACGACTGGTCCGCCCATGCGCCGGGACTCAAGACACTGACCGACGCCCTGGAGATCCGTCGCCGCGTCCTGCTCGCCTTCGAGGAGGCCGAGCGCGAGGACGATCCGGAGCGCCGTCGCCAGTGGCTGACCCTCGTGGTGGTGGGGGGCGGGCCCACCGGCGTCGAGATGGCGGGCGCGCTGGCCGAGATCGCCCGCCACACCTTGCCCGGCGACTTCCGGCGGATCGATCCGAAATCGGCGCGGGTGGTGCTCGTCGAGGCGGGGCCGCGCGTGCTCCCCGCCTACCCGCCCGATCTCTCCGCGAAGGCCGCGCGCCAGCTCGAGGCGCTCGGCGTCCAGGTGTGGACGGGGGCAGCGGTCACGGGGATCGACTCCGACGGGGTCACGATGGGCGCCGACCGCCTGGCCGCCCGCACGATCGTGTGGGCGGCCGGCGTCGAGGCCTCCCCGGTGGCCCGCTCCCTCGGGACGCCGCTCGATCGCGCGGGGCGCGTGCAGGTCGCGCCCGATCTCACCGTTCCGGGCCGCCCCGAGGTGTCGGTGGTGGGCGATCTGGCCGCGGCCCGCTCGGAGGGCCAACCTGTCCCCGGGGTGGCGCCGGCCGCCATCCAGATGGGTCGCCACGCCGCGGCAAACGTGCTCCGCGCCCTTCGCGGCGAGCCGCGGACGCCGTTCCGGTACCGCGACAAGGGCTCGCTCGCCACCATCGGGCGCTCGCGCGCCGTGGCGGTCGTCGGCGCCCTCAAGCTCTCGGGCTTTCTCGCGTGGGCAGCATGGCTCTTCATCCACATCTTCTTCCTCATCGGCTTCCGCAACCGCTTCGTCGTGCTCTTCACCTGGGCCTGGTCGTACATCACCTACGATCGCAGCGCCCGGCTGATCGTCGGACGGGGCCCGGCCCCGCCGCGATAACCGCCCGGGCAACCACAGTCCGGGGCGTGCGGACTACGAAACCAGCGCCCGCCGGGGGGCGGGGCTCACGGAGAAGAGATCCCAGCTTCGGGCCGACGCGGCACATTCGCGCCGCGGCCCGGGGCCTCCTCTTCGAGTCGCCCTGATCCCGCGCTCGGCGACGGGCGGAGCGCGGGCCGCGATGCCCAAGGGCGCGGATCGATGGGCCGGCGACGCCATTCACGGCGCCGCGCTCCGGCTTGCGGCCTTGCCGACGGCGCGCCCTGACGCTATGCTCGGCGCACCCGGGCCGGCGACATCGAGAGTGACCACGTCATGAGCGAGATCGCGCACCGCTTCGTCCAGGCCAACGGCCTGCGCGTTCACATCGCCGAGCAGGGAACCGGGCCGGTGGTGCTGCTCTGCCACGGCTTCCCCGAATCCTGGTACTCGTGGCGGCACCAGCTCCCGGCCCTCGCCGAGGCCGGCTTTCACGCGGTCGCCCCCGACATGCGCGGCTACGGTCAGACCGACCGGCCGGAGGCCATCGACCAGTACACGCTCCTGCACCTGGTGGGCGACATGGTGGGCGTGCTGGACGCGCTCGGCGCGGAATCGGCGGTGATCGCCGGCCACGACTGGGGCGCGCCCGTCGCCTGGCACTCCGCCCTGCTGCGCCCCGATCGGTTCCGGGCCGTCATCGGCCTCAGCGTGCCCTACCGGCCGCGCGGAACGGCCCGTCCGACGACCGTCATGCCGAAGAGCGACGATGCGCTCTTCTACCAGCTCTACTTTCAGGAACCGGGGGTGGCCGAGGCGGAGCTCGAGCGCGACGTGCGCCTCTCCCACCGCCGCCTGCTGTACTCCGCGTCCGGCGACGCCCCGCGCGGGGAGCGGACCATCTCCAGTCCCGACGCGGTCGGCATGGTCCCCCGCACGGGTGGGTTCCTGACCCGCACCCTGGATCCGCGCACGCTTCCAGGGTGGCTCACCGAGGCCGACCTGGATTTCTACACGGCGGAGTTCACGCGGACCGGCTTCCGGGGCGGGCTCAACTGGTATCGCAACTCCGACCGCAACTGGGAGCTCCTGGCCCCGTTCGCCGGGGCGCAGGTGAGCGTGCCCGCGCTCTACGTCGCCGGCGACCGCGACCTCGTGGTGGCGTTCCGCGGCATGGATCAGCTCCTGGCCAACCTGGAGACGTTCGTCCCCCGGCTCCGCAACAAGATCATGCTGCCCGGCTGCGGCCACTGGACCCAGCAGGAGCGGCCGGCCGAGGTCAACGCCGCCATGGTCGAGTTCCTGACGGGCCTGTAGTCGACCGCAGCCACGCGCCGACCCGCTGCTGCTGGGAGCGCGCCGACGCCTCCTCAGGGCCTGGCTGTGGCCGGCCACCACCAGCCGTGGTGACTCCGGCGTGGATCCCCGGCGATCCGCCGGTGCTCACCCGGTCGTGGTGGCCGTCGTCGCCTTCGCCCGCCGGCTCGCCGGCATCCTCGCCGACGGACTCAAGGGGCTCGCCCTCGATGGTGGCGCTCCCGGGCGTCGCCCGCCGCGCCGCGTCCCGACGATCGCCGAGATCGCTTCCTTGCCAGCGGGCGGGCCCGGTCGTCTTGCCGTTGGTGTACCATCGGGCCCTCGGAGATCCCGCCATATGCTGACCATAGGCGCGGCCACGCACGCCGCGCCCACGGCGACGACAGGAGGGCGGCGCGATGACCATCCCGCGCGGGTCCACGGCTCTGGTGCTCCTCGATCTCCAGCGCGACTTCCTGGCCTCGGGAGGCGTGTACTCCCGCCACGGGCTGCCGGTGTCCCGCATCCGATCGATCGTGCCCGTCGCCGCGCGGGTGGCGGAGGCGGCGCGGGCCGCGCACCTGCCGGTGTTCGCGGCGAACTTCACCATCTATACCTCGCCGGCGGGCAAGCCCCTGGGTCTGGATCACATCGTCAAGGCCCGGCCGTTCCTGCGCGAGGAGGGATTCCGGCTGGGCACGCCGGGCCGCGAGCTGATCCCGGAGCTGCCCCGACCCGACTACGAGATCGACAAGCCGCGCTTCTCCGCTTTCCACGGCACGCCGCTCGAGCTGCTGCTGCGATCGCTGGGCGTGGACACCGTGGTCCTGACCGGCCTCACCACTCACGGCAGCGTCGAGGCCACCGCGCGGGACGCCCTGATCCGCGACTTCTCGGTGGTGATCCTCGAGGACGGGGTGGCCGCGTTCGACGAGGAGCTCCACCTGAACTCGCTGCGAGGCATGGGCCTCTACCTCACGGTGATGGATTCGGCCGAGTTCCTCGCCGCCATCGGCGGCGTCCACGCATGACGTCCGCGCCCGGACCCGGGCGGGGCCGCGCCATTGCGTGTCCTGCTCCGGGGTCGGGCTGCGGCACGGTCGCATCGATGCGGCGCTCGCTCGCCGTGCCGCGGGCGCCGACGTCGCCGAGGCGGCGAGCCGGCTGAGGCCGCGCCGAGCGCCAGGCCGGCCCGGCTTCCGGCGGGGCCGGCCGGCGATAGCCCGAGGACAGAGATCATGCCCATCGTCACCATCCGCCACACCACGATCTATCACTACGCCCAGCCGGTGACCTTCGGCGAGCACCGCCTGATGTTCCGGCCGCGCGACAGCCACGACCTCCGCCTCCTCGACACCGCGCTCGAGATCAGCCCGCGGGCGAGGGTGCGCTGGTACCACGACGTGTTCGGCAACTCGATCGCGGTCGCGAGCTTTGCCGATGCCGCGCCGGAGCTCCGGTTTGTGAGCACGATCCGGCTCGAGCACTTCCCGCCCTCCGGGCCGGACGTCGCGGTGGAGCCGTACGCCCGGACGTATCCCTTCAGCTACTCCGCGGCGGAGATCCCCGACCTCGGCCGGACGATCGAGCGCCACTACCCGGATCCCGAGCACCGGATCGACGCGTGGGCGCGGCAATTCGTGGCGGCCAGCGGGCCGACCGACACCGAGGCGATGCTCGTGTCCATGACGAGGGCCGTCCAGGCCACCCTGGCTTACCAGTGGCGCGAGGAGGAGGGCACGCAGAGCCCGGTCGAGACGCTGGACAAGGGGAGCGGCTCCTGCCGGGACCTCGCCCTGTTCATGATGGAGGCCGCCCGCAGCCTCGGTCTCGCCGCCCGGTTCGTGTCGGGCTACCTCTACGACAGCCAGGCGGTCGGGGGCGGCGCCACCCACGCCTGGGTGCAGCTCTACCTGCCGGGCGCGGGCTGGGTGGAGCTCGATCCGACCAACGGGCTCATCGGGGGCGCCAACCTCGTGCGGGTGGCCGTGGCCCGCGACCCGACCCAGGCCATCCCCCTGTCCGGATCGTTCGTCGGCGTCCCCGGCGACAGCCTGGGCCTGACCGTCGACGTGACGGTGATCCCGGAGCCCCCGCCAGCATAGAGGCCGCTCCGACGGGCTCGCCAACCTTGGCGATCCCCACCCCACCAGAGCCGGGGACGGAGCGCCCCGTGGGAGCAGAGTGAAGGCGGGAGGGCGATCAGCCCGGGCCCACCTCGGCGCGGATCCGGCCGTGGAGGCTATCGAGGGCATCGATCATCGCCTGCACGCTCCGGGCCCCGGCCTGGAAGATGGCGGTGGCGTTCAGGGACACCCAGCCGAAGCCCATCGCGCCGAGGGCGGACACCCGCGCCACGACGCGGTCCGGCTCCGCGTAGAAGCGCTTGCCGTCGGCGTCGCGAGGCGGCGGCGCCACCATGCTCTGGAGCCCGATAGCGCCGGGATCGCGGCCGGCGGCCTCGGCGTGACGCCGTATGGCGGCGATGGCCTTGCGCCCGCTCTCGGCGTCGGTGACGCGGCTCGCCAGCCAGCCATCCCCCAGCCGTCCCGCCCGGCAGTAGGCCGCCTCCGAGTTGCCGCCGATCCAGATCGGCAGCCGGCCGCCCTGGGGCGGCTTGGGCTCCATGGCCATCTCGGCGGCGCGGTAGTGGGCCCCCGCGAAGTTCACGTGGGCGTCGCCCCAGTAGGCCCGGAGGAGCTCGATGGCCTCGTCCATCATCTTGCCGCGGGCCCGGAAGTCCTCGCCGAGGGCCTCGTACTCGGACTCCTGCCAGCCGACGCCGACGCCGAGCCGCACGCGGCCCCCGGAGAGCGTGTCGAGGGTGCTCACCTGCTTGGCCACCAGCGCCGGCTGGCGCTGCGGCAGGACCAGCACCTCCGTCCCGAGGGTCACCCGCGAGGTGACGGC
>DATKEI010000033.1:0-6462 GCA_035544455.1 Binatia bacterium | reverse complement strand
GCCCGGGTGATGGTGCGCACGTCCACGGGCAGGGAGTCGGTGACCTGCCGCACGAGCGGCTCCGTCATGTGCGCCCGCGACGTCTCGAGGTACTCCGCGTACCGGCCGATCATGCCGAAGGCGCGCGTCCCCGCCACGATGGGGCGGATGTCCGAGAGGTCCGGGAACGTCTCCTCCACGCCGCAGCCGAGCGCCTCGAGCTGGCGGGCGGCGGCCCGGGTGAGGTCCTCCACTTCCGGATCCACGGGCGCCGCACCTCCGAGATCTGGGCTGTAGGCGACGCGTCGGCCCGCGATGGGCACGTTCCCGCTGCCCGCCCGCACGTAGTCGACGCCCTGGTCGGGAAGCGAGTCGGGCGCGCGGTCGTCCGGGCCGGCCAGCACGCCGAGCATGAGGGCCACGTCGGCCACCGTGCGCGCGATCGGGCCGTGCACGTGCTCGACCAGCGTGTCCCACGCGAAGTCGGCGGGGTAGACGGGCACGCGCCCGGGCACGGGCCGCAGCCCCACGAGGCCGCAGAAGGCGGCGGGGAGGCGGATCGATCCGCCCAGATCGGTGCCAAGTCCGAGCGGCGCCATGCCCGCCGCCACTGCGGCGCCCGTGCCGCCGCTCGAGCCTCCGGCGGTGGTGTTCGGGTCCCAGGGGTTGCGGGTGGTTCCGAACAGGCGATTGGTGGTGTTGACGTCGTGGGCGAACTCCGGCGTGTTGGTCTTGCCGAGGAGGATGGCCCCGGCCGCCTTGAGGCGCTCGACGCAGATGGCGTCCTCGGCCGGCACGTTGTCGGCGAACGGTACCGCGCCGAACGTCGTGCGGACCCCCCGCGTGGCCAGGTTGTCCTTGGCCAGGAACGGCACGCCCTCGATCGGGCGGGCGCGGGTCCCGGCCCGGAGCCGCGCGTCGCAGTCCGCGGCCGCTGCGCGAGCCGCCTCGGCGGTGACGGTGCAGACCGCATTGATCCCCGGGTTGACCTCCTCGATGCGGGCGAGGAAGGCGGCAGTCACCTCGGCCGCGGAGATGCGCCGGGCCGCGATGTCGCGGGCGAGCGCGGAGGCGCCGAGGGTGAGAGGGTCTCCGCTCATCGCGCGGGCTCCATGGCGGCCGATCCTACCACGCGAGCCCGTGGGGCGCCGTCAGCCCGGGCGGCTCCGGCGCGTGCCCACGCGGCGGAAGTACACGGTCAGCACGATGAGGCCTAGGCCGATGGCGATCTGACGGGTGGCGGCCAGGCGCGTGGCGTCGAGGCCCGTGAAGACGTCCTTGGCGAACCGCGTGCTCTCCAGGACGCCGACCAGGGCCACTGTCCCCAGCACTGTGCCGCGCATGGATCCGGGCCCGCCGATGATCATTGCCATCCAGGCGTAGAACGTCACCTCGGGCGTGAACTGGTCAGGGACCACGTACGTCACGTAGTGCGCCCACAGGCTTCCGGACACCGCGGCCAGGGCGGCGCCCAAGCCGAAGGCGGTGAGCCGGAACGCGAGCACGTCCTTGCCGAGGGCCATGGCGGCCTGGTCGTCGTCGCGGATGGCGCGCAGGGTCCGCCCGAGCGGGCTCCGGGCCAGGGCCTGGCAGAGCGCGAACGCGAGCACCGCGCCGAGGGCGACCAGGGCGAAGTAGGAGAGCGCGTCGGCCCCGCGGCCGAAGATGGCGAGCGGGCGCGGCACGCCGGACAGGCCGATGGGGCCATTGGTCAATTCGCGCGCGTTCAGCAGGAACAGCCGCACTGCCTCCGAGAACCCGAGGGTGAGGATGGCGAAGTAGTCCTCGCGCAGGCGGAGGGTGGACAGGCCGACGAGCAGGCTGGCCAGCACCGCGAGTCCGACGCCCGCGGCCGCGGCCAGGAGCACGGGCACGCCGGCCAGGGTCAGCAGCGCCGAGGTGTACGCGCCGATCGCGTAGAAGGCCACCTGCCCGAAGTTCACCAGGCCGGTGAGGCCGAACTGGACGTTGAGCCCGAGGACGAGCAGGACCTGGACGCCGCAGATCGTGGCCAGGGCAAGCAGGTACTCGCTCACGGCGCGGTCACCGCCCCCCGAACAGGCCGCGAGGCCGGAACATGAGGCAGAGCGCCATGGCGCCGAAGGCCAGCATCTCCTTGTACTGGAACGGGATGACGAGCGTCGACCACTCCAGGGTGATGCCGAGGACGAGGCTGCCGGCGAGCGCCCCGTAGGGGCTGCCGATTCCGCCGAGGATGGTCGCGGCGAAGATGAGAATGATGAGATCCCAGCCCATGTTCGGTTGAAGGACCAGGTTCAGCCCGAAGAGAACGCCGGCCACCGCGCCCAGCAGCACGGCGATGGCCCACATCAGGAGGCGCGAGCGACCGGTGTCCACCCCGGACACCTGGCAGAGCGCGGGGCTGTCGGCCATGGCGCGCAGGATGCGCCCCAGGCGCGTCCTGCTGAGGAGGAGGTGCACGGCGAGGACGAGGCCGCCCGCCACGGCGAGCGTGACGATCTGGTTCGCGGTGAGCCGCACCGGGCCCCACACCCACGGTCGCTGGAGCGGCACCGCGAACTGGGCGGGGCTGGCCCCGAAGATCAGCAGGGCCACGTGGCGCAGGATGAACGACACGCCGATGGAGACGATGAGCAGCTGCACGTTCCCGGTCACGGGGAGCCGGTCGAAGGCGAGCCAGGCCACGGCGACCCCGATCGCGAGCGCGCTCGCGATACCCAGGGCCGCCGCGGCCGGGAACGCGAGCCCCAGCCCGACGTTGTAGGCGAAGGTGGCGTACGCCCCCACCATCATGAAGTCCGGGTGCGCCACGTTGGCGAAGCGCGCGACGCCGAAGGACAGCGACAGCCCGACCGCGGCGAGCGCCAGCAGGCTCGCGATCAGGACCCCGGTGACGGTGAGGTGGACCAGCTCGCCGACCAGCAGCACCCTACAGGCTCTTCACCTCGGCGGCGGCGATGGTCTGGTCGAGCGCCCACGTGCCAGCCTTGATGCGGTAGAGGCCGAAGTCGGTGAAGACGTCGCCGGCCTCGTCGAAGTCGCAGGAGCCCGAGGCGCCCTCGTAGTTCACCGTGTCGCCACCCCGGATGGCGGGGGCGGCCTCCGCCCAGGTGCCCACCACCTTGCCCGGCGGGTTCGAGACCTTGCGGATCTGCGCCTTGATCGCCTCGCCGGCGACGTCGCCGCGCGCGGCCAGCACGGACATGGACGCGATCATGAGGTGGTCGTAGGCCATCGAGACGAAGACGTCGGCGTCCTGGCCCGTCGCGCCCTTGTAGAGCTTCTGCACGTTCCGGTAGGCCGAGGAGTCCTGGCGGGGAGAGGCCTCGACCACCACCGTGCCCTCGGCGGCCTGGGCGCCGATGCTCTGGATGAACTGCGGGCTGAAGGCAAAGCCCGGGCCCATCCAGGTGCCGCCGAGGCCAAGCTGGAACCACTCCTTGAAGATCTGGATGCCGTCCGGGGTGTAGCCCGCGAACAGGATCACGTCCGGCTTGCCCCCGAGGGCCTGCTGGATCTCCGAGCGGTAGCTCGGCTGGTTCGGGTTGTAGACGACCCGCCCGGTCACCTTGCCGCCGGCCTTGGTGAAGCGCTCGGCGAACGTGTCGCCGAGGCCGAGGCCGTAGGGATTGTTCAGGATCATGATGCCGGCCGTCCGGGCGTTGAGCTTCTTCGCGGCCAGGAAGAAGACGCCGCTCCAGAAGGACTGGGACGTCGACGTGCGGTAGAGGAAGTCGTCGTCCTTGAAGGTGGTGATGGCGGGCGAGCTCGACACGCAGAAGAGCGGGATCCTGGCCTGGACGCAGATGGGCGCCACCGCGAGGGTGACCGCGCTCGACCACGTCCCGACGATGGCGTGGACCTTGTTGACGTCCACGAGCTTTCGGGCCCCGCGCACACCGGCGTCCGGGTTGGTCTGGGTGTCTTCGACGAAGAGCTGGATCGCCTTGCCGCCGATGCCGGGCCCGCCCGACGCCGTGGACGCGTTGATCTCCTCGGCGAGGAGCGCGTAGGTCCGGGACATCGCCGTGCCGTACAGGGCGCCCCCGCCGGTCAAGGGCGTGAGCACGCCGATGCGCAGCGGCTCGCCCGGCTGGGCCCACGCCGCGCGGAGCCACGCCCGCTCGCCGACCATCGCGGCTGCTGCCCCCGCCGCCGTCCCGAGTATCTGCCGTCGATTCATGGTCATCGCCGTCCTCCGGTGTGTGGGTGGATGTCGGTCAGCCGCCGAGGTAGAGTCGGCCGACCTCCTCGTCGGCGAGCAGCGCCCGGCCCGGCCCCTCGAGGCGCACCTGGCCGCCGGCCAGCACGTAGCCGCGGTGCGAGAGCTGGAGCGCCTCGCGGGCATTCTGCTCCACCAGCAGCACGGCCACGCCGCGCCCGCTGATCTCCTGGATGGTGCGGAACACGCTGTCGACCATGACCGGCGCCAGGCCCGCCGACGGCTCGTCCAGCATGAGCAGCCGCGGCTCGAGCATGAGGGCCCGCCCCATGGCCACCATCTGCCGCTCGCCGCCCGAGAGCGTTCCGACCTTCTGGCGCCGCCGCGCGGCGAGCACGGGGAACATGGCCAGCACCTCGGCCATCCGCGGCCGGCAGTCGCCGCGCCGCGACACCGCGCCCATCTCGAGGTTCTCGGCCACGGTCAGGGACGGGAACACGTTGTCGACCTGGGGGACGTAGGACAGGCCCTGCCCCACCATGCGGCTCGGCCGGTCCCCGATGAGATCCCGTCCCTCGAAGAGGACGCGGCCGCGCGTCACCCTGACGAGCCCGAACACCGACTTCATGAGGGTCGACTTGCCGGCGCCGTTCGGGCCGACGAGGGTGACGATCTCGCCCGGCTCGACCGCGACCGAGACGCCGTGGAGCACCTCCATCTCGTCGTAGCCGGCGTGCAGGTCCTCGACGGCGAGCAGCGTCACGACCGCGCCCGCCCCGGCCCGAGGTAGGCCTCGAGCACGCGCGGGTCCCGGCGGATCTCGTCCGGCGACCCCTCGGCGAGAGTGCGGCCCTGGCTCATCACGATGACGGGATCGCAGATGCCCATCACCAGGTCCATGTCGTGCTCGATCAGCAGCACGGTGACGCCGCGCTCGGCCACGAGGCGCTGGATCGCCCGGGCGAGGTCCTTCATGAGCGTCGGGTTGACGCCCGCCCCCGGCTCGTCGAGGAGCAGCATCGCGGGGTCGGCCATCAGCGCGCGGGCCAGCTCGAGGAGCTTCTTCTGCCCCCCGGACAGCGTGAAGGCGGGGACGCCGGCGAGGGGAAGAAGGGTCAGGAACTCGAGGACACCGAGCGCCTTGTCGCGAATCCGCCGCTCCTCGGCGGCCACGGCGCCGGCGCGCAGCCAGGGCGTCCACAGCCGCTCCCCGAGCTGGTCGGGCGGCACCACCATGAGGTTCTCGAGGACGGTGAGCTCCTTGAACTCGCGGGGGATCTGGAATGTGCGGCACAGCCCCGCCCGGAACACGTGATGCGGCCGCCGGCCCGTGATGTCTTCGCCCCCGAAGAGCACGCGCCCGCCGTCGGGGGCGACGAAGCCGGTCACGAGGTTGAAGAGGGTGGTCTTGCCCGCCCCGTTCGGGCCGATGAGCCCGGAGATCGTCCCGCGACGCACGTCGAAGCTCGCCCCGTCGACGGCGCGCAGGCCGCCGAAGGCCTTGCGCACGTCGTGCACCTGGAGCAGCGGGCCGGCCGCTGCGCCGCGGGCCGCCCCGCCGTCCGCCGGTGCGCCTCGGGGCGCTCGGGGGGGCGGGACCGTCATGGCCCCGTATTGTACGGCAAGGGTCCATCCGCCGGGACCCGGAGGGTCCCCCGTGCCGTCCCGCCTGAGTAGAACGTACGCGAGCGGGCCCGCCGGGCCCTTGGCGGCGGGATGGCGGCGCTGAAGCGGGGAACGAGTCTTGCTCCCGTTCCCGGGCAGGCCGTACCATTCGCGAATCCCCGTGGCACCGGAGGCGCGGCGGGTCACGGACGAGAGGGCGGCGCGCGCTTGCGGAACCGGCGAAGTCGGAGCGCCAGGGCGGAGATCATGCTGAGCTCGAGCGGACCTTTCTGGTTGTCGCGCTGGTCGCAGGGCTGCCGGGCCTCACCGGCATCGCCGGCGCCGCGGACTGGATGGCCCAGGTGCTGTTCGCGCTGTTCCTCGTCCTGATGGTCGCTCCTCGTCGGGCGAGGCCGGGCGCGCATCTGACCCGGGCGCCCCGCGGGGCGGACGGCGGCCGGTCGTGTGCCTCCCGACCGGGCGCACCGGGCATGCCGGCGCGGCACGCGCTCGCTCATCCGGGCGCGCCGCCGCCCGCTCGCGCCGAGGCGCTCGCCGGTAACGTCCGACGGTGCCGGTAAGGTCCTCGATGATCGCGCGCGTGGCCAGGGTGGCGCGGACGACCGGTGCGATGCTGCAGCGCGCCGCGGTCGGGTTCTGGGTCGATGACTGTCTCGGTCTGGCCGCCCAGCTCGCCTACTACTTTTTCCTCGCCCTCTTTCCCACGCTCCTGT
>DATKEI010000032.1:0-2214 GCA_035544455.1 Binatia bacterium | reverse complement strand
CCACCCCGCCCGGCGCCTCGTCGACACTTTTGTGACTCAGGACACTGAACAGCTCCCACGATTCGGAGGGATGTCCTGGCGGCTTGCCCCCTCGTACAGGCCCACCGTCGGGATCACTCCGAATCATGGAGCCGTATTTAGGGCAGCCTCCGGTCGACGGTCGTGGTCGCCGAGCCCCCGGCCTGGTTGAGGATGATCACTCGCCGGTCGTCGCCCTCATAGACCACACCCTTCCCCTTGATGGTGTCGTATTCGTAGGACAGGGTTCCGTCCGGCTCGAGGACGAGCAACCCGGTGGTCCGGAATCCTGCAGGGGCGGCCACCGTGATCTCGAAGCGCCCGTCGCCCTGGACCACGATGCGGGCGGGCCGTGTCAGCCTGCTGGCCTCGTTCATGGTTCCCGAGTACGTCCCGGCCAGGCCTTTGAGGTCGGTCACGCGGACGGCGGGCGGCAAGGCCGTCGCGCACGAGGCCAGGACCAGAGCGACCAGGATGGCCGCCATGCGGGGGGATCTCATGGTCTCCTCCTGAACGCGTGAAAGTCCATCGCTCTCCCCGGCCGGCGCGATCGGAGCGCGCCACCCGCCGGATTATCCCATGGTTCCGCTGCCCCGCGTTGCGGGGGAGGCCCCAGCGGTGCCCGCCTTGCCGCCATGGCCGGCGGGCGAGGTGCAACAGGGGTATCCAACAGGGGTATCATGGAGATCGAAGCGAAGGAATGAACGCCTCGCCCGGCCGCTCGATATCCGGAACAGGCGACCCCGACGGCCGGAGCCCCTGTGCCTCGTGGCCGCGGCGAGTGTGGAGCGAGTGTTGGAGAGGATTCCTCATGCCCACGATCGGCCGCGAGGCGCCGGCAGCTGTCGTGGCGCCCGCATCCGCGGGCTCCTCGCGAATGCCCTCCGGGCCGGAGCGGGCGAGTCGCAGGCACCCGAGGAGGCGTCCGGCCCGGCTCCACCGCGGGGGAGGTCCTCCTGCGACGAGGCCACGGTGCCTGCCGGCGTGATCGGGGCAGTCTCGACGCGCATCGGCCTCGTCCTGCTCGCCGCTCTCGGCCTCATGGTGGCGTCCGGTTGCCGCGACTCGCCCGAGGTCAAAAAGGAGCGGAGCTTCGCGCGCGCGGAGCGGTACCTGAATGACCGGCGC
This sequence comes from Binatia bacterium, assembly GCA_035544455.1. Taxonomy (GTDB): domain Bacteria; phylum Methylomirabilota; class Methylomirabilia; order Rokubacteriales; family CSP1-6; genus DATKEI01. Next base: position 1,068 of record DATKEI010000032.1, on the reverse strand, counting down.
TACAACGAGGCCGTGATCGAGTTCCAGAACGCGCTCCAGGTGGATCCGCACTACGTGCCCGCCCTTCACGGCCTCGGCCGCGCCTATGCCGCAAAGTACTTCGTGTTCGGCGCGGTCCAGGAGCTGGGGCGGGCCCGACGCCTCGCTCCCGACTCGATCTCTGTCGCCACCGACTACGGGCGCGCGCTCGTCGAGATCGGCGCCTGGAGCGAGGCGGATGCGGAGGCGGCCCGGATTGCTGAGCGAGAGCCTGACAATCCGGACGCCGCCTACATCCGGGCGGTATCCCTCCTCGGGCAGGCAAAGGCCCGGGAATGCGTTGATCTGCTGGATCGGCTTCCCCCCGCGGCGAGGTTCGCCGAGATCGACGCCGTCCGCGGCGAGGCCCTCCTGAACCTCGGTCAGCCCGATCTAGCCGAGCCCGCGTTCCGCGCCGCGCTCGCGGCCGACCCGAAGGACGCACGGGGACTCACGGGGCTGGGGGCGGTGAGCCTCGCCCAGGGCAAGTACGAGGCCGCCGTCAAGCATTACCTCCAGGCCAAGGCGCTGCGGCCCGAGGTCCCCAGGATCCGCCTGTGGCTGGCGGCCGCCATGGCGCGGCTCGGCCAGACGGATCAAGCCATCGCCGAGCTCGAGGAGGTGGAGCTCCAGGCGCGCACCCCGGATATCGGGATGGCGCTGGCTCTTCACAACCTGCAAGCCGACCGGCCCGAGCAGGCGGTCGCGCACCTCGCGCCGATCGTGCGGGTGGCGCCCCGGATGGCCGACGCCCGGCTCCTGCTCGCCAGCGCGTATCTCGCCGCCGGCAGTCCCGACAACGCGCTCGTGGAGCTCCAGGAGCTCGAGCGCCAGCTGCCCGAAGAGCCAGCCGTTCAGTTCCGCCTGGCGCTTGCCGAAGTGCAGCTCGGACGGCCGCAGGAGGCACTGGCGCGCCTCGACGCCATCGGCAAGGTCTACGAGCGCGTCCCGAGCTACCGCGTGGAGCGCGCGCGTGCCCTGCTCCTCCTCGGCCGCCTGGGCGAGGCCCAGAAGGAGGCGGAGGCGGCCCAGCGGCTGGCCCCGACCCGA
>DATKEI010000031.1:0-4165 GCA_035544455.1 Binatia bacterium | reverse complement strand
CGAGAACGGCAGGGCCATGGCGAGATGGTCCGCGCGGAGGTAACCGAGTAGCTTCGAGCCCGGGATGACGGCGTCACTCCAGATGACCTGGCCGTCGTTGCGGGGGTCGAGGGCGGCGAGGCGCCTCCAGCGCAGGCGCATGGGCCACGAGGCCTCGGACTCGTCCACCACGCCGGCCAGCGAGAAGTACTGGACGGCCGTGGGCAGCGCCGCCGTGGCCAGCCAGCGCTGCCGGTAGTGGGGCCGCAGGCTGTCGAGAGCACCGCCGTCACCCTCTTCGCAGCGCGAGGCGGGCACGTACTTGATGATGTCGCCGAAGCGCCGGAGGAGACCGTCGATGACGGGCGAGCCGTTGATGGCACCACCCACGCTGACCAGTGCGGCCACGCGCGGGACGATTTCCGGGTAGCTGGCCAGGGCCTCCAGCATGTCCACGGCGCCCTTGGAGTATCCGAGGACGAGCAGCCGCTCGCCAGGGGCCAGGGACATCGCCGTCACGGCCTCGCGGAGCTGCCGGGCGTTGTGGGTGCTGCTCGACCGGCCGCTCACCCACACGATCTCCGTCCGGTAGCCGAGGCTGGACAGATGCGCCAGCCCGTCGCTCCAGGGCACGATGGTGGCCTTGACGCAGTCGCCGACCAGGCCGGGTACCACGACGACGCGCAACCCCCCCGACGGCGGCGTGATGCCGACCGGTCGCCCCGTGGGCGCGCCCTCGCCCTCGAACCGGACGAGGGCGTCCTCGCAGGGGCGATCGTCGGGGAGGCGCGAACCTCGGTCGGCGCGAATGCCGCACCAGATCTCGCGGAAGCGGGCCCGGACGTCGATCACCCCCGCGCGCGCCGCGTCCGTCAGCACCTGGGGCGGGACGTCGAGGTCGAAGGGGCGAAGGAGGGTGCGCTGGCAGCCGGCCGCGAGCAGCACCGCTCCCAGGGCGAGGAGGGGCAACACGCGTCGCGGCGGGCGGGGGGGAGGTCGGCGGGACTCCATGGTGTCCCCGGCATGATGCCCGATGTCGGGGCGGCGTGGCGGACAACGGAGCGGGGCCGCGCCGGGCGGATGGCGCCGGGCCGCGCGATGCCGTATGATCCCCGCGCCCGGCAGGCTCATCGAGACGGGCGGCCCGCATCATCCATCCGGCCCCGTGGAGGATCTCATGAACTTCGACTTCTCCCCAGACCAGAAGGCCCTTCGCGACCAGGCGCGGAAGTTCCTCGCCGAGCAGGCCTCGTCCACGCGCGTCCGGCGCATCCTCGACACCGACGCCCCCTACGACGCCGAGCTGTGGAAGGGGATGGGCGAGATGGGCTGGATGGGGACGGCCATTCCCGAGACCTACGGGGGTGCGGGATTTGGCCACCTCGAGCTGTGCGTGATCGCCGAAGAGCTCGGGCGTAGCCTGGCCCCCGCCCCCTTCGCCTCCACGATCTACCTCGCGGCGGAGGCGCTCCTCCTGTGGGGGACAGAGGCTCAGAAGAAGCGCTGGCTGCCGCGCATCGGCCAGGGACAGGCGATCGGGTGCCTGGCCCTCGCCGAGGGCCCGCACGTGGCTACCCCCGCCAACCTGTCGGCCCGCCTCGCCGGCGGGCGCGTGAGCGGGACCAAGGTGCCGGTGCTGGACGGCGACGTCGCGGACTTCGCGGTGGTCGTGGCCCGCTCCGCCGGAGGCAGGGAGGACGCGTCCCTCTGCCTCGTGGACCTTGCCGGTCCCGGGGTGAGCCGGACTCCGGTGTCGACGGTCGACCCGACCCGCTCGCACGCGCGGATCGTCTTCACCGAGGCGCCGGCCGAGCCGCTTGGCGTCGCCGGCGAGGGCTGGCCCGCGGTCGAGCGGTTGCTGGACCGCGCCGCCGTGCTCGTTGCCTTCGAGCAGATCGGGGGCGCCCAGGCTGCGCTCGACATGGCGCGCGAGTACGCGCTCGGGCGCTTCGCCTTCGGACGTCAGATCGCCTCGTTCCAGGCGATCAAGCACAAGCTGGCCGACATGTACGTGGCGGTGGAGCTGGCCCGGTCGAACGCGTACTACGGGGCGTGGGCGCTCTCCAAGGACACCCCCGAGCTGCCGGTGGCGGCGGCGGCCGCGCGCGTGGCCGCCACGGAAGCCTACTGGGGCGCCGCCAGGGAGAACATCCAGATCCACGGCGGCATGGGGTTCACGTGGGAATTCGACTGCCATCTGCACTACCGGCGCGCCAAGCTCTCCGGCCTCCTGCTGGGCAGCGCGCGGCGCTGGAAGGACTTGCTCGTCGCGCGGCTCGAAGCCCGCGCCGCCTGAGGGGAGCGCCATGGACTTCGACGACACCCGGGAAGAGGCGGCGTTCCGCGCCGAGGCGCGCAGCTGGCTCGCGGCGAACGCCGAGGAGAAGCGCGGCGCCTTCGAGACGTGGCAGAGCCGGCATCCTGACCGCGCGGGCTTCGATGGCCTCGACCGCGCCAAGGTGTTCCAGGCGCGGAAGGCCGACGCTGGCTTCGCCGCTCTGCACTGGCCGGCGGAGTGGGGCGGTCGCGCCCTGCCGCCGATCTACCAGGTGATCTACGCGCAGGAGGAGTCGCGGTACTTCGTCCCGCGGGGCTACTTCGAGATCGGCCTCGGCATGTGCATGCCGACCCTGTTCGCGTACGGGACGGACGAGGACAAGCGCCGCTTCGCCCCCCCGGCCCTGCGCGGCCAGGAGGTGTGGTGCCAGCTCTTCTCCGAGCCCGCGGCCGGGTCCGACCTCGCCGGCCTGCGCACGCGCGCCGTCCGCGACGGCGACGACTGGGTGGTCAACGGGCAGAAGATCTGGACCTCGGGAGCGCACTGGGCCGACTGGGCGATTCTCGTGGCCCGGAGCGATCCCAGAGCGCCCAAGCACAAGGGGCTGACCTTCTTCTTCCTGTCCATGAAGAGCCCGGGCATCGAGACCCGGCGCATCAAGCAGATCTCCGGCGGCTCGCATTTCAACGAGGTCTACTTCACGGACGTGCGCATCCCCGACCGCCAGCGCCTCGGTGCGGTCGGCGCCGGCTGGGGCGTGGCCATCACCACGCTGATGAACGAGCGGCTGACGTCGGGGGACCTGCGCGGCCCCGACTTCGAGGAGATCTTCGAGCTCGCGCGGCGGGTGCCCCTGGAGGACGGCCCGGCCATCCGCGATACCGCGGTGCGGGAGCGGCTCGCCGACATCTACGTGAAGACGCAGGGCGTGCGGCTGACGCGGTTCCGCACGATGACAGCGCTGTCCCGCGGGGAGACCCCGGGGCCCGAGAACGCCATGGGCAAGCTGGTCAACGCGCCGAAGGCCCAGGAGATCGCGTCGTTCGCGATGGATCTTCTCGACGCCGGGGGCGTCGTGATGGACAAGGACGTCGCGCCCATGCGCGCGGCGTTCCAGGAGTCGCTCCTGACCTCCCCGGGTGGCCGGATCGCCGCCGGCACCGACGAGATCCTGCGCAACATCATCGCCGAGCGCGTGCTCGGCCTGCCGCAGGACGTGCGCGTCGACCGCGACCTGCCGTTCGAGGAGCTGCCGACCAGCGCGCGCCAGTAGGAGCCGTGGCCGGGCAGAACGAGTTCGCGGTGGGCGGACTCGACGGCCCCCTGGACGTCATGACGTGCGGCCGCATCGAGCAGCTGGACGCCCCGCCCGCACGACGGGAGGCGATCATGGCCGAGACGCGGCGGGGCGCCCGCGGGCGGTCTCGCCGCCGCCCGCGGGCGCAAGGGCGGGCGGTTACTTGGGCTCGGGCACGATCCGGATGTAGGGCTTCGGTGCCTTCCAGCCTGCCGGGTACTTCTCCTTGGCCTCGGCGTCCGAGACGGCGGGCACGATGATGACGTCCTGCCCCCGCTTCCAGTTCACGGGCGTGGCGACCTTGTGCTTGGCCGTGAGCTGGCAGGAGTCGAGCAGGCGCAGCACCTCGTCGAAGTTGCGGCCCGTGCTCATCGGGTAGATCAGCATGGCCTTGACCTTCTTGTCCGGCCCGATGACGAACACCGAGCGCACGGTGGCGTTGTCGGCCGCCGTGCGCCCCTGCGCCGTGCTGCCCGCGTCCTCGGGCAGCATGTCATAGGCCTTGGCCACGTTCAGCTGCGGATCCCCGATCAACGGGTACGTGACGGCGTGTCCCTGCGTCTCCTCGATGTCCTTGGACCACTTCTCGTGATCGGTCACCGAGTCGACGC
>DATKEI010000030.1:0-5566 GCA_035544455.1 Binatia bacterium | reverse complement strand
CAGTTCCTGGGGTAGGCGAAGCGGGTCGTGCGCCCTCGGAGAGACACTCGGAGAGGGAGAGGGCGGGGGTGAGGGTGGCGTCTGTCCAAGCACCTCGCTGCCGAGCATCGGACATACGTGGCGCTGTCGCGTGCGGGCCAGGACCGCCCTGACGATGGTGGCGAGCGCTTCGGCACGCCGGCCTGCGTGGGTTACGGGGCGCTTTCAGGGGCGCCGGTTTCCTGGCCCGGGGCGAAGTCGCGCGGCGTCGGAGGGCGGACGTTGAGGTCGAACGCCAGCCACAGGAGCTTGGTCACCGGGTAGGTGACGATCGGAAAGACCACGAGGATCGGGATTCCGCCCCACAGCAGCGCATCCCACGGCGGGTCGGGCCAGGTCAGGACCAGCGTGACCAGGATGCCGCCGGCGAGGAGCAGCTCGGCGGCGATCAAGTTGAGCATGAGGGCCCCGATCCAGTAGTCGGGCTCGCCCCGGTCGAGCCGCAGCCTGCAGCCAGGACACACCGGGCTGACCGTGACCCAGCGCCGCGTCACCCCGCGCGCGCCGCAGCGCGGGCACCTCAGCGCAAGGCTCCGGAGCAGCGAGCGAAGACCGCGTGCCATATCCTCGCGCCCGGGCTGGCCGGGCTTCTGTCCCGTCCGTCGCCCCGCCGGCCCTCCGGCGCTCCCCGCCCCTCCGTCGCCCCCTGCCCCCTTCTCGTCCCGGGCACCGTGCGGGCGGGTGAGGCCGTCCGCCAGGTGCGCGGCCCGGCCGTGGGCGGCCGGCCCGCAAGCCGGCGGGCCCGGGTGGTGGTGCCGCGCGCCGGCGCTCCCGACCCCGTGGTGTCGATGTGCCCCCGGCCCTCAGACGAGCAGGGCCAGTGGCTCCTCGATCAGGTCGGCGAGGGCGCCGAGGAACTGCGCGCCGCGGGCGCCGTCCAGGGCGCGGTGGTCGCACGACAGGCTGAGCATCATCGTCGGCTGGACGATGGGCTGGCCGTTGACGGCGACCACGCGGTCGGCGATGCGGCCGACGGCGAGGATCGCGGCCTGCGGCGGGTTGAGGATCGCGCTGAAGGCGTCGATGCCGTACATGCCGAGGTTGCTGATGGTGAACCCGCCGCCCTGGATGTCGGCCGGCCGCAGGGCACCGGCCTGGCCCCGGGTGACGACGTCCTCGCGGCGCGCGGCGATCTCGGCGAGGCTGAGCGTGTCGGCGCGGTGGATGACGGGCACGATCAGGCCGGCCTCGATGGCCACGGCAAGGCCGATGCTGATGTCGGATCGCTGGGCGATGGCGCCGTTGGCCCAAGACACGTTCACGCGCGGGTGCTGGCTGATGGCGGCGGCCACCAGCTTGACCAGCAGGTCGGTATAGGTGATGCGCGCCCCGGTCTGCTTGTTCGCGCGCTCGCGCCAGGCGGCAAGGCGGCCCACGTTGACCTCGCGGAAGAGGTAGAAGTGGGGCGCGGACGTCCAGCTTGCCGTCATGCGCTCGGCCATGACTCGCCACACCGTGCCGACCCCGCCGGCGTCGGCCGGCCGGGCGGCGGCGCTCGGCGCCACCGGGACGTCCGCGGCGAGGACGGCGCCGCCGGGGCCGGAACCCCGCAGCGCCGCCACCTCCACGCCGCGCTCGGCGGCCAGGCGCCGCGCCTTGGGCGACGCGGCGGAAAGGCGCGCCCCCCCGCCGTTGCCGCTCGCCGATCCCGTCCGGCTCGCGGCGTGGGCGAGGACGTCGGCCTTCTGGATCCGGCCCCCCGCGGCCTTGACCTGGGCGAGGTCGATGCCTTGATCCCGGGCGATGCGGCGGGCGAGGGGGGACGCCTTGACCGGTTCCGCCCGCGCCGGAGCGGGGGCGGCGGCCGCCGGGGCCACGCCGGGGAATGATGGTGGCGGCGCCGGTGCCCGCGGGGCGGCTGAGACCGTCTCGCCTGCCGCCGCGATCAGCGCGATGGTCTGGCCGACGGGCACCACGTCGCCCTCGTGCGCCGTCACCTCGCGCAGGATTCCCGAGGCCGGCGCCTCGATCTCGACGGTCACCTTGTCGGTCTCGATCTCCAGCAGCGGCTCGCCCTTGTGCACGCTGTCGCCCGGGGCCTTGAGCCAGCGCACGACCTTGCCGGTGTCCTGCGCCATCTCCAGGGCCGGCATGATGACGTTCGTGGCCATCAGGGCTTCCCGCAGAGCGCCTTCGCCACCTCGAACACCGCCTTCTCCGTCGGGACGGTGAGGTCCTCGAGCACCGGAGAGAAGGGCACGGGCACGTCCATGGCCCCGATGCGGCGGACCGGGGCGTCCAGGTGGTAGAAGGCCCCCTCCGCGATCACCGCCGCGATCTCGGCGGTCACGCCGTAGCGCTCGTAGCCCTCGTCCACCACGATGGCGCGCGACGTCTTCTTCGCCGAGTCGATCAGCGTCTGCTTGTCGAGGGGGAAGGTGGTCCGCGGGTCGATCACCTCGGCGTGGAGGCCCACCTCGTCCAGCATCGCCGCCGCGCCGAGGGCGACCTGCACCATGCTGCTGGTGGCGACGATGGTGACGTCCGTGCCCGCGCGCTTGACCTCGGCCACCCCGAAGGGGACGAGGTAGTCCCCCTCCGGCACCGGCCCCTTGATCCGGTACATCATCTTGTCCTCGAAGATGACGACGGGGCTGTCGTCCCGGATCGCCGACTTCATCAGGCCCTTGGCCTCGTACGGGCTGGAGGGGAGGGCCACCTTGAGGCCGGGGATGTGGCTCACCCACGCGTGGAGCGACTGCGAGTGCTGGGCCGCGGACCGGCGCGTCGCCCCCAGCGTGGTGCGGAAGACGATGGGAACCTTGAGCTTGCCCCCGGACATGTAGTGCACCTTGGCCGCCTGGTTCACGATCTGGTCCATGGCCAGGGTGATGAAGTCGCCGAACATCACGTCGACGATCGGGCGCATCCCCGTCATGGCCGCCCCGACGCCGATGCCGGCGTAGCCCGGCTCGGAGATCGGCGTGTCGATGATCCGGTCTGTCCCGAACTCCTGCACCAGGCCGGTCAGGACCTTGAAGGGATGGCCGGCCTCCGCCACGTCTTCCCCGATGAGGAAGACCCGCGGATCGCGCCGCATCTCCTCCGCGATTGCCTCGCGCACCGCCTCGCCGTAGGTCAGCTCTCGCTCGCTCATGGCCGGCTCCCCCGTCACGCGTACACGTGCTGGTCGATCTCGGTCGCCTCCGGGTACGCGGCGGCCAGCGCGAACTGCACCCCCGCGTCGACCTCCGCCTTGACGTCGGTCTGGATGCGCTCGAACACGCTGGCGTCGGCCAGTCCCTGCGCGGTGAGGCGGCTGGACAGGGTCTCCAGCGGGTCGTGCTGCGTCATCCACTCGCGCTCCTCCTCGCGCGTGCGGTACTCGCGGTTGACGTCGCCCACGTGATGGCCGTAGTAGCGGTAGGTCTTGCACTCGACGAAGGCCGGGCCCTCCCCGCGGCGCGCGCGCTCGACGAGGCGGCGCATGACGGCATTGACGAGCTGGACGTCCTGACCGTCGACGCCTTCGGCGTGGATGCCGAAGGCCCGGGCCCGGGCCAGGATCTCGCCCGCCACCGTCTCCCCGCACGGAGTGTACTCGCCGTACAGGTTGTTCTCGCACACGTAGACGACCGGGAGCTTCCAGAGGGCGGCCATGTTCATCGCCTCGTAGAGGAGGCCCTGCCCGAGGGCGCCGTCCCCGAAGAAGCAGACGGCGACCTGCCCGCTGCCGCGCATCTTGGCCGACAGCGCCGCCCCGGTGGCAATCCCGGCCGAGCCGCCCACGATGGCGTTGGCGCCGAGGTTGCCCGTCTCGGGATCGGCGATGTGCATGGATCCGCCCTTGCCGCGGCAGTAGCCCGCCTCCTTGCCGAGGAGCTCGGCGAACATCCGGTTGACCGAGGCCCCCTTGGCCAGGCAGTGGCCGTGCCCGCGGTGGGTGCTCGTGATGAAGTCGTCGCGGCGCAGCGCCTCGCAGACACCCACCGCCACTCCTTCCTCGCCCACGTACAGGTGGGCCAGGCCCGGCATCTTCGCGCTCTTGTAGAGCTCGTTCACCTGCTCCTCGAAGGCGCGGATCTTCGCCATCTGCCGGTACATGTGCAGGTTCTGCTCGAGCTCCATCCGCGGTTCGATCACGGCGGTCGTCGTCATCGGCACACCCCTTTGTGTCATCGGGTCTTCGAGCGAATCGCAGCTCCGTGGCAGATACCTGGCCGGCGCCCTTCAGGGCCGCTCTAAACTACCAGAAACACCGCCGGCCCGGGGATAGCGGCCCGGGGCCACCGCCGGCGGGTGCCGACGCCCCCCCGGGTTCGCGTGCGCCGCGTCACGATCACTCGCTCCGGCCCAACCCGATAGGCGCGAACCTTGCGCCGCAGATCGGGATGCAGGCCCCGGAGAAGCTCGGCGAGGGATGCCGGGACCCGGAGGCGAAGAGGCTCCACGCCGGACGGTCGCCCGGCTCACCCGCCGGGCAGCAGCTCTTCGAGCGTGTACATCCGGCCGCCTCGACGGAGTGCGCGCAACCCGCGCCGGATCTCGACCATCAGCGCCTCGTCCGAGCTGACGGCCCGGGTCTCGGTCAGGCTCTCGTATTCGTCCGGGCTGAGGAGGACGGCCGCGGGCCGGCCGTTGCGCGTGATCATGATCTGCTCGTCCCGCGCCGCGACCTGATCGATCACCGACTGAGCTTGGCCTTCGCCTCGGCCAGCGGCAGCGTCTTCATGGCTCGCCTCCTGGAAGTGGTCATGATCGTGACCAATCCTACATGGCAGGGTGCTCGCATCAAGGGCCCGAGGGGACATTGCGATTGCGCCCAGGATGAATGGCGGGTGCTCAGGCTCGGCGGCCGACCCTCCGGCGCCGCGGTCAAGGCGGACGTTCCGGGCCCACGGGCGCCGACCGGGACCGCCCAGGTCCTGGAGCCGCTGACCGGGGTCCCGGTGCACCAAAGCCGTTCCACTGGAACACCCAGGCGCCGGCGCGAGCAGAGCCGCGTCAGCGAGCCGGTTTCCGATCCTGAGCCGGCGTATCCATCTTTGGGCATGGGCAGGGCGGCGCGGGCGCGCTACCCAGAGGGATGGGATGTGTCGCGCCCGTGTATCGTCCGCGAGACGCCGAGCACACCGTGCTGCACCAGGTGATCGCCGAGCATCGGGAGGCCCTTCCTGAGCGCGGTGGCGGAGGCCGGCGAGGGCGCGGGCCTGCCGCAGGTCGTGGAGCGCGAGTTCCGGGAGTGCCTGCTGTGCGGGGTGTACGAGGCCGGCGTGGCGCGCTTTCAGTGCGAGGGCTGCGCGCGCGAGCACCTGATGCCGTTTTCGTGTAAAGGCCGCGGCTACTGTCCGAGCGGCGGCGGGCGGCGGATGACGGAGCGGGCGGCGCACCTGGTGGATGAGGTGCTGCCGTGGGTGCCGGTGCGGCAATGGGTGCTGACGGTGCCGTATCGGCTGCGCTACCAGATGGCGTGGAATCACGGGCTGAGCCGCGCGGTCCTTGGCGTGTACACGCGCGTGCTGGGCGACGTGTACCGGCGCGGCGCCCGGGAGCGCGGCGTTGCCGGCGGGCAGACCGGCATGGTGAC
>DATKEI010000029.1:0-7665 GCA_035544455.1 Binatia bacterium | reverse complement strand
AGACCTCGACGTCGGGGCGGAGGAGCACGACCCCCCCGCCCTCGGTGTAGGCGCCCATGACAAGCACCTCGGACGTGAACGGCCCGATTCGCTTGGGGGGAAAGTTGACCACGGCGATCACCTGGCGCCCGACGAGGTCGGCGGCCGCGTAACGCTCGGTGATCTGCGCGCTCGATGTCCGGACGCCCAGGGGGCCGAGATCGATCCACAGGCGGTAGGCAGGGCGCCGGGCCCCGGGGAACTCGCGCGCGTCGACGACAACCCCCACCCGCATGTCCACCCGCTCGAAATCGGCCCAGGCAATGGTCATCGGACGCCGGCCGGGCGCGGCCCGGACAGGACGGCGCCGGGATAGAAGTAGGCGAGGATGTCGGCGGCCCGGAACGCGCGGTCGGCCATGGTCTTGGCCCGGGATTGATCCAGCCCGATCCCGTGGCCGTAGCCGCGCCCGGAGAACCGCACCATCGCCCCGCGGAGGCCCACGTCGAACAGCGTGCTCTTCAGCACGTCGTATCCCACCAGCCGGCGGAACTCGTTGCCGGCCAGGACCTCGATCCCGCGCGTCCCTCGCACGGCGATGCGGGAGACGCGGAGCGACGCGCTGCGCTCGACGATCTCGAGGGCGGCGATGTGCCCCACCGAGACCCCGCCCCGGCGCAGGCGCCCGGCCAGGTCGGCGCGGCCGATCTCGAGAATCCATTCGCGGTGGCTCGACTCGGATGCGAAATCCACCATCACCGGCCGGAGGGCGGGCATCCGCGGACTGTTGTACACGACCCGGGGGTCCTCGGTGTGGCCGCCGCTGTCGGTGTGGTAGAAAGCGGGGAACAGCACCCCCTCCCAGAGCAGGACCTGGCCGCGCGTCTCCTCCGCGGCATGGCGGGCTGGCGAGGCGGGGCCGACCGCGCCCGCGTACTGCTGGTGGGCGGTGCTCGCTCCGAGGTGATAGGGTTTGCCGGCGTTGAGCGCCCGGTGATAGGCGGCATAGGTGCGCGCCACCACCGCCTGCGCCTTCAGCATCTCGAGCGGCATGGCCTCGCCGGCCTCGGCCTTGATGACGCCGGGCAGGTACTCCTCGAGGGGAAGCTCGTTCACCACGAGCAGTCCCGCCCCGGACCGCACGATCTCCACGACCCCTGGATAGTCGCGCGCGTTGACCCGCACCGGCCGCCCCCCGGCCGGCGCGATGCGAACCACGGCGGCGCGGATGGCGCCGCGGCGGAGCGAGGCGGCTCTCACTTCGAGGCCTCCCTTGCGGCCAGGGGCGATGCGGAGCCAGGTCGGGGTCCCGGCAACGAGCGAGCGACCTGCCGCGTCGCGAACGACCAGCGGACCGCCCCCGAGCTCCACTCCGCGGGCGCCGGTGACGACGGCCACCCGGATGTCGTCCGGCGTCGCCGCGGCCGGAGTGGCGGCCGCCAGCGCGACCAGCGCAAGCCAGGTGGCCAGCGGCCAGCCGAAGGGCCGCCGCGGCGGGGTCGCTGCCGGGGTCACCGCGACCGATCGCATGCGCGGGGGGGGCAGCTCAGCGGCGGCCGAACAGGAACAGGAGCAGCGTCAGGACCAGCGAGAGCAGGATCGAGGTCGCAAGGGGGAAATAGAAGCTCCAGTTCTCGCGCTCGATCCGGATATCGCCGGGCAGACGTCCGAGCCATGGCACCTTTCCCAGGAGGTTTCCGCCAAAGACGAGAGCTCCCCCCACGATTACCATGACGAGTCCGAACACGATGAGCAGTTTCCCAAGGTCGCTCACAGCGGGAGCTCGCGCTGGGCGGGGGCGGGCGGCGCCGCCCGCCCGAGGTGCGCATAGGCGGCCGGGCTCGCCTTGCGGCCACTCGACGTGCGCACGATGTAGCCGATCTTGAGCAGGAACGGCTCGACCACCTCCGCCAGCGTCTCGGCCTCGTCGTTGATGGTGGCCGCGATGGCCTCGAGCCCGACCGGGCCCCCGCCGTACTGGTCGATGACGGCGGTGAGGAACCGGCGATCCAGCCGGTCCAGGCCCGCCGCGTCGACGCCCTCGCGGTCAAGCGCATCCTCGGCGACGGCGGCAGTCACCACGCCGCCCCCCATCACCTGCGCGTAGTCCCGCACCCGCCGCAGCAGGCGGTTGGCAATGCGCGGTGTCCCCCGCGACCGCCGGGCGATGGCCTCGGCCCCCGCCGCGTGCACGGGGGCGCCCAGGATCGACGCCGAGCGGGTCACGATGGCGGTCAGCTCGTCGCGCGTGTAGAAGTCCAGGTGATGGAAGATCCCGAACCGCTCGCGCAGGGGCGAGGAGAGCATCCCGGGACGGGTGGTCGCGGCCACGAGGGTGAACGGCCGGAGGGGAATCCGCATGGTCCGGGCGTTCAGGCCCTTGTCCATGACGAAGTTGACGGCGAAGTCCTCCATGGCGGGATAGAGGAGCTCCTCGACGATGCGGGGCAGGCGGTGGATCTCGTCGATGAAGAGCACGTCCCGCTCGGCCAGGTTCGTGAGAATCCCCATGACGTCGGCGCCCCGCTCCAGGGACGGCCCGGCAGTGGTCACGATGGCAGCTCCCATCTCGTTGGCCATGATGGCGGCCAGGGTGGTCTTGCCGAGGCCGGGCGGCCCGGACAGGAGCACGTGGTCCAGCGGCTCGCCGCGCTGGCGGGCGGCCTGCACCGAGATGCGCAGGCTCTCGACGGCCGCGCCCTGGCCGACGTACTCGTCGAGGCGCTGCGGGCGCAGCTGCCGCTCGGCCTGCGCCTCCTCGGGCAGCGCCACCCGGCTGAGCACGCGGGCCTCGTCCTTCACGCGCCCGCTCCCTTGGCCCCACGGTAGATCTCCTCGAAGAGGTCCTCGGGCGCGGCGATGCCGGGCCGCCGGGCGAGGGCGGCGTCGATGAGCTGCGCGGCCTCGGTGGGCCGATGGCCGAGCTGCTTGACCAGGACCTCGAAGACCATGGCCCGGAGCCCCTCGTCGTCCGCGACCTTCACCGGAGCCGCCGGCGCCCCGGGGGGGGGACCGGCGTCGTGGGCGAGGGCGAACTTGGCGACCTTGCCGTGGAGCTGGGCCACGATGTTCTTCGCCTTCTGGGTGCCGATGCCGGGAAGGCGGCGCAGGTAGGTCTCGTCCTCCCGGGCGATGGCGGCCGCGATCTCCCCGACCGGAGCGGCCAGCGACCGGGCGGCGACCAGCGGGCCCACGTCCTTCACCGTGATCAGCTTCTCGAAGAACTCCCGGTCGAGATCCGAGGTGAAGCCGATCAGCACCGGGCGCGGCTGGTTCTGGGTGGCGTGAAAGTGGATCGAGAGGAACACCTCGTCGGCGCTCTCGTCGGGGGCGGGCCGGGCGGAGGCCAGCGCCTCCTGCGTCACCGGCGGGAGGTAGATCTCGTAGCCGACCCCGCCCGCCTCCAGGACGACGCGATCCTCGAGCTTTCGCCGGAGCCTTCCGCGGAGTGTGGCGATCATGCCGCGACGCGGGGGAGGCGGGCGGCGAGGGCCACCGCCGGGGGCCGCGGTGTCATCGGCCGCGGCCGCGCGGGACGCGCCCGGCGACCCGCGACAGTCCGGTCGCGGCAAGCCCGAGGGCGTCGGCCAGGTGCGAGGGACGCGGCAGGGCGCCGAGGCCGAGCATGGTCTGCACTCCCCGCTGCACCTGGGCCTTGCCGGCGCCTCCGTTTCCGGTCATCGCCCGCTTGACCTCGGCCGGGGCCAGGGCGACCACGGGCACCGAGAGCTGGCGCGCGGCGAGATAGATGACCCCGCGCGCGTGGGCCATCAGGAGCGCGGTCCGCGGGAAGCGGTACTCCGCATAGAGGTCCTCGACGACGAGGAGACCGGGGCCGTGCGCCTGCATGATCCGGTGCACGGCCCCGTAGAGGGCATTCAGGCGGGCCTCGAGGGGCTCGCCGCTGCGCGTGCTGATGACGCCCGCATCCACCACGGCCACGCCGGCGGGACCGGCCTCCAGCACGCCGAAGCCCGTGCTGATGAGGCCAGGGTCCACGCCCATGACGCGCAGCAACGGGCCGGGCCCGGCCCCGGCCGCGCCGGCGGCATCAGGCCGCGGAGATGGCCTCGATGACCTCGTCGGCGATGTCGTAGTTGGCGGTGACGGACTGTACGTCGTCCTGCTCCTCGAGCGCCTCGATCAACCGCAAGACGGCAGCGGCGTCCTTGCCGTCGACCTTGACCGTGGACTGGGGCACCATCGCCGCCTGGGCCTCCAGGATGGGGACGCCGCCCTTCTCGAGGGCCTCCCGCACCGCCTCGATCTCGGCCGCCGCGGTGGTGATCTCGAAGACCTTCTCCACCGCCCTGACGTCCGATGCCCCGGCCTCGAGGGCCTTCTCCAGCAGATCGTCCTCGGCGATCCTGTCGGCGTCCACCTGGATGATCCCACGGCGGTCGAACATCCACGCGACACTTCCTGCCGTCCCCATCCGCCCCGCGTTCTTCTCGAAGATGTGCCGGACCTCCGGCCCGGTGCGGTTCTTGTTGTCGGTCAGCACGTTGACGAGGACGGCTACCCCGCCCGGCCCGTAGCCCTCGTAGGTGATCTCGTCGTAGCTCTCGCCAGGCAGCTCGCCCGTACCCTTCTGGATCGCGCGCTTGATGTTGTCGGCGGGCATGTTCGCGCCCTTGGCCGACTCGATCGCGGCTTTCAGGCGGAGGTTGCCCTTCGGGTCGCCCCCGCCATTGCGGGCCGCCACCGTGATCTCGCGCAGGATCTTCGAGAACAGCTTGCCGCGCTGCACGTCGGTCTTGCCCTTCTTCCGCTTGATCTGTGACCAGCGTGAGTGTCCTGACATCTGCCCTCACCTCCCGTCCTGGATCGAGGCCTTCAGCTCCTTGACGCGCTGCAGGCGGCGGGCCCGCCGCTCCACCGCCGCCTGCCACCGGCGGCGTTCCGCCGGGCTGACCGGCACGAACGCCGGGGCCGGGCGCGGCCGGAGATCGGGCCCGAGATGCACGAAACTCACGTACGCCGTGCAGGCGTGCCGCACCTCGCCTGTCATCGGCGCCTCCGCGAGCACCTTCACCCCGACCTCCAGGGAGGAGTTCCCCACGTGGTTCAGGGCCGCCTTGAAGACGACGACCTCGTGGATGGAGATCGGCGTGTAGAAATCGAGCGCATCCACGCACGCCGTCATCACGATCCCCCGCGCATACCGCATGGACAGGATGCCCCCGGCCTCGTCGATGTCCATGAGGAGCTTGCCCGCAAACATGGTGGAGCCGAACAGCGTGTCCTCCGGCGGCACGGAACGGCACGACTCGAAGGTCCAGCGGAGACCCTCGGCGTCGTCGTCCAGGCCGCTGGCCGCGGCCGCGGCGGCCCGGCCGGCGAGGCGCTCGCGGCGCCACGCGCGCCGGCGTCGGGCCGCCTCGTGAATGCCCTCCTCGGCGGGCCCCCTCGGCTCGATGCCCTGCGGCACAGGCACCGGGCGGCCCGCGGCGTCCACCTTGACGAAGACCAGGTGCGAGCTCAGCGTGATCGCCCGCAGCCGGGTGGCCGGGCTCTCCGCGAAGACCTGCACGCCGACCTCCAGCGAGCAGCGCCCGACGTACTCGACCTGGGCCCGGAGCACCGCGATCTCCCCCACCTTGACCGGATGGAGGAAGTCGATGTCGTCCATCGCCCCGGGAACCACGTTGCCCCGCGCCACCCGCGACGCCGCGATGGTCCCGACCGTGGCGATCCACTGCATCATCCGGCCGCCGTGGATCTGCCCGGGAGCGCCGGCGTGCTCGGGGAACACCCACTCGACCATCTCGGTGACGGTGTCGGCGATGGAGAGCATGCGGTCGGCGGTCCAGCGGCGCGGGCGCGGTTCCCTTCTATCACGCACCTTTCGCCAAGTCCAGGCGCCGCTGACAACCGACCGATGCCCGGCGCGAAGCACCGGAGCCCCACCGCCAGCCAGCCCGGGGGCGACAAGAGTCCCGATGCGAGGCGCCGTCCGGAAAGACAGGCGCGAGGCGCGCCGGCTCCCGTGCGGCGGAGCGCCCCTGCGCGGGGCCCGACGAAGCGGATGGGCCCCTATCGCCCTCCAGGCTCGAGGAAGACGCGGTCGAGGCGCGCTGCGCCGCACGGATGCAGCCGCAGGTTGCGCACGTCCGCTCGCGCGATCACCCAGTGCAGGCGCGCGTAGAGCGGGATCCAGGGCAGCTCGTCCGCCAGCATCGCCTGAGCGCGACTGTACACGCGGAGGCGCTCCGGCGAGAAGGACAGCTGGCTGCCCCGGATGAGGAGGTCGTCGAGCCGCGGGTTCCGGAAGAAGGACAAGTTGACGGCGGCCGGCCCCTTGATCGCCCCCTCCACGCTCGAGAGCGGATAGAGCAGGAGATGCGGGTCGCCGCCCGCGACCTCGGCTTCCAGCAGGGCGGCGTCGTGCTCGCCGCTGCGGGCCACCACGAGCGCTGCCTCGCGGCTCTGGGGCTTCAGGCCCACGGTGAGGCCCGCCGCGCCCAGCGACGCCTGGATCGCCCTGGCGAGCCGCATGGAGTCCCCCGGCGCCCCGGGCGCGGCCGCGCCCCTGGGGGTCCCGTTGGAGGCCGCGAAGAGCAGCGAGACGCTCGGCCGCTCGCGCAGGCCGGACTCGCCGAGCAGGCGCCGCGCCAGCTCCGGGCTTCCCAGCATGATGGGCGATCCCTCGCGGCGGCCGCGGACGCCGGGCGGAAGAAACGACTGGAGCGGGATGGCGTTGCGCTCGACGGCGCCGCCGATGCGCGCGGGATCGAGCGCCGCGGCGACGGCCTGCCGGACCTTTTTCCGCCGGAAGGGATCCCTCTCGGTCTGCAGGGCAACATAGCCGATCTGCCAGCCGATGACGGACTGCGCCCCGGTCATCGGGGGCGGCGCCGCGGCGGGAACCACGATGTCGAGGCCCCGCGCCTCGAGGTCGGCGGGCGAGCGGATGGGCTCGGCGTCGGCCACGACCTCGACCTGGGCGACGCGCGGCGCTCCTCCCCAGTACGCGAGGTGCGCTCCGAGCACGATACGGCTCGCGCCGACCTCCTGCGGCATGAACGGGCCCGTCCCCATCAGGCGGGTCGCCTGGTCGGGCCCGGGGACCGGTACGGCGATGGCGAGCGCGGGATGTGCAAGAACGGTAGGCAGCGGTGCGTAGGGAAGCACCAGGTCGACCTGGACGTTCCGGGTATCGGCAGCCCGCACCTCTTTGACGATCCCCGGCGCTCCCCGCAGCAAGCGAAGCGCCGCGAGGTTCGGGACGGGAGCCCGCGGGCCCGGCAGCAGAACACGCTGCAGGGCAGCCACCACGTGCTGCGCGGTGAGGACGCTGCCGTCGTGGAGCCGGACGTCGTCGCGCAGCCGGAAGGTCCAGGACAGACCCTGCTTCGAAACGGCCCACGAGATGGCGAGGCCCGCCTCCACGTCGCTCGAGCCGTCTCGATACTGCAGCAGCGTGTCGTAGACCTGCCGACAGAGGAACAGCGTGGGCCCGCCGAGCGCAGTGGCGGGATCGAGGGCGGCGGGCAGCGTAGGCACGGCGACGCGCAACGCCACGGGCTGCGCGCTGACCGTGGGGCAAAACGCCAGGGCACACAGGACCGCGAGAAGGAGCGCGGCGGGCGGGCGCGCCATCGTCTGCTAGTTATACGCCCAACCCGACGCGGCAGCCTCCTCTCAGTTCGGCGGCTCCGGCCGCCGGCGCCGGGTCGTCCGGGG
>DATKEI010000028.1:0-8175 GCA_035544455.1 Binatia bacterium | reverse complement strand
AGGCCGGCAGGGAGGAGCGCGCTATGGCGACGAATCGCACGTCTTATGTGTATGTGGGGCTGGCGGGTGAGACGGGCCCGGGCCGCGTCGTCGGCTCCGGGCTGTATCGGATGGCCGTGGGCGATGACCGGTGGGAGCTGGCCACTCGCGGTCTGCCCGCGGCGCCCACCATCCGGGCCATTGCCCCGCATCCCGAGCACCCCGAGACCGTCTACGTCGGGACGCAGCACGGCCCCTACCGCAGCACCGACCACGGCGAGACCTGGGAACGGCTCGACGTCCCGGACCACGGCTCCGCCGTCTGGTCCCTGGTGTTCGATCCGCGCGACTCCAGCGTGCTGTACGCGGGGTACGAGAACTGCGAGATCTTCCGCAGCGAGGACGGCGGCGAGCGCTGGCGGCAGCTCCCGGTGACCGTCCGTTTCCCGGAAGTCACCGTGGGCCCCGGGGCCAACCCGGCCAAGCGCGTCCTGAGGCTGGCCGCCAGTCCCGTCGACTCGAGCGAGCTCTACGCGGCCATCGAAGTCGGCGGCATCCTCCGCAGCCGGGACGGCGGCGAGCACTGGGAGAACATGAGCCACGGGCAGTACCTGAACGATGACACCGTGGACATGCACGGCGTTCTGGTCGGCCGGTGGCGTCCGGGGATGGTCCTCGCCATCGGCCGCGCGGGCCTGTTCCGCAGCACGGACCGGGGCGAGCACTGGGCCAGCGCCCGCCTGGAACCCCTGAATCCTAAGGGGCAGACCTACTGCCGCGACATCCGCGAGGTCCCGGGCGATCCGAAGACCATCTGGGTGGCCGCCGGGGCGAACTTCCAGAGCGACGTCGGCGTCCTGTTCCGCAGCGCCGATGGCGGCATGACCTGGGCCCGGGTGGACATGGGCGTCGAGCCCAGGACCACCATGTTCGCCATCGCCTTCGACGGGCGCCAGCCCCGCCGCATGTACTGTGCGACCAGCGGCGGCGAGGTGTTCAGCAGTGAGGATGGCGGCCACCGCTGGGCCGCCCGAAACCTGCCAGAAGGGGCCACCCAGGTCTACGCCATGGCGTGCGCCTGATCGCGCCGCTCAGTAGGGCTCCCTGACGAAGATGAAGGTGGTGCCCTGCACGACGGGGGCGCTGGCGCCGACGAAGGAGACGTTGACGTCCTTGACCTGGCGGTCCCCGGCGCGTCCGGCGGCCTGCAGCGCGCCCTCGATGATGTGCCAGAGCCCGTGGATGCGCCCGGTGCCCAGGCTCCCGCCGAAGGTGTTCAGGGGCAGCTCGCCCTCCAGCTCGATGCGCCCGTCCTGGATGAAATCGAGCGCTTCGCCCTCCTTGCAGAAGCCGTAGGACTCCAGCCCGTAGATCACCGAGGCCGAGAAGCCGTCGTAGATCTGCGCCACATCGACGTCGCCCGGGCCGAACCCCGATCGCTCCCAGGTGAGGCGCGACGAGCTGCGGCCGCCCTCCATGTAGTTGCTCAGGCTCCCGATGCGCCCGGCCACCTCGAAGGCGAGCCGCTGGCCATATCCCGCGACGTACGCGGGGCGCGGCCGCAGGTCGCGGGCGCGGTCGGCGGTGGTCAAGACGATGGCCACCGCCCCCTGCACGGGGATGTCGCAGTCGTACAGGCAGAACGGGTACGCGACCATCCGGGAGGCCAGATAGTCCTCTCGCGTCAGGGGCGTCCCGTAGAAATAGGCGTGGGGGTTCATCTGCGTGTGCTGGCGCTGGGTCACGGCCAGGGTGGCCATCTTCTCCCGGTCCTGGTGGTGCCGCTCCAGCCAGCGCGTGTACGCGACCGCCATGCCCTGCCCCGGGCCGCCGAAGCCGTAGGGCGCGGTGAACTGCGCCGGCCCCGCGGCGTGGGCGCCCGGCAAGTTCTGGTAGGTGCCGCGGGGGTTGTGCATGGCCCGCCAGACCACGGCATACGTGCACACGCCGGCCAGGAGCGCGTTGACCGCCTGCTGGACCGCGCCGCCGATGTTGACCGTGTCCACCTGGACCTGCCAGCTCAGGTCCGGAAGCTTCAGCATCGCCATCATGCAGTTAACGGACACGATGGTGACGCCGTCCACCACCGCGTGCCCCGTCGCCGGCAGCTCCGGATAGGTCGCCAGCCCGTCGATGTCGGCCAGGGCCAGCCCGGAGTCTTCCACGGCGCCCTTGACCGCCTGCAGCGCGTGCGCGGCCAGGGGGATCTCCGCCGCCCGGGTGACCCGGGAAAATCCCACGCCGCTCACCGCGACCTTGCATCGGTGCTCCCACATGCCGGCGATCTCCTCGGCGGCTACGGCGCGCCGGTCGCCAGCCGGAACTGCGGCAGGGTGATGTCGTCGTTCAGCGGCTCGAAGATCACCTGGACGCGCCGGCCCACCTTCGCCTCCGTGTACGGCGCCTCCAGCAGATTGCCCGCCAGCAGGGCCCCCGGGGCGTCGTCGAGCTCCACGATGATGCTCGCGTAGGGTATGGCCGCAGCGAACCGCCGGTCGCCGGCGTGGTACATGATCGTATAGGCGTAGATGGCGCCCTCGCCCCGGACCGGTTCGAACGCGAGGTCGATGGCCATGCAGTTGACGCACGTCGCATACGGGGGGTGCTGGAAGTGGCCACACGCCTGGCAGCGCTGGAGCGCCAGCACGCCCCGCCGGGCCGCGTCCCAGAAGGGCTTCGTCCATTCATCCGGGACGGGGATGGGCCTCGTCACCTTGCTCCAGTCGCTGACGGCCACGGCCTCGTCTCTCTCCCGATCCTCCGGCCCGCTCTCGGCGACACGCTCCCGCTCGAGGGCGCGGGCCAGAATGATGCGCGTCGCCCGCCGTGTCAAGAACGCGGCCCGGGCTGCAACGCAACGCCCAGAGACCAGGACGAGCCCCCGGGCGCTGGCGTACACTGACGCCAGGAGGGCCGGAGGATGGCAGAGGCGTGGGACGAGCTGATACGGGAGCTCGCCAGGCGGGAGCAGCGCGGCGACTGGCAAGAGCTGCTCGCCGAGATCCTCCGCGAGGCTATCGCCACGCGCGAGCATCCGGGCATCTACTTTGCCGCGGAACCCGCCGGGCGCGTCGCCAAGGTCGTCGGGACCGGGCTCGGGGTGTGGGAGCTGGTGCAGAGCTGGCGCGACGCAGGGAAGGACGACGAGGCGCTGCTCGGCATGCTGCCGAATCTCGCTCAATGGCAGCTCGACGCCGCGCTCGGCTACTGCAAGCAGCATGAGGCCGAGATTGCCGGGCTCATCGAGGACAATCGCCGGCAATCGGCCGAGGACCTCCGCCCGCTCCTGCCCGGCCTCATCGTCGAGTGACCGGCGGAGAGGGCCTCAAGCTCTACCTCGACGAGCAGCTCTCCGAGCGTATTGCGGAAGGCCTGCGCGCGGCCGGCATCGACGTCGTCACGACCCGCGAGGCCAGACACGCCGGGCGCCGTGATCCCGAGCAGCTCGCGTATGCCACGGCCGAGGGGCGCGCCCTGGTGACCATGAACGTCCGAGACTTTCGCGCGTTGCTCCAGGCGTCGCCCCCGCCCGTGCACGCCGGCGTGCTGTTCCTCGAAGGGTGGCGCGGGAACGAGTTTGAGGGGATCATTGCCGCGCTGCGTGCGAAGGCCGAGCAGTACCCGAAGGGGCTCGCCGGGCATGTCAGCTTTGTCCGGCGCCCGCCCCGGCGTCCGCCGGTTTGAGCGTCGTCAGGCGCCCCGCCTCTTCATATCCGCCCTGCGGAGACCGCGGCAGTCCGTACGGTGAAGACACAGTGAGCCTTCAAGCAGGGAGATCTGCGATTGGCCTCCAGGCATGCGTCGGCTGGAGCTCCATCGTGACGACCACGGTCGGGCTCGCCACCAACCCCAGGGCCGCGAGGTCCTCGCCGTCGAGGTGCAGAGCTACAGCTTCCTGCAAGTTCCGCGTGACGTCGTCCAGCGTGCGCCCCTGGGTCACGACCGGGATCTCGAGGCATTCGGCCACGTAGCCCGACTGCTCGCCCGGGCGAATAACCGCCTTGATCGTGTGTTGAAGCATGCACATCTCCCCGACAACCTCGGTACGGTTCGACCGGCCTGACCTCACTCGCGCTGCCCGCGGAGCGGTATCCTCGCGCAAGGGAGTGTTCGCCCGCTCAGAAGGACGTCACGTCCAGGACGCCCGTAGGCCTCCGGGCGCCTAACTCCCCGTCAGATCGGCAAAAGGAGTGTAGCATCGGGATTCTCGGGCTTGCTACGGGAGCAGATCGGCGACGGCGATCTCCGCCAACGGCGCGGCCAGCGGGGAGAGGCGTTGGTCGGGGCCGAGCGTGACCGAGCGCGCGTAGCGCCAGCCGAAGGATACTGAGCTGTCCGGCATGGGCTCGCGGTAGACCTCGACCCGCCGATCCGGGAGATTGACGATCCAGTAGTCCAAGATGCCGGCCCGGGCGTAGAGGCCGCCCTTGTGCTCGCGGTCGAAGCCGAGGCGCGACAGCGACACCTCGACGATCAGCACCGGGCGCTCGGGGTGCGCATCGCGATAGTCCCGTGGATCGCCCCGCACCACACAGACGTCGGGCTCCGGCTCCGAATCCTCGGCAAGGGCGATCGGCAGCTGGGGCCGGACGCTCCAGCCCGCGCCGAATGCCCGGTCAAGAGTGCGCTGGACGAGCTGGATCGCCGTGGCGTGGGGGCTGTACTGCGGCTCCTTGACGAACATCTCGCCGCCGAGCAGCTCGATCCGGTCTTCAGGGCCGAGAATCTCGGCCTTCACGAGTCGGTCGTACTCCAGCCGTGTCCATTTCCGCGTGCCGATCGCCCGGTCGCCCACGCCCCGCCACCTCCGCTGCTGCTGAGGGTATCCGCCGCCCTCGCCCGGGTCAACGCGTCCGTTCGGATACATCGATACATCGCCAGGAGGTCCGTGACTCGAGCACCTCCACCAAGTGCCGAGACCGACCGCGGCAACTACCGCAGATGAAGGCCATCGTGACGAGGGCTGATGATGCTGAGCTGGCGGTGGCCTCAGCGCGGCGCGACTGTCTGATGATACATAGAAGTCGAAGGCGTCAGGATCGCGATGTGCGCCCGCGTTCGTCATTGACGCCGCAGATCGAGACGTCGATCTGCAAACCCCGCAACCTGGCACGCGATTTCGTCATTGGTTCAGGGCTTGCGCAACACGTAGGCGATCGCAAACAGCTCCCTGCACAGGTCGAGACGGGTCGCCTTGATCGCGTCTTTGAGTAGCCGCCTCCCGAGCCCACCGCCGCTGGCGTGCTGCCGAAAGCCATCAGAGACAATTTCCCACTGACCCTTGATCGATCGCTGAAATTCCATGGCGCCGGTGCCGTTTATCGAGCACCCCGCTCGAAGGGAAGGGGCCGCTCGTCCTTGCGGCGATACCACGCCGCGTCGGGACCTCGTTCGTCGAGGATGGATAGATACGCCTTGAGCAGCGCCGGGTACGAGAAGACCCAGTGGAGGAATGGCGTCCTGGTAACCAGGTCGAGGTGGTGGCTGGAAGGTCCCCAGAACGGCGGAAAGATCACGATAAGAAGGCCCCGGGGCCGAAGCACCCGGGCGCACTCGGCCATCACTCGTCGAATGTCTCGGACATGCTCGAACGTGTTCTCACTGATGATTGCGTCAAAGGACGCATCCGGATGCGGCAGGTCTTCGGCGAAGGTCACTCCGAACGTCGCCCTTGCCCCGCGGCTCTCCGCGAACCGCGTCGCAACGCGGATGAATCGCGGATCGATATCGATTCCGTGGATCGCCGCCGCTCGGTAGCGCTCCAGCCAGCGGACTGTCCTCCCGCCCAGATAGCACCCGATGTCGAGCATCGCAGCGCCGGCGAGATGCGACTGCAGGTCCAGACTCCCGAAGAACTGGTCAAACTGGGGCTGCTCGAGCTCGATCTGATACAGCTTGGCTGCCCACTCGAGGGCGAGCGCCATCTGGGCCGTCTCGTCGAGGTCGCGATATCTCGGGTGCTCGAAGACCTCGCGGAATATCGCTCCGTCTTCAGCATCGTACCTGATCTGTCTTGGCCGGACTTTCATGAGCGCCCTGATGACCGCCTGCTGCATGCCGGCTCGTCTCCATTGCTTCCGTCCTGACGTGAAGAACAAGATATCCTCGAGAATTCCGAGTATACCCTGATGACCCTGATGAGGGTCAGGCGTACATGATCGTCAACTGTCCCTTCTCTGGCTGATCGACTTGGGTCCCGGGTGGGCCTCCACCACGGCGGTGACTCACCTCCCCGCGTGCAGCGTTGACCGCGGGGGCTCTTGTGGGGCAATTGCACGCCACGGTCAGCGGGAGGCCAGCCGCCTATGCCATCTACGCTTCGGGTCCAGATCTATCTCCGCCGCCCGGTGGCGATTGCTTCGGCCGCGATGCGCGCGCGCTGTAAGCGTACGGCCTGCCCATGGGGTAGCGGAGCTGGGCGGGCCGCCGCGCCAGGCCAGCTTGGGGCGATGGCTTTGGGTGCAGGGCGACAGCCGGCGATCGGTCGGGGTGAGGGAGTAGCTCGGGCCGGGATCGGCGCCGGCTACGGTGGGGGCGCGTCCGGCGCCGCGATCTCCGACAAGCGCCACCGATGCGGGAGTAACTCGTCGAGTCGGTCCGCGTCCCACCCGCGGGCCAGCTTGGCCGGTACCTCGGTGAAGTACGGCAGCGGCGGCACCCTGTACTGAGCGCAGGTACGCATCAGGCTGTACAGGGCGGCCGCCCGCTGGGCGGCGGCGTGCGATCCGGCGAAGAGGAAGTTTTTGCGACCCAGCGCGATGTCGCGCAGCTGCTGCTCGCACACGTTGTTGTCCAGGCTCACGCGCCCGTCGGTGACGAAGCGCGTCAGCGCCGCCCAGTGGTTCAGCACATAGTCTGCGGCCTTGCGCAGCTCCGTGCTGGGCGGTTCACTGCCATGGATCGCGCCGAACCAGCGCTTGAGTTTGTCCAGGACCGGGGGCGCGCGCTCCTGGCGCAGCTCGGAGCGCGCGCCTGGGGGCAGCTGATGCAGGTCGGCCAGGTGCTCGATCCGGTACAGCCGGCCGATGAGCTGCAGGGGGTAGGCGACCCGGCAGTCCGTATCCTGCAGCGCGACCAGGCGCCGGCGCCCATGCGCCCAGCAGCCCAGTTCCGTGGCCGAGGCCACCCGCCCGTTGAAGAGGCGGTCAAAGACGTTGGACGCGTCCGCCTGGATGTAGCCCGTGCGGCCCGCGAGAAAGTCCCAGGGACCGGTCGCGCCTTCGCCCGTCTTGGTATATCTGAACACGACGTCCCGGTCGTCGCCGACGTAGGCCCAGATCGAGCCGCGCTCGATGTGGGCGGGACTCTTGGGGTCGAGGACGCGCAGGCCGGTGGCGTCGGTGCGTACGATGCAGGCCGCGAGCACACGCGCGGCCAGCTGGTCCACCAGCGGCGCGACCAGATCGCCCACGCCCGCCGTCCAGTCCGCCAGGGTCGAGACCGACAGCTCGACGCCGCTGCGTGCGTAGATGCGGCTCACCCGGTGCAGGGGCGTGTGGTCGGCGTGCTTGCTGACCACGACGTGCGCGAGCACGGAGGCATCCGCGGCGCTGCGGTCCAGCACTTTGGCTGGCCCCGGGGCCGTGGTCACGCCCTCCTTGCAGTGCCCACACGCGTACTTGTCGAGGTGGTACTCGTGCTCCACGAAGTGCGCGGGTACGTACTCGAGCACGCGCGTGAGGTCTTCGCCGATCTTGCGCGTGGCCCGGCCGCACTCCGCGCACGTCCGCTCCGCCTCCGGCACCGCGACGTGGTGCTCCTGCCGCTCGGCGCCCCGCGTCTGCCCGCCCGGCCCGGTCTTGCGGGGGTTTCCTGAGCGGGGCGGGCTGGGCCTGGGCGGCGCCCTTGATCTCGGCCGCGAGCTGGGCGTCCTCCCCCGCCTCAGCTTCCGGGTCGATCGCCGCCGGCCCCCCCTCGTGATCCAGCAGCGCCTCCAGCAGGAGCGACAGCTGCGCGGGGTCGAGCCGCTCCGAGCGCGAGCTCCGGTGCGCCCGACGCAGCGTACCGACCAGCAACTCCAGCTCCCGATTCTTGACCAGCACGGCCTCCAGGGCCGCGAGGAAGAAATCCCAGGTCTCGTCGCCCTTCCCCTGCTCCAGCAGGGCCCGCGCCGACTGCTGGATCTGGCGCAGCGCCGCCCGCGCGCCCGCCGCCGCGGGCGCCCCGCGGGGCCCCGGGCTGGGGCCCGGCTCAGCG
>DATKEI010000027.1:0-6356 GCA_035544455.1 Binatia bacterium | reverse complement strand
CGAGTTCTTCGCCTCGATCGACGAGCGGGTGGCCGACGGATCCGTGGACGCGCTCACGCGCGACACGCTCCGCTGGTACGTGCACGAGGAGCGGGATTCGCGCGCGCTGCTCCGCGCCGCCTATGCGCGCGTCGAGGGAAGCGAGCCGGGAAGATGAAGTCGCCGGCAGCGTAGCCCGGCCGTGGATGAGGCGGGTCGGTCCGCGCATCGCCTCGTCATCGTTCGACCATGACCGCGAGGTGGCGACGCGGGCGAGGTGGGCACCGTGTCGCCGGTCCCCGCCATCTCGCGCCGGATTCTGGCCCGCACCGCCGGGTCCCTCAGCCGCTCGAGCATCGCGTCGATGCCTCCCTCCAGCATCCAGTCGGGGAAGAGTGTGCGCACGGTGGTGCTGGACGCCGTGTAGGGGTAGACGTCGCCCACAACGCCCAGACCCTCTCCCGCCGCCACGTCGATCAGGGCGCCACCGCGACGGGCGCGGGCACTCCTGCCCGGTGATACACTCGCGGCATGTCGACTGTCGCTGCCGCTCCTCCCGCCACCGCCACCCATGATCAGCGCGTGACGCTCTACGACGTGAGCTGGTCCGACTTCGAGCTGATCCTCCGGATCCGCGGCGACCGCGGCGGGGTCCGGGTGACCTACCTCGACGGGGTGCTCGAGTTCATGAGCCCATCGGTCGACCACGAGGGAATCAAGAAGACCACCGCCCGCCTTCTGGAGGCCTATGCCGAGGAGAAGGGGCTTCCCTTCAACGGCTTCGGCTCCTGGACACTCAAGAACCCGGCGCGCGCGCGGGCCCTCGAACCGGACGAGTGCTACTCGCTGAGCGTGGGACGCCCCACCCGGCCCGACCTGGCCATCGAGGTGGTGTGGACGACCGGGGGCATCGACAAGCTGGAGGTCTACCGCGGGCTGGGCGTCGGCGAGGTTTGGTTCTGGCGCGAGGGCGCCATCGAGGTCTATGCGCTGGCCGGCGATCGGTACGAGCGTCGTGAGCGCAGCACCCTCCTTCCCGAACTGGACCTGGTCGAGCTGGCGCGGCACATCGACCCCGAGAACCAGACCGAATCGGTCAGGCGATACCGGCAGGCGCTGCGGCGTGCCCGGCCGGACTCCACTCCGTAGCTGCCGACAGTTTGAAGATGCGTCCGTTCCGGGCCGAGGTCGTGTCGCAGACGCCGTCCCTGCGGAGGAATCCCATGTCGAAGATCGAGTCCCGGGCCTGATCCCGAGGTCTACCTGTTGACAAGCGCCAACCTCCCGGCGCTCCCTGTGTGACACGGTGGACGAACAGAGGATCGACCTATGGGACGAGCGGTGACGGTGCAGTGGGTGACGGGCATGAAGGTCGAGGGCGCGGTGGGTCCTCGCCGGCTGGTGATGGACGCCCCGGCGGAGGCCGGGGGCGGAGACGAGGCGCCCTCGCCCGCCGAGCTGCTGCTCAGAGGCGCCCTGCACTGCCTGGCCGGCTGAGCCCCGGCAGCCGCCGCCCCGACCACGAAGGGGGCCGTCAGGGGACGGGCGCGGATCTCCCGCGGTCAGCCATCTCCCGCCGCACCGCCGCCACCGCCGCTCCCGCGGCGACCGCGTCCATGGCCATCTCCATCAGCGCCAGGTGCTCCTCGAAGTCCGTGGGGGCGATCTGCGCCTTCACCTCGGGTTCGGTGATGTGGTAAACGGGCAGCCCGAGCGCCACCCCGGCCAGGGCGCCGGCCCAGGAGGGATCGCCCTCGGTCACGGTGAGGGCATAGAGCCGGCTCGCGTCCGGCGTCGGGGTGCCCAGCAGCACCACCACCTCGTCCGCGCGGTACCGCTCGGCCACCTGCTTGATCTCGGCCTGACCATCCAGGTCAAGCGCGCCCGCCGCCGTTCAGACGAAGCAGTGCGTCTTCTCGAGCACGATCTCGGCGCCCGCGCCCCGCGCGCAGGCGGCGATGGCCGCGCCCTGGATGCCGTCGCGCTCTCCCAGCGCGATCACCTTCTTGCCCGCGAGATTCATCGATTGGCCTCCAGGAGGAAGGACATGCCGTCCGCCATCTGCGTCATGCGGCCCAGGAAGAGACTGCCCTTGGCGAGAAACATGGCGCGCTGCATCCGCCCCTGGCGCAGCCCGGCCAGCGCGTGGGCCAGGTAGGGAACGGCCGAGGCGATGTGCCCCTGGGTGGGGGCGAAGCCGGGCAGGCCGTGGTCCCGGACGAAGCCCTCCACGTCGGCCGGCCGGATCTCCCCGGCCATGGCCGCCAGCGCGCCGATCACCCGGTAGTTCAGGAGCGGCACGTCGCCGCTGCCGCTCGGCTCGGTCAGCTCCGGGTTGTGCAGCTCGGTGGCGTACCGGTCGACGTCGCGCAGCTTGAGCCCCAGCCGCTCGAGCGGCTCGCGCACCAGGTGCTCGACGATGGCCTTCTGGGACGACCCCGCGGCCACCGTGTGCCGGCCGATGCCGTCCAGCCGCAGGCGGGGAGACCGGCCGTCGTCCGGGGCGAGCAGGGCGGCGAAGCCGGCCAGGGTGTCCTCGAGCACGGGCTGCCCGGCCCGGAGATGCCCCTGGTACTTCATGCCGAGCTTGGCCAGCGAGCAGCCGCCGACGACAGCCACCCGGGCGAAGATCCCGGCCGCCACCAGGCCGGCGCCGATCACCAGGCCATGGACCGGCCCGCAGCAGAAGCCCTTGACGTCGACCCCGGTGGCGCGCCGGCAGCCGCCCTGCTCGGCCACTGCCTTGGCGAGATTCCCGCCGCCGCGCTGGTAGCGGTCGCCCACCGCCTCCTCCCCGGTGTTGATCACGTAGTCGATCGCATCCGGGTCTTCGCCGAGGTCGGCGAGCAGCCCGCGCAGGGCCATGGCCGCGGTGGCCTTGCTGGCCAGGTTCTCGAGCAGCACGTCGGCGGCCAGGGTGGCGTCGGACTCGTGCCCGGCCACGGCGCACCCCACGCGCCGGCCCCCGGGCTGGACGAGCGGCACGGCGGGCAGCGGGCCCGCGAGACGCCCGTCGATCTCGGCCCCGGTGACGCCAGGCCCGAGCCGCTCGAGGTCCGCGGCCGGCACCAGCGGGTGACGGGCGAGCGCCTCCCGGGCCGGCCCGACCAGCTCCCGATCCAGCGCGAGGAGGTCGAACTGGTCCCCGGCCTTCATCAGGGCGAGCAGTTCCTCCTCGGGGGCGATCTCCCCGTGCGGCCCCCGGCGGTCGCGGGGCGGAGGCCCAGCGAACCAGGGGCGCGGCATCGCGGCCAGCGCGACGGGATCGAGGGTCCCCAGCAGCACCTGGTTCGGCGGGTAGTCGCGGGCGGCGGCGAAGGGTCTGAGCGCTCCGTCGATGGCCGCCGCCACCGCCGGATCGCGGGCGATGTCGCGCTGGGGCTTGGAGCCATGGCGCACCAGGCCCGGGGCATGGGCCAGGAAGAAGCGGCAGCCGCGAATGACCGGCGCCGGCATCGCCTACTCGATGCAGCTCAGGGACCCGAAGCCGTAGTGGTCGTCGTAGCGCCACGGCGGCGGCAGGGGCCCGGCGGTGGGCAGGGTGCCGTCCGGGCCGGCGTGGAGCCCGACGCGGGAGCCGCGGTGGACGGCCTTGCGCTCGAGGCCGATCACGCGCTCGACGGCCGGCGCCTCGGCGACCCCGAGGGTAGCGTTCTTGAAGAAGCTGGTGCTGACGATGGCGTCGGCCTCGGGCAGGGGCTCGAGCATGGTGGGCGCCCCGTCGGTGGCATCGTCCTCGCTGGTGAGGAACACGGTCTTGATCCCCAGGCGCTCGCAGGCCTGGATGGTCCGCACCACCTCGATGAACTCGTTGCCGCCCGCGTCCCACGTGACCACCGCGCCCCCGGCGCCGAGCATGCCGGCCAGCTTGGCCGTCTGGTTCGCGATGAGCTGCTTCTCGGTCTGGGTCGTCCACTCCGTGCGGAGCACGATGACGCCGAGGAAGTTCCAGTCGCGGCCGTGGCGGCGGCAGAGGTCGAGGAACAGGGGGTTGTTGGCCACCGTCCAGGACATGGCGAAGGCGGTCCGGTAGGGCCCGGTGAGCGCCCCGTCGATGACCTCGTTCGGATGCAGGAGCCACGGCGGGGTGAGCTGGGTCAGCCCGTACGTCGTGGTGCAGAAGGCGGTGGGCGACCCGGACATGGCCTGGGGCGAGTGCACCCCCCAGATGTAGACGACCTTCGGCAGGGCCGGATCCACGGGTCGGAGCTCGAAGACCTCCCGCTCGGGCGGCTCGAGGCCGCGGACGGCGGCGGCGAGGTGGTCGGCCACCGCCAGCGCCGCCCCGTGGACAGCGTAGTTCTTCGACTCCTCGCCGAGGGCGGCGTCCGGTTCCACCACCAGGCAGAGGTTGAGGAGGCGAGCGTACGGATACATCTCGCCGTAGGGGCCGGACATGTCGAGGTAGGTCTCGACGTAGTCGCCGCCGGCGTCGTGCCAGTTGACGCTCGACACCTCCACCACGCCGAGCCCGGACAGGCGGTGCGTGCGCCCCTGTCCCACCGTGGCGATGTCGCGGCCGCAGATGCCGGGGTAGCAGATGCCCGGCCCTTCGACCTTCACCCGGGGCTCGATGACGTCCCGCACCGGCCAGATCCGCACCGACTCGCCGGGCCGCGCGATCTCGAGGGCGGCGGTGGCGATGCGGGGGTCCTCCCGGACGGCGGCAAGCGCGGCCTCGCGGTTCACCTCGAGCCGACCGCGCTCGTAGCGGGTCTCGCGCCCGAAGGCGAGGTCCGACACCGGGAAGGTCCCGACCTCAAGGCGCATGCTCGGCCTCCTTGCCGGAAGCCATGGGGTCGAAGAGGGTGGGGCCGGCCACGGGGGCGGTCAGGGCGTGGAGAGCGGTGGTGACGATGCGCATGCCGAAGGCGTAGTCCTTCTCGGGGCCGAGGCCGGGGTCGCCGCAGACGTGCTCGATGCGCGCGCCCCGGATCACGCGGTTGGCCCCGGTGGTCAGGGCGAACTGGTAGATGGCCGAGATCATCCCCACCGGAATGCCCGCCCGCTCGATCTCCTTCGCGATCGTTGCGCCGCAACGATTGCACGTCCCTCACGTGGCGACGAGCAGGCACCCGTCCACCTGGGCCAGGCGCAGGTCCTCGGCGATGCTCCGTCCGAGCCCCACCGCCGCCGCCACCGGGGTGCTCACGCCGGGCAGGGCGTAGATGTGCTCGTGCACCGCGCCGATCCGCCCCTGGCGCTCGAGGTCGCGCAGGAAGGACAGGGGCAGGATGTAGTTCGGGTTGGCGTTGACGATGTGGTTGAAGTAGCCGGCGTGATACGCCTCCCAGCCCTCCGGGGTGAGGGACTCCAGCTCGGACACGGAGTGGCGATGGTAGCGGGCGGCGTTGGCCGAGACCTGCCGGTCCGGGTTGCCCTTGCGCACGAGCCCGCCGGTGGTGACCATGGCGATGCGCGCGCGCGACAGGTCGCCCAGCGGCGGCGCCGGCGCCACCCGCTCCGGGGCGCGATAGGGCACCTCGGACACGACCGGCCGGCCGTGGAGCTTGGCCACGAGCATGTCGAGCGCGCGCTGGTACCCCGGGCGCTCGCGGTCGTGCACGCGCCGCCGGCCCTGCGGCACGTAGCCCTCGGTCTCGGCGGGTCCGAGCGCCTCTCCGCGGCCAAGGCGCCAGGCCAGCGGGGCGAGCCGCTCGAGCGCGGCCTGCATGCCCGTGGCCGACTCGCCGGTGGGCACGATGAACACGTCGCGCCGGCCCATCGCCACCCCCGGGTTATCGGGATGCATGGCGGTCACGGCGGGGATCCCTGCCGCCTGGGCGGCGCCGCAGACGGCGGCGCAGGCGAGCCCGTACCGCCCGGACCCGAAGGCCGGGCCGGCCACCACCACGTCGGGCTGGAGGTCCGCGAGGTGGGCGCCGACCGCGGCCAGCGCCTCGTCGCCGCGGTCGTTCATCGCGTTGTCGCCGCAGACGAGGGTCGCCACCACGCGGGCGTCCTTGCCCAGGGCCTTCTCGAGCAGCCGGCCCGGACCGACCGCCCCCTCGCGGCGGGAGACGCCGACGTCGGCATGCTCCTCGCCGCCGATCCCCGCGAAGAACTGGTTCACGTAGTGGACCACCCGGAGGGGATCGGCCATGGCTCGCACCTCGCCTCTCGTCTGGAGATCGGCGCCGGAGCCGGCCGCCGCCGGCGCCCTGTCGCGCGCGCCGCCATTCTAGCCCGGATCATCCTCCAATGATCAGCCGACGGTCCTCATTGACCGGCATCCGGGCCTTCCGCGACACGCAGGGCCAGGTCGCCCTCCTCGACGAGTTCTGCCACCTTCGGGCGACAGCGCCCCGGGCCGCACCCCTCTGCCCGATGCTTGACTACGACTCCGCGGCGGAACACGATGGCGCAGGCTTCGAGGG
>DATKEI010000026.1:0-22451 GCA_035544455.1 Binatia bacterium | reverse complement strand
CCCGGACCGGCATGCCGAGCAGCTCGGCGGCGCGCAGGTGGCGCTCCGGCGACGTCGCGTAGGTGAAGCGGAACGACGCCGGCGCGGTCAGGATCACCGACATCCCGTGAGGCACGAGGGCGTGGCGGGTGCGGTAGCCGGAGGGGACGTAATCGCGGACGAGGCCGGCGATCGGATACGCGACCGCGTGCGGGATGTGGACCCCCGCGTTGCCGAAGCCGATGCCCGCGTAGTTCGCGGCCAGGGCGAGGTTCACGCGCGCCTCGAGGTCGAGGCCATTGAGCACCGCCCGCCGCAGGTATCGTCCGACGTACTCGATGGCCTTCTCGCACCAGATGTCGCTCGCGGGGTTGGCGCCGATGTAGGCGGGCCGGTCCGGGGGGTGATGTTTCGCCCGGGCGTCGTAGGGGCGCGTCGTGTAGGACTCGATGGCGTGCGTCAGGATGTCGGCCCCCGCTGCCGCCGTCACCTCCGGCGGGACGGTCAGCGTGTTGAGAGGGTCGACCACGCCGAGGGCGGGCCGGAGGAGCCGATGCGAGACGCCGGCCTTGACGTGCTGATCGACCACGTGGGTGACGGCCACCGCCGTCGTCTCGCTGCCGGTGCCCGCGGTGGTGGGCACCGCGATGAGTGGCCGCAGCGGACCGGGGACGGGGACGCCCTTGCCGACGGGCTTGTTGATGTAGTCGAGGAGTGGGGCGGGGTAGCACGTCAAGAGGTTCACGGCCTTGCAGGTGTCGATGGCGCTGCCCCCTCCGACCGCGACCAGCCCGTCGAAGTCCTTGGTGCGCGCGTAGTCGGCGGCGTCCTCCATGGAGCGGCTGGTCGGCTCCACCTCGACGCCGTCGTAGGTGTCCGCCTTGATGCCCTGCTCCTCGAGGAGGGCCTTCACGCGGTCGGGCAGACCCAGCTCGCCGAGGTGGCGGTCGGTGATGATCAGCACCTTGCGGACGCCGAGGCGGGCGGCGTCGAAGCCGATCTCGTCGGTGGCCCCGAGGCCGAACTTGATGGGCGACATCTCCAGGACGAACACGGTCTCGGTCGGCAGCGTCGCGCCCTTCATGGTGGCCCTCCGGCGTGGGTGTGGGTGCTCCGATCGGTCGCCGGCAATTCTACGCCGATTGGCGGCGCTCGCGGTCCGGATCGGCCGATTGCGTTCCCCCGGCCCGGTCAGAGGCGGACCGCGACCTCGCGCCCCTCGCGCAGGGAGCGCTCGGCCTCGAGGCACATCACGACCCGCTTGCGCGCTTCCTCGCCGCTCACCAGGGCGCGGCGCTCGCGGAAGGCCGTCACGGTCAGGGCGAGCTGGTCCTCCAGCTCGAACAGCTCGCCCGACCGGTGAACGGGGATCGCCTCGGGGTGGGGGGCGCCGCGGCGGCGCACGGCCAACCCGAATGTGGGCTCGCGCGTCCGGTCGAGGGCCCCCGACCACCAGCCGCGCACGGCGCCTTCGGTGCCCACCACCTCCATCACCTGGTGGTACTCGAAGCCAGCGAGCGTCTGGGTGATCAGGGCGTGGCGCCCGCCCGGGAAGCGGATGAGCGCCGAGAAGTTGTCGTAGAGGCCCTCTTCGCGGCCCTTGCTGTTGCCGGCGGCGAGCACCGAGGTCGGGTCGCCCCAGCGCTCGAAGAACCAGAGGGCGAAGTCGAAGGCGTGCACCGGCTCCTCGAGGATCCACGAGCCGACGCGCGCCCGCTCGTAGCGCCAGCCGTCGGCACCCCGGCGATACGGAAACCGGAACAGGGCCAGCGCCATGTAGAGTGGCTCGCCGAGGTCGCCGGCGTCGATCAGGGCCTTGATCCGGCCCCACTGCGCAGACAGGCGCAGCTCGTGGCCGATCGAGAGCACGCGGCCACCTGCCCGGGCCGCCGCGATGAGGCGGTCACAGTCCGCGGCGGTCGCGGCCATCGGCTTCTCCAGAAGGACGTCCTTGCCGCGCTCGAGGGCGGCCACCCCGACCTGGGCGTGAAGGTCGATGGGCAGCGCGATGCTGACCGCGTCCACGTCGGGTCGCTCCAGGAGCTCCCGGTAGCCGAGGTGCACGACGGCATCGGGAAAGTCGCCGCGGGCAACCGCCGCGGTGGCCCCGGTGCGGCAGGCGATGGCGGTGAGCCGGGCGCCGGGGGCGCGGGCGATGGCCTGGGCGTGGTGGCGGCCCCAGGCGCCGTAGCCGATCAGGCCGAAGCGCAGGGGCGCGGTCATCCCTTGAGCGCTCCCGCCACCAGCCCTCGCACGATGTACGTTCGCAGGAGCAGCACCAGGGCCGCCGTTGGCAGGAGCCCGAGCAGGCAGATGGCCATCATGAGGGTGAAGAAGACGAAGTAATCGGACACCAGGCCGGCGAGCACCACGGGCAGCGTCATGAATTCGGGCCGGCTGACGACGATCAGGGGGATCAGGAGCTCGTGCCAGGAGATGACGAAGAGGATGACGGCGCAGGCGGCCAGGCCCGGCGCGGCCAGGGGCAGCACGATGCGCCAGAAGGCCCCGAACCGGGTGCAGCCGTCGATCCGCGCCGCGTCCTCGAGCTCGGCGGGGAGGGAGGCGAGGTAGGGGGTGAGGATCAGGACGGCGTAGGGCAGGAGGAAGCCGACCTCCGCGATGACGACGCCGCCGAGGGAGTTCAGCAAACCGTAGCGGCGGAACATGACGTAGAGCGGCACCATGAGCACCACCAGGGGCACCATGCGCGCGGCCACGCTCGCCCGGAGGAGCGCGCGCGTCCACCAGACGCCCATGCGCGCGATGGTGTATGCGGACAGGCTCGCCGCGGCCAGGGCGATCAGGGTCACGGCGGCGCCGACGATCAGGCTGTTCAGGAAGGCCGAGGGGAAGCGCTCCACCGACTTCGGCAGGTACGACACCTGCTCGAAGATGGGGCCTCGCGTGGCGCCGCCGGACAGGATCAGGCGGAAGTTGGCGAGGGTATACTCGCGCGGCAGGAGCGCGCGCAGGTCCTGCTGCAGGCTCTTCTCCGACTGCAGGCTGGCCAGCACCACCGGCACCAGCGGGCCGATCAGGAAGGCGATGGCGGCGAGGTTGAGAAGCCACAGGCCGAGCCGGCGCGACCAGGGCAGGCGCCGGCGGGGCGAGGCGGCGCGGCGGATGGTCACGCCTCGACCCTCCGGTAAAGCGCCCGCACGTAGACGAAGCTGATGGCGCCGACGATGAGGGCGAGCGCCCATGCCGACGCCGCGCCCAGCCCGATGTCGAACGGGGGCTGGAACGAGGTCTTGTACGTGTACCAGGCGGCCACCCAGGTCGCATTGCCCGGCCCGCCCTGGGTGATGGCCAGGATCTCGTCGAACACCATGAAGCCGAAGGTGGTGCGCAGGATGAGGCTGACCGCGATGATCGGGGTCAGGAGCGGCAGCGTGATGCGAAAGAACCGCTGCCACGGCGATGCCCCGTCGACGTCGGCGGCCTCGTAGAGCTCGCCGGGGATGCCCTGGAGCGCCGCGTGGTACAGGAGGATGTTGAAGGGCGTCGTGCGCCAGACGTAGGCGGTGATGACCGCGGCCATGGCGAGGCCGGGCGCCCCCAGCCAGTTGACGGGCTCGGCGATCGCCCCCACCGCCATGAGCACCCGGTTGAGGTAGCCGTACTGGCCGTTGAAGATGAACGCCCAGAGCAGCCCGTTCACGACCGGTGGCACCGCCCACGGCAGCAGGATGAGGACCCGGGTCATCCGGGAGAGGGCGACGCGGTCGTCCTCGATGACGAGCGCCACGCCGAGCCCGAGGAGGACCTCGAGGACCACCGACGCCGCCACGAAGACGACCGTGTGGCGCAGCGAGAGCCAGAAGACCGGATCGTCGAGGAGCCGGCCGAAGTTGGCCCAGCCGGCAAAGGGGAACTCGCCGGTGCGCAGGTGCCGGAGGTTCACCTCGTGGAGCGACAGGTAGCCAGCGTAGCCGATCGGATAGGCGAGGATCAGCACCAGCCCGGCCAGGGCGGGCAGGTTCATGAGGGCGGCCAGCGCCCCCTTGCCCAGCTCGGACGGGCGCGCGAAGCGGTGCCCCTCCGGGAATGCTCCCGCGGTGGGCG
This sequence comes from Binatia bacterium, assembly GCA_035544455.1. Classification (GTDB taxonomy): domain Bacteria; phylum Methylomirabilota; class Methylomirabilia; order Rokubacteriales; family CSP1-6; genus DATKEI01. Next base: position 18,404 of record DATKEI010000026.1, on the reverse strand, counting down.
CGCCGCCGCCGCGACCCACGGGTCAGGCGCGCTTGGCGCGGGCGATGGCGGCGACCATGTTGTCGCACGCCTGGTCGGCGCTGATCTTGCCCTGCAGGCACGCCGTCAGCTCGACGTTCATGGCGTCGCTCCACCGCGGGTACCAGGGCTGGGACACGGCGGGCACCACGTCGGCGAAGTTGAGCGCCTTGTTCCAGATGCCGAGCACGGTGGGGACGTCCGCCCACTTCGCCCAGCCCTTCCTGAGGAGCTCGCTCTCCATGACCGACTGGTAGCCGCTGCCCAGCATGGCGTCGGTGGCGAGGCGGTTGGCCTGGGTGTACTGGCCGTCCTTGGTGCGCCCGCCCAGGTACTGGAGGAGCTTCCAGGCCCAGTCCTTGTTCTTGGTGGTGCTCACCATCATGTAGAGCATGGTGTAGCCGATGGTCTTGCCGTCGCCGGGGTGCCCGACGATGCGCCCCTTGCCCGCGATGGGCGACTGCGCGGGGTCGTTCACCAGGCTCACGTAGTAGTGGTGGAGCGTACCAAGGTACACGTGCTGGCCGGCGTTGAAGGACTTGACGGCGGGGATGAAGCGCAGGTTCAGGGAGTTCGGGTCGGCCAGTTCCTCCTTGAACGTGGCCTGCCACCACTTGAGCGTCTCCCGCGCCACCGAGCCGGCCCCGAGTTGAGGGGCGAGCTGGCGGTCGAATATCGCTCCCCCGCGGTTCGCGGTCATGCTGAACCACGTGGCCGGGAGCTGCTCGAAGCCCACGCCCGCCACCCAGAGGATCGGGTACTTGCACACGCCGTCGCGCTTGGCCTTCCGGCACTGCTCGAGCAGCTCCTGGTAGCTCGCGAACGGCTTGCCCTTGAAGCCCGCCCGGGCCAGGAGCTCGTCGTTGTAGATGAACACCCACACCGTCGAGAAATAGGGCAGGCCCCAGGTCTTCCCGTCGCGCTGGGCGATGGCGCGCGTGAACGGTGTGAAGTCCTTGACGTACTGGTCCACGCCGGGCAGGCCGTCGATGGGTTCGGCGATACCCTGGTCGATGTAGCTCGACAGGTACTGCATCGGAGACTGCGAGACCTCGACGGGCTCGCCCGCCGCGTACATCGCCGTGAGCTTCGCCACCTGGGGCTCGACGTTCGGCTCGATGATCTGGCTGACCTTGACGCTCCAGTCCTGCTCGAACTGGCGGGAGATCTGCTCGTAGATCTTGCCGTACTGCCAGACCACGAAGGTGACCTGGGCCGGGTTCCCGGCGGGGCGCGCGGCCCACGGACCTGGCGTCTGAGCGGTGACGGCGCGCGGCAGGAGCGTGGCGCCGGCCACCGCCGCCGAGCCCTGCACGAAGCGCCGCCGTCCTGAAGAATTCGATTCGTGAGCGCTCATGGGCATCGATCCCTCCCCTTCGGTCCATCCCCATCCAACCCTGCCCGGCGCCACGGACGCATGTCACGTGTCTGCCCGCCCCGGGCGGCACCCGCGGTCTCCATTCCGTCGAAGTTCCGCCGTCCGTCACCGGCTTGTCAAGTGCGACACGACAGGTGCCCCACGCCACGCTGCCGTTCACACGCGCGCCCCGGCGAGGCGGTAGGGGGCCAGGGGAGAGGGGATGGTACCGTAGCGCATCCCCACGAGGAGGCGACCATGAACGCTCGGGACCTCTGCTACACGCCGGCCACGGAGCTGGCCGCGCTGATTCGAAGCCGCGCCCTGTCGCCGGTCGAGCTGGTGCGCGACGTGCTCGAGCGCATCGAGCACGTCAATCCCGTCATCAACGCGTTCTGCACGGTGACAGCGGAGGCGGCGCTGGAGGCCGCTCGCGGCGCGGAGGCGGCCGTGGTGAAGGGCGAGACCCTGGGCCCGCTCCACGGGCTGCCCGTGTCCATCAAGGATCTCGCCCTCACTCGCGGGGTGCGCACGATGGCCGGCTCGTTCATCTTCGAGCACCGCGTGCCCGACGCCGACGCGCCCTTCGTGACACGACTGCGGGAGGCGGGCGGCATCGTGATCGGCAAGACGACGAGCCCGGAGTTCGGCTGGAAGGCCCTCGGCGACAGCCCGGTGACGGGCCATACGCGCAACCCCTGGAACCTTGCCATGACCCCCGGCGGCTCCAGCTCGGGGGCAGCCGCGGCGACGGCGGCAGGTCTGGGCCCGCTCGCCCAGGGATCGGATGGGGCGGGGTCCATCCGCATCCCCGCCGGCTTCTGCGGGGTCTTCGGCCTCAAGCCCTCCTACGGGCGAGTGCCGATGTGGCCCGTGTCGAACGACGACTACGGATCGCACTCCGGTCCGATCACGCGCACCGTGCCCGACGCCGCGCTCATGCTGGCCGCCATGGCCGGGCCCGACGACCGCGACCGCACCTCGCTCGAGGGCAGGCCGGCCGACTACGTCGGCCAGCTCGATCGCGGGATCGCTGGACTGCGCGTCGCCTATAGCCGCGATCTCGGCGGTCTCCGCGTGGACCCCGAGGTGGCCGCCGTCGTGGACGACGCCGTGCGCGCTTTCGCCGGCCTGGGGGTGGTGGTCGAGGACGTCGCGCCGGGCTTCGCCGACACCTCGCGCCTGATCCGCCGGCTCTGGGCTGCCCACATGGCCGGCAACCGCGCCGCCTACCTCCCGGAGTGGCGCGACCGGATGGATCCGGGTCTGGTGGCCTGCATCGACGACGGCATGAAGCTCTCGGCCGTCGAGTACGTCGAGGACCGGGCCGAGAAGCTTGCCTTCTGGGACACCGTGCGGCCCCTCTTCGAGCGCTACGATCTCCTGCTGACACCGACGCTGTCCGTCGCCGCCTTCCCCGTGGAGCGGCTCAACCCGGAGAGCTATCCTCAGCACGCCTGGGACTGGTTTCCGTGGGCATCCTTCAGCTATCCCTTTAACTTCACCCAGCAGCCGGCGGCGTCGGTCCCCGCCGGTTTCACGCCGGCGGGGTTGCCGGTGGGCCTTCAGATCGTGGGGCGACGCTTCGCCGACCTCACCGTCCTGCAGGCCGCGCGAGCCTTCGAGACGGCCCGACCCTGGCATGCCCACCGGCCTGCCGGGGACTAGCCGGCGGGCATGTCCCGGCGGGAGGTCGCCGCGGGTCCGTTCGCGCGGTCCCCGGACGGTGGGTCAGCGGGCCCCGAATCCCCGGGTCATGAAGGCGGCGACGAAGACCATCGCGATCACGATCGCCATCTCGGCGTGGTTCACCACGAACAGCGCGCGGGCCCGCGAGGTGTCCGGCGCCTGGCCACGGGCTGCCCGGATACGCCAGCGGATGAAGGTAGACATGGGCCAGGCCTCGAGAGCCAGGAGCATGGCGAACAGGGCCATCTTTGTCCAGAACAGCGTGGAGCCAAGGTAGAAGGCGGTGCCCTTCTCGAACGCGCCGAAGGCGCGGAGCAGGCCGGTCGCGATCCACACCACGGCCGCTGCCCCCCACACGTTGTCGGCGGCGAAGAGGCGGCGCAGCCCGGCCTCGTCCAGCGGCCCCCTGAGGGCCCGGCCGCGCAGGTAGACGCTCGGAAGGCCGGTGCCAAGGGCAAGCAGGTGCAAGGCGGACAGGATTGCGGCGAGCATGTGGCATTGTACTGCCCGGGTCCGGGGGCATCGGTATACTGCGTGGCACCGGGAGCCGCCTCGTGCCCGCCGTGCTGCGCCGCCCGGGCACCAGAGGTGAACTCCCTGAGCCCAGATGTGAACGCCCTGAGGAGGAGCACGCATGGTTCCCGAGATGACCGCCATCGCCACGGCGCTGACCGAATCGCTCGCTCTCGCGCATCCGCCCATCGCCATCTGCCCGGTCGATCGCGTTCCCCCGGGCGTCCCGATGTGGCAGGGGCGCGTTCCCGCGGGCTGCCGCTTCTGGCAGGAGGCGGGGCGGGAGGTCTTCGCCACCGCGCCCGCCGACCATGACCTCTGCGCGATCGGTACGTTCACCCACAACCTGCCGGGCAGCACAGCTCACGAGGCCGACCGGGCGGACGCCCTGGCCGTCTTCGCCGATCTCGGTTACGTGCGCGCGGAGGACCTGCCACTCATCCCGGTGCTCGCCGCGCGGCCTTCCTACGTGGTCTATGGCCCGCTCGACCGCGTTCCCGTGGCTCCCGAGGTGGTCCTGCTCTTCGTGCGCGCGGACCAGACGCTGATCCTCGCCGAGGCGTCCCAGCAGGTCGAGGGCGGCCTGCCGCCGGCCATGGGCCGCCCGGCGTGCGCCATCGTTCCGCAGGCGAGCAACCAGGGACGGGCGGCGCTGAGCCTCGGCTGCTGTGGCGCGCGCGCCTATCTCGACGTTCTGACCGACGACGTGGCCCTCTACGCGTTGCCCGGCCGGCACCTCGCCGCCTACGCGGAGCGGGTCGTCGCCCTCGCCAGGGCGAATGCGACGCTGACCGCCTTTCACCAGATCCGGCGGCGGGACGTGGCGGAGGGCAAGAGTCCGACCGTGAAGGAGTCGCTGGCAGCCCTCATGGGGAACACGGCTAGCGGCTAGTGCACACGAGCGGGGAGCGGTAAACGAGAACAATAAAGGGGCCCGGCGCGAGGCGCGGTGGTGAGCGCGGTCGGGGTTGTGCCTCGTGATCTCCCGCGCGCGCGGTCGGGGAACGCCGGAGGGACGTGGGCCTGCGCCCGACTCACGGCGAGGGGGGCAGCGGATCGGGCAACGCGCCGGCCTCGACGATCCGCACGCGTGAGGTCTTGCGGGCCGCCGCCGTCCACTCGGCGAGGCCGCGCGCGACCGCCGCGCGCGAGATCTCGACGCGCGCCCGCTCGCGGGCGGCCTCGTCGCCCCGCTCCCCTGCCACGCGGTCGATCTCGGCCTCGGTAACGAACACGAAGGCTCGGAACCTGAGATCGACGAACTGGCCATGGAGCACCTCGGCCTCCACGAGGCTTCGTGCCCACGCGGGGTCCACGCCGGCGCGAGCGAGCCATCGGTCGAGTCCAGCGGGCCCGCCGAAGCGGGCCGCTGCCTCGGCCCACTTCCGCTCGATCTCGGCGCTCGCCGCGGTCAGGGTGAGGCGCCGCGCCTCCACGAGGACGAGCTGAATGTCGACGAAGCGCTCCACGGCCGCGGCGTCGATCGGCCCCGTCGATGGCTCCAGCCCGAAGAGGCCGAGCGCGCGAGCGAGGGCAATGTCGCTCAGCAGCACCGCGTTGCCGTCGACTTCCGCCACCACGGCATCGAGCGGGCCGGCCCCCGCCGCGGGCGCATGGCCACCCATGCCCGCGACCAGGAGCGTGGCCAGGGCGAGGCCGAGGAGCGCGGCCGAGGCGACCGCGCCCGGCCGCGGGCGCCGGCGGGGGCGGGCGCGCCGGAGGACGCGCGGGCCCCGGCTGGACCCGGTCGCCAGCGCTGCGGCGCGACGGAGCCGCGCGGTCGGGCGGCAGCACGGGCCGCGATCGCCCATCAGAAGGCCTGGCCAACCGTGAGGTAGAACTGCAGGGGATTCTCGCCGGGGATGCGGCGGAGCCCGTAGCCGAGGTCGAGCCGGATGGGCCCGATCGGGGTGGCAATGCGGAGCCCGGCCCCGGCGCCCGGGAAGACCGGGGCACTCAGGATGTCGCGCACCTCGCTGGAGATCACGCCGGTGTCGAGGAAGACGGCGCCCCCGAACCAGCGCCAGATCGGAAAGCGCCACTCGATGTTGGCGATGACCTGTCCGTTGCCCCCGAGCGGGTTGTTCTGGGTATCGCGGGGGCCGATGGCGTTCAGCGTGTAGCCGCGCACGGTGGTCGTGCCGCCTGCGAAGAACCGGGTCTGGATGGGCAGGCTGTCCGAGTCGCCGAAGGGCCAGGCAAGGCCGAGGCGCAATGACATCGCCAGGAGCGTGGGCGGCGGCCACGGGACGAACCAGGACGTCTGGAGCTGGGTCTTGACGTAGTTCGACTGGCTGCCGAGCAGGCTGTCGGCGGTCTCCACGGTGGCGAGGTGGAAGCTGCCGTGCTTCGGGTCGGCCTGCGGCTCGCGGCGGTCCCAGCTCAACGCGCCGAGCACGCTGGCCAGGCGCTCCGTTCCCCCCGTGATGCCCTCCTGGACCAGCCCGGGCTGGATGTCGAAGCGGCGCACCTCGCGCAGACTGTAGGTCGCCGCTCCGCGCAGGAAGTTGCCGGGCCAGTTGATGAAGTACTGCTCGAGCGAGGCGGCCCCGCCGAAGCTCTCGAAGCTGTACCCCACTTCCTCCTGCTGCTGGCGGAACGCGATGAGCTGGCCCTGCCAGGGTGTGCCGAGGAGCCACGGTTCCCGGTAGGTCAACTCGGTGAGGTCCCCGCGCTGGCTCGCCCGCTCGCGCAGGCTCAGGCTGCGCCCGGTCCCGAAGAGGTTGTCGTTGGCGATCTCGATGTAGCCGCGGAATCCGTCCTCCGTCTGGTAGCCGAGGCCGAAGTCCAGGCGCCAGGGCCTGGCTTCCCGGACAAAGATCTCCAGGTCCTGGTACGGCCCGGCTGCGGCCCGCAGGGGGCCGATGTCCGCCCGCTCGAAGAGCCGCGTGGCCGCGAGCCGGCGGCGGGCCTCGGCGAGGTCGTCCGGGTCGAGGAGCTGGCCGGGGGAAAAGGGCAGCTCCCGCAGCACGACGTCCTCGCGCGTCGCGGTCAGCCCGCCGACGAGGATGCGTCCGATGCGGGTCGGCTCGCCCTCGACCACGGCGTAGGTGACGTCGACCTCTCCGTCGCGGATCGCGGTCGATGGCGACACCGCGGCGGTCTGGTAGCCGTGGCGGGCGTAGAGGCGCTCGATCAGCCGGCGCCCGTCGTCGACGCGCACGCGATCGTAGGGGTCGCCGCGCCGCAGCGGGACGGCGGCCTGGATCTCGGGCGCGCTGATCGCCCGCTCGCCGGTGACCGCGATCGCCCCGACTCGCCGCCGCGGACCCTCGGCGATGGGGATCGAGATACGCGCCCGCGTGCGCTCGGCGTTGTAGGCGACGGCGGCCGGGCCCACCGCGGCCTCCGGGAATCCCTGGGCGCGGTAGTAGCGCAGGAGGACGAGCAGATCGCTGTCGAGGGTCTCCATTGAGAAGAGGCCGCGATGCAGCAGGCCCGGTGGCCGGGTTTGCATCTGATCGCGCAGGCGGTTCGCCGCGATGCTGGTGTCGCCCGTGAAGTCGACGGCCTCGACGGTCACCCGGGGGCCCTCGGTCACCGCGAAGTTCGCCACCCGGTCCTCGCCGTCGCGGGCGAGGGTGCCGGTGACGACGGCGAACGGGTAGCCCATCTCGTGAAACGCTGTCTCCATCCGGCGGGCGCTGGCGCGGACCTCGACCTCGTCGACGACGCCGGCGTCTCCGAAGGTGAGGCGGGCGCGGAGGGCGGCCTCGTCGAGGGCGGTGCTGCCGGTCACCGCGAGGCGCGTCCGCCGTCCCTCCTCCACGTCGATGTCGAGAGCGACGCGGTTCGTGTTCCGGTCCCATGCGGGGGTGGGCCGCGTCACCCGGGCTTCGTAGTATCCGAGCTCGCGGAGCCGGGTCTCAACCGCTCGGATGCCGTCGTCCACGCGGCCCTGGCGATAGCGCTCGCCCTGCCTGAGCCCGAACGCGCGGAGGAGGCCCAGGGCGCCCGCGCCCGGGGCGCCGATGACCCGGATGTGGCCGATGTCCGCCGGGTCGCCGGCCTGGATGTGGAAGGCGACGTGGCGGCCGGCGGTGGCCGTATCCTCCGGCGCCGTCACCGTCACCACCGCGCCGAAGTACCCCTCTCGCGCGTACAGCGCGCGCACGTCCGCCTCGGCACGGGCGAGGCGGGTGGCGTCGGCGGGGCCCCCGAGAAGCAGGCCGGCGGCAGCGGCCAGGTCGACCCTGGGCACGCCCAGATCGCCCTCCCAGGCCAGCCGCGCCAGGTACGGGCTGCGCTCGAAGCGGTAGCGGAGGCGGACTCCACCTCGCTCGGAGATGGCATCGACCTCCGCGCGAGACAGCAGGCCAAGGGCCCACAGGCGGTCGAGGCTCTCGCGGATCGCGTGCCGCGAGAAGGGCCGCCCGGCGAGCCCGGCGAGGGTGTCCTGGACGAGGCGGTCGGGGAGCTGATGTGGCGAGTCGACGTCGACGGTGGTCACCATGCCGGACGGCTCGGCCGCGGAGGGCCCGGACATGGTGGCCGGATCTGCCGCCTCGGTCCGGCCCGGGAACGCTCCGAGCTGGCACAGGAACAGCACGACCGCCGCCCACGTCATCGAAACCGAAGGCGGAGGACGATGTCCCCGGCGAAGGCGCCGCTGAGGCCCTGCTCCCCGGCGAGGAGCAGGGGCCCGATGAGCTGATACTCGATCCGGAGCTTCTGCTGACCGCCCTCGGCGAAGCTGCCGGTGTACGAGACCAGGGTCCGCTCGTTGAGCCGCTTGCCCACCGTGAGCTGCGGGCCGCCGGGCGCGGTCGTGTCCACGTCGAGGACGTCGACGACGGAGCCGGCGCTGTCGAAGCCGAAGATCTGCTCGGCCAGCAGGCGCACAGCCTCGGCGGCGAAGATGGTGCCGGGTGAGCGCCCGAGCTCCTCGCGGGTGGCGCCGAGGGCGACCAGCCCGAGCAGATCCTCCTGGGCCATGGGCGGCACCGAGGACAGGCGGACGTGGAGGTCATCCGCCCGGCCGCTCATGTCCATGGTGATGTCGTAGGTGCGGATGCGCGTGGTCGCCCGCACGTCGACGATGGGGTCGATGCGGCGGGGATCCTCGAAGCGCACGGTGGCCGACTCCAGGGCAAAGCGGTTCCGCCGGAACGTGACGGTGCCCTCGCGCGCCTGGACGACGCCGAACAGGACGGGGGCGGCGAGGGTTCCCTGCACGGTGACGGTGCCCCCCGCCCGGAGACTGGCCTGCTTCGTGCGGACGACCATGGCGTCCTGGAGCTTCACCACGACGCGCAGGGCGATGTCCCTCCCGACGTCGACCGCCTGCTCGCCCGCCGACCGCTCGATGAGGAGCGGCAGCAGGGCGAGGTCGCGCGTGTAGAGACCGCGCACCAGGCGCGCCTCGCCCCTGATCTGCCCGCGCGGTCCCCGCCCGACGAGCTCGAGGTCGGCGTCCCAGGTCGTTTCCAGGCCCGGCCGTGCCGGGCCGGAGATGTCGCGCAGGTCGACGTCGATCTGGTAGGGCCCGAGGGCGCGTCCGTCCAGCGCGGCGTTGCCACGGGCGCGGATCGTGCCCGTCCCGAGGCTCGCGCGCAGCTCGTCGACGCGGACGCCGCCGGGAGCGAACGTCAGGCGGCCGTATCCGCCGCGCACGAGGATCGGGTAGTCGCGGAGCGCGAGCAGCCCGTCGTGGAGGGTGGCCGTGCCGAGCACCGCCGGCGCCGTCGCCTGGCCACCAACCCGCACGTCGAGGTCGATGGATCCGGCCGCCTCCCGCACCTCGGGCCGGAGCTGTGGCAGCAGCGCCAGGGGCAAGCGACCGGCGATCGCGGCGTCGAGGGCGCCGGCATCGTCGATGCGGCCGCCGATGCGGAGCGTGCCCACGCGCCCGGTGAGCCGAGTGGGGTCGAGGACGATCCGGCCCGGCTCCCGGCGCAGCACGACCACCGCCGCGCTCTTCAGCACCTCGCCCGCCACGTCGACCTCGAGCCCCTGAAGGCGCAGGGCGCCGCGTGCCGCGCCGAGGTCCCCGGGAGTGCCCTCGAGCGAGAGGTGCCCGAGCGAGACCCTCAGGCCGAGGGGAGCGCTCCGCAGCGAGAACGCGAGGTCGCGCACCGTTCCGGCGCCGGTGAGCGCGGGCAACGCCCGAGTGCCGCCGATGCGGAGGTCGACCTCGACGGACCCGGCGATGCGATCGATCTCCGGACTCAACGCCGCCACAGCGGCGAGGGGGAGCCGGGCCCGGACCGAGCCCTGAAGGGCGCCCGCGTCGGCCATTGCGCCGCTCGCCGACAGCTCTCCGCTCGCGCCCGAGAGCTCGAAACGCTCGAGGCGCAGCTGGCCGGGCTCGCGCCTGACGACCACCGCCTCGCGGCTCTCGAGCGCGTGGCCGGCGACCTCGAGGCGAAGGCGATCGAGGCGCACCTCTCCCTGTGTCGCCTCGGGCCGGGACATGGGCACGGCGAGATCGCCCTGGATCGAAACGCTGCCGCGAACCCGGCCCGCCGCCTCTGGCCAGGCGCGGGCCACGAGCGGCTCGACGGCGACGTCGGTGATGCTCAGCCGCACGGCGAGTGGCGCGGATCCGTCCGCGGGTCCGGTGGCGCTCGCCGAGACGCGCGCGGCCGGAAAGGCGAGGTCGGCGCGCAACCCCGATGGCTGCAGGCTCACGTCGGCGGCGCCGCGGCCCAGGGTGGTGCCAGCCACACTCACCCGTTCGGCAGTCACCCGGGCCGTGCCCTCCAGGGCGCCGCCGCGGACCGCCAGCGCGGCAGTCACGCGCGCCCGGCCGCCGAGCGCGAGCCAGGGCGGAGCGCCCGCGATGCCGGCCAGGTCGAGCGGTCCGGTCTCCGCCCGCAGCTCGCCGGCGCCGCTCCAGGACCACGATCCGTGCGCGGTGACCGGCGCGTCGAGGATCCGCGCGGAGAGCGCGGTGATGGCGATGCGGTCGGGTCCGCCGCGGAAGGAGATCGCGAGGTCGTGGACGGCGGGGGCCGTGGGCCAGGTCAAGGTGGCGGCCTCCACCCGGCCAGCGGCGGCCCAGGCGGCGATCGTCCCGTCGATCCGAGCCGTCACCGACATCGCTCCGGACCCCCGGGCGGCGGCCGGCAGCCATTCCCCGAAGTCCTCGAGGCGCGCCGGGTCGGCGCGGACGGAGATGAGACCGCGCACGTGCTCGGGCCGCAGGGCGACGAGCGGTGTCGACGCGAGCCAGGTGCCGCGGCCCGCCACCCTGATCCGGGTCCCGCCGATGGCGATGGTCGCGCCCTCGACCCGGATGGCGCCTGGCGCCAGCGCGAAGGGGATGTCGGCGCGGTCCGCGCCCACGCCGGCCAGCGCGGGGGCGGTCAGCTCGAGACGCCCTGTCGCGTCAGGCGCCGTCCAGCGCCCCGACAGCTCGGCCTCGAGCGCGGCCCGGCCCGTCAAACCGGCGGCGCCGAGGAGCGGTCCGACCGATCCGAGATCGGCCGAGGCCGTGAGCCGGATTCGCTCCGGGCCGGTCTGCGTCACCCGTCCGGACCCGGCGATGCCGAGCCCGGGCCAGACGGCCTGCGCGGCGGCCACGTCGAGCGCGCCGTCCGCGAACCGACCGCGCGCCGACACGACGCCGTCGCCTGCGCGCGCCAGAGCGTCGATCCGGACGGCGCGGGCATCGACGGTGGCGTGTCCCCGGAGCCGTTCGGGATGCCGCGGATCGCCCTCGACTTCGGCGGAGAGGTCGAGTCGCGCCGACGCTCCCGTGCGCACACCGACCAGCCGCTCGAGCGCGGCCAGCGATACATCGCGGAGCCGGCCCTGTGCACGCAGGGAGTCGAGCCGGGCGAGGTCGACGGAGAGCGCGCCCTCCACGTCGCCCCCGAGGGCGCGTGCGGCGGCGCGCGCCACGGAGAGGCGCCCGTCCGCGAGGCGCAGATCGAGAGCCACCCGCTCGGCGGAGACCGGGCCGGCCGTGAGGCGGGGGGCGGTCACCCGCCCGTCCACGGTGGGCCGCGCCGCCGTCCCGCCCACGGCGCCGGCGACCGTCGTGACGCCGGCGAGGGGCCACGGGGCCCGGGCGACGCGCGCGATGGCCGCGAGGTCGATCTCGCCCGCCACGCTGAGCGCGAGCGTCGGGGCGTCGAGAGGAGCGGCCACGCGCCCTTCGAGGCGGATCTCGCGACCGTGCCACGTCACGGCCCCGCGGGCGAGAGCGATCTCGGCGGGCCGCACCTCGCCGGCGGCGCTCAGGTCCGACAGCCGCTCCCGCTGGTCGGGCCACTCGACGTCGAGGGCACCGGCGACGAGCTCGACGGCCATGGCGCCGTCGCCCGGTTGCACCGTGGCATCGAGGGGCCCGAGATCGGCGAGGATGTGCGAGCTCTCATCACGGTAGGCGATTCGCGCCCGGCGGAGCTCGATGGCGCCGATCTCGATCTCCACCGGGCCGAGGCGCAGGCGCCGGGCAATCATCGGGATCTCGGCGAGCGGCGGGCCGCCGGTTGGGATCAGGCCGACGATCGCGTCCTCGATCAGCACGCGGCGCAGGACGGCTCGTCGCTGCCACAGGCTGGAGATGCCGAGGCGGGCCTCCACCCGCCCGACCGCCAGCGAGGCAATCCCGAGGGCAGGGGGGCCCTCCTTGACCGTGATCCCGGAGACGACCACGCGCCCACGCCACGGCTCGATGGACACGCCCTCGACACGGACAGCGCGCTCGAGGACGTCCGCCAGCGTCGACTCGATGCGGTCGCGGGCCAGGGCCGCACCCCAGAGGTGCGTCGCGAGCCACATGCCGCCGGCGAGCGCCGTAGCGATCAGGACGACCAGGCCGGCGGCGAAGGCGAGACGATGACGGCGACGGGGGGCCATGCGTGTGCTCACGGGTTCTCGCCCGGTCTAGCCAGGCCGCGGGAGCGGGCGAAACCGGCGCTCCCGCGCGGCGCGCGCGGCCAGTGTCCGGTCCCTGGCCACGCGCTCGCCTCGCGCCCGCCCCCGAACAGGGGGCGGGCGCGCTGCCCGGACCTCAGAGGCCGGAACTCGCCTCGGTTAGCGCCTCGAGTCGAGGATGGCGCGCGCGATGATGCGCGCGCCCTCCTCGCACCGCGCGGGCGGCTCGTAGCTGAAGGCGAGGCGGATGTACTCCTGCCCTCCCCCGTTCGGGTAGAAGGCGGGGCCCGCCGTGTACTGGACGCCGGCCTGGCTGGCGCGCGCCCCGAGCGCCGCCGGGTCCGTCCTCGTCGGGAGCTTGATCCACAGAAAGAAGCCGCCCTCGGGCCGGCTGATCCGGGCGTCGGTCCCGTCGAGGACCTGGTGCAGGGCTCGCAGCATGGCGTCGCGCTTGGCGCGATAGACGTCGACGAGGAGACGCACGTGCCCGGCCATGTGCTCGCGCAGAAAGTACGTGGCCACCCGCGACACGTACGGGTTGACCCCCCCGCCGAAGAGAAAGCCCTGGAAGGCGGGGATCATGGCCCGCGGCGCGAGGAGCCAGCCGAGGCGCATGCCCGCGCCGAGGATCTTGGAGACGGTGCCGGCCCGGATGACCCGGCCGTGCGGGTCCAGAGAGTACAGCGAGGGCAGGGCCTCGCCCTCGAACCGCAGCTCGCCGTACGCGTCGTCCTCGAGGATGACGGTGTCGAACTCCTGGGCCAGGTCGACCAGCTCCTGGCGGCGCCGGAGCGAGAGGGTTGGTCCGGAGGGATTCTGGAAGTTGTCGATGGTGTAGATCAGCTTGCAGCGCCGCCCCTCGCGCCGGAGCCCGATGAGCTGCTCGCGCGCCACCGCGGTGACCATGCCCTCGTCGTCGACGGGCACGTCGAGCACGCGCGCGCCGTGCCGGCGGATGCTCTGCAGGGTGCCCGAGAAGGTCGGCGCCTCGGAGAGAATGGGATCGCCCACGTCGACGAAGGCGCTGAAGGCCAGGGACAGCGCGTGCCCGGAGCCGTTGGAGACGATGATGTTCTCCGGCGCGACCTTGAGGCCCTCGAACAGGTCGTACTTGTGGCAGACGAGCTCGCGCAACCCCCGGTACCCCTGGGCCTCACCGTAGGTCAGGGCTTCGGCTCCTTCGACCTTCATCATGCGGGCCGTCGCCTCGACCAGCCCGTCGTACGGGAAGGACGCGGGGTCGGGATACCCGCCGCCGAACTCGTACTGCACCTTCTGCACGGGCCGGGCCGGAGCCGGCTGGCCCCAGCCGATACGGGCCCGGCTGGAGAGAAGATCCTCGAAGCGCGCGATCGGTGTGCTCGTCATACGGGCAGGATACGGAACGGGCTGCCCCGCGTCAAACCGGAGGACCGGGCCTTCGGTCCCGGGTGTCGACAGCCCCTCGGCGCGACGGGAAACGGTCGAGCCAGACGCTGGGGCGTCCGCGTGAGGCGGTCTCTTCTCAGGGTGGCGAGGACGCAGCGCGCCCCGCAGACCGCCCGGGGGGAGCGGGGCGAGGAGTCGTCGCCGCGGGGCGTCCTACTTGCCCGGCGAGCAGCAGGAGTCGAGCTCCCATTCCTTGGCCTCCTCGATCGCCAGGGCCGCATCCTCGGCGGAGCGCTGCTGCTTCAGGAGGCCCTGGTAGGCCTGGTACTGCTGCGCGTTGCCGACCCACATGCATTTGCAGGAGTCGGGATCGGCGTAGACGTAGTACTTCTGGCCCTGGTTCGTGCGGGCGACGAGCTTGCGGTCGGGCAACGTCCGGAGGTGCGCCATCTTCTGCGGCGTGTCGGCCGGGATCGACCGGAATCCGGCCTTCTGCAGGTTGCCTTCCGTGTCGCGCGCCAGGGTGGCGCACGCGGCGACCGCAAGGGCCGCGCCGATCAGCGTCAACCCCGCGATTCTCCGGCTCCGGATTCCTGGCATGTGATCCTCCATTGCGGGGCCTCCGGAAGGGCCCGCGCCCCGGCCGGCACGCCCTCGGCCTGCCTTCCGCGTTCCCTCCTGCCCGGTTGCAGCGCGTAGCCCAGCACAAGGACTCGCGCGGCGCGGCCACGTTCCGCGAGCCTCGATCTCGCCTCCACGCTGGCGACTCTACGAGGGGCGCGAAGGGGGTGTCAAGGCGCGCGGACACAAGGCCGCCCCCCCCCGCGGGACCGTCTCAGATCGGGGCCGCGGGCTCGGCCGGAAGGACGAAGAGGTCCCGCTTCCGCAGGCCGATCTGGAGCGGGGCGGCGGGGATGCGCATCTCGTAGGTGACGGGGCGCCCGTGATCGGCGAGCTGCCGCTCCGGGTTGTACACCGAGTTGAACTTCCAGAGGCTGCGGACGAAGTTCGTCTGGCCGCGGGCGAGCAGACTCAGGGCCAGGGCCGCCGTGCCCCTGAGGGCCGTCCACCCCAGGTGCTTCATGTTCAGGACCTGCTGGGTGCGGACCAGTTCCTGGTAGAAGCGGTCGAGGGGCAGGCGGGTCGGCAGGACGGCGTGCTGGATGTCGAACAGCCGATAGTCCCGGGTGGTGAGCTTGCCCGACTCGCCGATGAACGTCTCCGTGCCCGGGTAGGGGGTGTTCACGCTCACATTGACGATCTCGGGGATCGACAGGGCCCACTCGCGGATGACCGCGAAGCGGTGCTCGTCCCAGTCCGGGTCGGCGATGATGTTGACAGCCACCGACATGTCTAGGGAGCGCGCGTACTCCAGGGCTTCGAAGTTCTTCGACACGTTGACCCGCTTGCGATGGGCCCGCAGCCCCTCGTCGTCGATGGCCTCGAGTCCAAGGAACACGTAGCAGAGGCCCAGCCGCTTCCAGTACTGGAAGACCTCCTTGTTGCGGAGGAGGACGTCGCCCCGGGTCTCGAGGTAGTACTCCTTGCGGATCCCGCGTCGCTCGATCTCGTGGCCGATGGCGAAGCCGTGCTCGGCCTGGATGAAGGCCACGTCGTCGACGATGAAGATCCCGGGCTCGCGCACGGTCGCGAGCTCGGCGGCGATCGCCTTCGGGTCCCTCTTCCGGTAGCTGCGCCCGTAGAACGTCCAGGCGCTGCAGAACGAGCAGTCCCACGGACAGCCGCGTGTGAACTCGATGGAGGCGGCGGGGTCGAGCACGCCGATGAAGTACTTCCGCCGCCTCGGCAGGAGGTCCCGGGCCGGCGTCACCGCGTCGAGATCGGGAATCTTGCGCGGGGCGGGCCCCTCGCCGTAGACGGTGACCACCCCCGGCAGAGTGTGCAGCCGTGCGCGATCCTCGCCGGCGGCCTCGAGGAGGAGGGGGGCGATCTGCTCGCCCTCGCCCCGCAGCACGCAGTCGATGGCGCCCTGGCCGTGCTCGACGATCTCCGGGGCGATGAACGAGGCGCTGTGGCCCCCGACGAAGATGAAGCATTCGGGAAGGCGCTGCCTCGTAGCCCGGGCCAGGTCGATGACCTCGGGGACGTTGGCCAGGTAGTTCAGCCCGAAGCACACGGCATCGGGCTTCCATCTGTCGAGCCTCGCGAAGTAGTCGGCGTGGCGAAAGACCTGCAGGTCCAGGATCTGCACGTCGTGACCCGCCGTCCGCGCCGCCGCGGCGACCAGCTCCAGGCCGAGGGGCTCGAGGCGGAGGAAGATCTCCGTGTACATCAGCCCGCTCGGATGACAGCACAGCAGCTTCATGCGTCCCCTCCAGGGCCACGAAGCCTCCGCGCCCCTCCGCTCGCTGTTGTGACCGTGAGCGCCGCCGCGGCCGACCTCTCTCCGGGGAAGGATACAGCAGCACGGTCCAGGACGCGGCGATGCTGCACAGGCGCCAGTGTCCACGAGCTGGGCCCGGCGTCGGTATGGCAGGGGCGATCTGGCCGCGGGGAGGGCGGTCCGGACGGTCGGATGGCGGAACGACGGCGGGGAGAGGAGGGCAAACCGGCCGAGGGCATCAACCGGAGGGCGGAGCCGACCCGCCCTCCGGTTGGCTGGCCTAGCTTCCCGATTGCTGGATCTGGACCTCGACGCGGCGGCTGAGCTCCGAGCAAGTCTCGGCTTGATCGGAGCAGACCAACTTGCTGCCGGTGCCCGAGGTCATCCGGATGCGCTTCGGATCGATCCCGTTCGCCACCAGCACTTCGCGGACTGCGCGTGCGCGCTCTTCGCGGAGCGCGGCGCTGTGATCCTGGGCCTCGCGCTGGTCCAGGTAGCCCGAGAGGGTGACGCTCGTCCCGGGGTTGTCCTTGAGGAATGCCACGAGCATCGTCACCTTGCCTTCGCACTTCTCCGGCAGATCAGCCCGCTGGAAATCGAAGTGGAAGTCGAGCGACGACTGGCGCGTGTTGGAATCCAGGGATCCACGCGGACCCATGGGTCCGGCCGGGCCCCGGGGGCCTGGAGGGCCCGGAGGCCCCGGAGGGCCCGGAGGACCCGGAACTGTCGAGGGAGGGCCCGGGGGCCCCGGAGGGCCCGGAGTGCCGGCCGGCCCCACTGTGGGCTTGATGATCGCCCTGGGCGCGACGCACGGCGCCAACGTGGAGACGTTTTCGACGTACCCGTCCCTCCACGCGAAGAGCACGGGCGCGTCCGCTCGATAGCCGATGGGAGTGCCGCATCCGACCACCGTGACTCCGACCACGGCAGCCGCAATGCCTGCCAGCGCGTGTCGCATCATGTCTCCCCTCTGATCCGTGGTCGGCCTAGCCGCCGGCAGCCCGCATGAACACTTCCACGCGGCGGTTCCGCTGATAGCACTCCTCGGTGTTCTCGTTGCAGTTGCGATCCCGCTTGCCAAAGGCGCCGGTGCGGATCCGATCCTTCGAGATTCCGGCCCCGACCAGTGCGGCCTCGACTGCCTTGGCCCGGCGATCGCTGAGCCGCATGTTATAGGCGTCGGTTCCGCGCGGATCCGTGTAGCCGTCGAGTCCGACCTGGAAGTTTGCATTCTGCTTCAGGAAGTCGACGACCGCCTGCACCTTGGTGGTCTCGCTCTGACGGATGTTGGACTTGTCAAAGTCGAATAGCACGTTCTGGAACGCCACCCACTCCTTGGCGACGGCGGCGGCCATGACCTCGCGGGTCACGACGCGCTCGGGCCCCGCGGGCCCCGCGGCTCCAGCCATGCCCGGCGGTCCCGCGGGGCCTGGAGGCCCGGCAGGTCCGGCGAGGCCGGGAGGTCCCGGAGGTCCGCCAGGTCCTGGAGGACCGGCGGGTCCGGGTGGAGCGTAGACCTTCCACCCATAGTCCTTTGCGAGGTCGCCAGTGGGCTGCGTGGCGCATGCGCCCACCAGCAGCGCGGCCACTCCTGTAAGCAATACCCTTCTCATCCGGACACCTCCTTGCAAGGTGTGAGAAGAAACCAGGCCGAACCAAGTAAAGTGGATCGCGGTTACGTTGTCAAGGTTATTTGGGTTATTTAGTATCAAAGCGGCACCGGAGAGTACTCTGTGTGGCCCCTGCCGGTGTGTGACCCTGGCGGGCAGCGATCTCCCGGACCCCTCGCCACCCGGAGCGAGCGCACCGCTGGTCGCGGAACCGGGGTCCGGGGGAAAGGGAACTTTGGGGGTCACCGGCGCCCCGCGTCACCGCCGAGCCACCGATAGATGCTCCCCGCCAGGATCGCCCCGATGATCGGCGCCACCCAGAAGAGCCAGAGCTGACCAAGTGCCCACCCACCCACGAACACGGCTGGGCCAGTGCTGCGAGCGGGGTTCACAGACGTATTGGTCACGGGAATGCTGATCAAATGGACAAGGGTGAGGCCGAGCCCGATGGCGATCGGGGCGAACCCGGCGGGGGCCCGGCTGTCGGTGGACCCGAGGATGATCAGCAGGAACATGAGGGTCATCACAATCTCGCATACGAGGGCGGCGCCCAGGGCGTACTTGCCCGGGGAGTGCTCACCGTAGCCGTTGGCGGCGAAGCCGCTCTGCACGACGTCGAAGCCCGCTTGCCCCGTCGCGATGATGTACAGCACCCCGCCGGCCGCGATCGCGCCGAGCA
>DATKEI010000025.1:0-6150 GCA_035544455.1 Binatia bacterium | reverse complement strand
CGACGCGCACGGGGCGCGCTCCCGGCAGGGGTTCTACCGCTGGTTCGAGCGCGGCTACATGGTCTCCCTCGCCTTCGCCATGCGTCACCGCCTCGTCGTGAGCGTCCTCGCCCTGGCCGTCGTGGCTTCCGCGGTCCCGCTCTACACCGTGCTCGGCCGGGACTACCTGCCGAGCGGGGTCGACGAGGGCGAGCTCGATGTGCGCATCGCCGCCTCCCAGGGCACCAGCCTGCCCGCCATGGACACCGTCGTGCAGCGCATTGACGCCGAGATCCGGCAGGTGCCCGGCGTGCGCCTCGTGCTCACCACCACCGGCGGCTCCTTCCTGGGATCGGTGAACGAAGCGCGCATCTACGTGGGGCTGGACCCGCACGAGGAGCGCATCTTTTCCCTCACGCGGCTGGTGGGCGGCCTGCTCCGGGGCGACCCCGGCGCCGCCTTTCGGGGCAACCGCTCGCAGCAGCAGATCATGCAGGACCTGCGGCAGCGCCTGCGGCGCGTGGCGGGCCCCGACGTGCGCACCCAGGTGCGCAACCCCTCGGGCTTCCGCTTCATCGGCAGCTTCATCGACATCGACTTCGTCCTCCGTGGCCCCGATCTGGAGACGCTGGCCGCCCTCACGGAGCGACTCCGCCAGCGCTCCGAGGCTCTCGGGCTCGTGGATGCCGACACCACGCTGAAGCTCGACAAGCCCGAGCTGCACGTGCGCATCGACCGCGCGCGCGCCGCCGATCTGGGGGTGGACACCGCCCACATCGCCGGTGCGCTCCGGCTCATGGTGGGCGGCGACACCGAGGTCACCCGTTTCTACGACGCGCGGTCGAACTACGAGTACGACGTGCAGCTGCGGCTGCGCCAGGAAGACCGCGATGATCCGGGGGTGATCCCGTTCCTGTGGGTGCCGCGGGCCGATGGGGGCATCGCCCGCCTCGACACCCTCGTCACCATGGCGCCGGCCTGGGCGGCCTCGCGGATCGACCGGCTGGACCGCCACCGGGAGGCGCGCTTGCGGGCCAACGTGGCGCCCGGGTACGCGCTGGGGGACCGGGTGGACGCCTTGCGGGCCGAGGTGGCGCGCATGGACCTGCCGGCCGGCTACGACACGGTGATCTCCGGGCGCGCGCGGGAGCTGGAGAACACCTTCGGCGAGCTGGTCTGGGCCGTCGCCCTGTCCATCGTCTTCATGTACATGATCCTGGCCGCGCAGTTCGAGAGCCTGACGCATCCCTTCACCATCCTGCTCGCGTTGCCCCTGTGCGTGCCCTTCGCGCTCCTCGCGCTGTGGGCCACCGGCAACACGCTGAACCTCTACTCGGCGCTCGGCATCCTCGTGCTCTTCGGGGTGGTCAAGAAGAACTCCATCCTGCAGATCGATCACATCAACAGCTTGCGAGCCGGCGGCATGGATCGGGCGAATGCCATCGTCCAGGGCAACCGCGACCGGCTGCGACCCATCCTCATGACCACGCTGACCTTCGTGGCGGGGATGATCCCCCTGGCCCTGGGCAGCGGGCCCGGCGCCGAGGAGCGCCGCGTGATCGCCGTGGTGATCATCGGGGGCCAGACGCTGTCGCTCCTGTTGACCCTCCTGGTGACGCCGGTGGCCTACTCGCTGCTCGACGACCTCGGTGCCTGGCTGGGGACTCGCGTCGGTGCCGGCGCGGCCGGCCGCCCCCGACCTCTCGCGTCGGCCCTGGCCCGCGTGGGGCTCACCCGCGCCGGCTGGGCGTCCCCGTCGACCCCGGAGGGCCGGACCGCCGACGGGACGGACCGCGCCCGCCCCGCCCGCCCTCCGGCGTCGTGAGGACCGGCGGATCGCATTGGTGCCGGCTCCGGGGCGGTGTCGGCGGACTCGCCGTGGCGGGCGTGGTTGGCGTGGAGCGCCCGTCAGTGACCGATGGTGTCGCGCACACGTTCACCCGCCCTCCGCAGGGCTCGTCACGCGTGTCGAGGACGTCGCGCCGGTGGGTGGCTTGCGCCTCCCGACCGGGCGGTGCTACAAAGGCGCACTCTCACTTCAGCCAGGAGGTTTCGCATGCGCAAGTCATCGACGGTGATGCTGTCCGTGCTCGCCCTCGCCGGGATCGCCCTCGCCACGTGGCCGGGCGCCGGTCACGCGCAGCAGTATCAGTGGAAGCTGCAGTCGCTGCTGAACGCCGGGCACATGGGCACGGACGCCGAGATCTGGTTCGCCAGCGAGGTCGAGAAGCGCTCGGCCGGCGCGATGAAGATCACGGTGTATCCCGGGGCGGCCCTGGGCTTCGGCGGCGCCCGCATCATGACCGTGGTCAAGGACGGGCTGCTGGAGTACGCGCAGATGTGGGGCGCCCACACCGCGGGCGAGCTGCGCATCAACGAGGTCATCGAGCTGCCGGGACTCATTCCGTACGACCTCGTTCTGCGCAAGCAGATCGTGCAGACGCTGACGCCGTACTGGGAGAAGGCGCACGCCGAGCGCAACATCATTCCCCTCGGCGTGGCGCAGGTGGAGCCGCGGAATATCTACAGCCGCAAGCCCATCACGTCACTCGCCGACATCCGGGGCATGAAGATCCGCGCGCAGGGGGTGGTGGAGACGGACTTCACGAAGGCCATCGGCGCCTCGCCGGTGACGCTGTCGTGGGAGGAGGTGTACCCGGCGCTGCAGCAGGGGGCGATCGACGGCTACTGGGTCACGCACAGCGCGACCTTCAACGCCAAGCTGCATGAGGTCGCCAAGCACTGCTATGAGGTCGGCCTCGGGGGTGCCACATGGTTCCTCCTGGGCAACCGGCGCACCATCGAGGCCCTGCCTCCGGAGCTCAAGAAGATCGTGCTCGACACCGGGCGGGAGGCGTCGGGGCGCGTGTGGGACCGCGTCGACCCCGACATCAAGACCTTCCGCGATCGGCTCGCGAAGGACGGCATGACGTTCACGCAGGCCAGCGAGCAGGACATGCAGGTCATGCTCGATGCCGCCCAGGGGGTGTGGGCCGACTGGACGCAGAAGGGCGGCCCGGTCGCCAAGGAGATGGTCGACAAGATCAAGGTCGCGGTGAAGAAGTAGCGGCTCGGATGGGCCGCCTCGCGGCGCTGCTGGAGGCGCTCTCGGACGCGGCGGGGGCGGTGGCGGCGGCGGCCATCCTGGTTCTCACCCTCATGGTGACGAGCGGGGTGGCCGCCCGCCGCGTGTTCAACGCCCCCTTCCTCTTCGTCGAGGAAGTCTCCGGCTATGTCGTGCTCGCCATCGTGTTCCTCGGACTCGCCTACACGCTGCGCACGGGCGGTCACATCCGCGTGGACGTCGTGCAGGACCGGCTTCGCGGCCGCGCGCGGACGGCGTTGCAGGCGGCCTGCCTGCTCGTGGCGCTCGCGTGGTCGGGCTTCGTCATCGCCGGCACCTGGCGGATCGTGGCGGAGTACTACACGCAGAGCGTGCTGTCGTTTGCGTATCTGCAGACGCCCCTGTGGATTCCCGGCAGCGTGATGGTGGTGGGCGGGGTCCTCCTCGCGCTCCAGTGCCTCGCGATGCTGCTGCGCCTGCGCCGCCAGTGTCCCGAGTCGAAGGTTCGTTGACTCCCGGCGCTGTGTCGGCACTGTTCTGACTCAGGACACTCGCCCACATGCCGCCGCTCTCGCTCCTGGTCGGCGCCCTCGCCGTGATGCTGATGCTGCTCACGGCCGGGGTCTGGATCTCGTTCGCGGTCGGGATCGGCGGCGTGCTCGCCCTGTGGCCGACGGTCGGGGTGCGCACCCTCACGCTCATCGGCCTGCAGAGCTGGGACACGACGACCAGCTTCGTGCTCGTGGCGATCCCGCTCTTCGTCTTCATGGGGGAGGTCATCGCGGGCGCCGGCCTCGTGGAGCGCCTGTACGCGGGTGTCGCGAAGCTGATTCGCGGGCTGCCCGGCGACCTCGTGCAGACGAACATCTTCGCCTGCTCCATCTTCGCGGCCTGCTCGGGCTCGGCGGTGGCCTCGGCGGCGACCATGGGACGGGTCGCCTACGGCGAGCAGGTCGTGCGGCGCGGCTATAGCGCTCCCCTCGTGCTGGGCTCGGTGGCGGCGGGGGGCACGCTCGGGATCCTGATCCCGCCCAGCATCTTCTTCATCGTCTATGCCTCCATCTCGGACCAGTCCGTGGGCCGGCTGTTTCTGGGCGGGGTGGTGCCCGGCCTGATGATGTCCCTGGCCTTCATGGTCTACGTGGCGGCGCGCTGCCTGATGGACCCGACGCTGGTGCCGCGCGACCCCGCGGCGCGGCGCCTCACGGCCCGCCAGCGCCTCGGCGGCCTCCGCGACATCTGGCCCTTCGTGCTCCTCATCGTCGCGGTGCTCGGCACCCTCTACGGGGGCATCGCGACGCCGACGGAGGCGGCGGGCGTCGGGGCCAGCGCGGCCCTGCTCATCGCCCTCGGGTATCGCACGCTCACGTGGAACGCGCTGGCCACGGCCGCGCTGGGGACCGTGAGGACAACCGCGATGCTCTTCGCCGTCATCATCTCGGCCAAGCTCATGGCCATTGCCCTCGCGTACTACGGCGTTCCGAGCATGATGAAGCAGTTCGCGCTGTCGCTGGCGTCGCCGTACCTGCTGCTCCTCCTGATCTCCGTGATCTACCTGGTCCTCGGCACGGTGTTCGAGGACTTCTCGCTCATGATCATCCTCCTGCCCTTCGTGCTGCCCAGGGTGCAGGCGGCGGGGTTCGACCTCATCTGGTTCGGGGTCTTCATGACCGTGCTTCTCCAGGCGGGGCTGCTGAGCCCGCCCGTGGGGCTCAACCTCTTCGTGATCCAGGGTGTCACGGGCGCGCCGCTGCTTCAGGTGATCCGGGGCAGTGTGCCGTTCCTGGTCATCCTGCTCGCGAGCGCCGTCCTGCTCGTGCTCGCGCCACCGCTGGCGCTCTGGCTGCCGTCGCTCGCGATGGGCTGACCCGCTGGCGGTCGGTCGCGCGCGCGGGGGGGCGTGGGAATCGGGAAGCCCGGAGCGTCCGGGTCATTTGTCCTGACGATCCCCTGCGACTGAAGCAGGGCAGAGCAGAACAACGACCCTCGCCTCAGATCTGGGGGTCCGGCACGGGGTCGCCCTCGGCGAAGCGGGCGAAGCGGTAGGGCCGTGCGTCGAGGGTCTCGGAGCGGCCGAGGCGGATCAGCTCCGAGGTGATCTTGCCCGCGGCGGGAGCGAGCATGAGGCCGTGGCCGCTGAAGCCGGCGGCCAGCAGCAGGGCGGGGTGCTCGGGGTGGGGGCCGAGGATCGGGTTGTCGTCGGGGGACACGTCGTAGTGGCCGGCCCAGCCCCGCTGCAGGCGGGGCTCCCCGCTGCCGGGCAGGTAGCGGCGGAGGAGCGGGGCGATGTGGGCGGCGAAGGCTTCGACGTCCCAGTCGAAGCGGAAGCCGGAGGGTTCGCCCGGGAGCTGGCGGGAGACCAGCAGGTGGTCATCGGTGTCGGTGTCGGAGCGGAAGGCGAGGTTGTTCTGGCGGTCGAGTGTCATGGGCAGGCGGTGCGGGGGTGGCGCGGCGAGCTGGACGAGGCAGGCCTGGCGCCGGAGCGGGTGCACGGGCAGCTCGACGCCGGCGAGGGCGGCCACGGCGCGGCTCCAGGCCCCCGCCGCCAGGACGACGGCGGGGGTCGAGAACTCGCCCGCGGAGCGCGTCCGGACGGTGGCGCGCGGTCCATCGAGCTGGAGGCCGACTACCTCGTCCTGCAGGTAGCTGGCGCCGAGCTCGCGCGACCGCTCGACGAAGCCCTGCAGCGCGCCGCGCGGGCTGAGGTAGCCATCGCCGGCCGTCCAGAGCGCGCCGGCCACGCCGTCCGGGGCCAGGGCGGGGACGAGGCGGCGGATCTCGTCGGGGACGATCCACTCGACGCCCACGCCGATCGCCCGCTGGTCGGCGCAGCGCTGCCGCAGGTCCGCCTCGTTGGCGGCGTGGGCGAGCAGGAGGTAGCCGCCCCGGTGGAAGCGGGCGCGGGGGCGGCCCCAGGCCCCTGCCATCGCCTCGTCGAAGCGCGCGTAGAAGTCGAGACCGTGGCGGGCCATGGCCAGGTTGCTGGGCACGCCGTACTGGGTGCGGACGCCGCCCATGCTGGCCGGGGTGGCGGCGCGGCGGTGGGTGAGGTCGGGGTCGATGACGAGGACACGGCCGGAGAGCCCGTCGGCCCGCAGGTTGTAGGC
>DATKEI010000024.1:0-23412 GCA_035544455.1 Binatia bacterium | reverse complement strand
CTTCGAGCTCCTGACGGCGCACTTCTCGCCGCAGCAGATCGAGGAGCTGATCTGGCGTACCACCCAGTGCGTGGCCTTCAACTGGCACAACGACTTCCTCGAGCTCGACATCGAGCCCGAGGTCCCGGCCCGCGAGCCGGGGGCCCCCGCGGCAACCGCCCTCCCCTGACCGGGTGATGGGGGCGCGGGCCTCGCCCCGGCCGGGAGGGGCCGCCTCATCCCGCGCCACCGCGAGTCCGCGAGCTTCTGACTCGGGACACTAGGCGGTCGTTACGCGGGGAGCAGCGCGCCTGGTGGCTCGCCCCGGCCGGCAGCCGCCCCCGGTCGGGCGGACGAGGCGGAGAGCCAGCGCCAGACCTGCTCGGGGGTGATGGGCAGGGTGCGAATCGTGACGTCGCGGGAGGCAAGGGCGTCCTCCACGGCGTTGGCGATGCAGGCGGGGGCGGCAATGGCGCCGCCCTCCCCGACGCCCTTGGCGCCGAGCGGGCTGAAGGGCGAGGGGTGCTCGAGGCGGTCGACGTCGATGTCGGGCACGTCCGCAGCGGTCGGCTTGAGGTAGTCCATGAACGTCGCGGTCAGGAGCTGGCCCGTCTCGTCATAGCGGAACTCCTCGAGCAGGGCGGCGCCGATGCCGTGGACGGTCGCGCCGTGCACCATGCCCTCGACGATCAGCGGGTTGATCTCCCGCCCGCAGTCGTGCACGACCGCGTAGGCGACGACGCGCACGGCGCCCGTGCGCGGGTCCACTTCCACGAGGCTCAGGTGGGCGGCGTTGGCGAAGACGAGCTGGGAGCGCACGCGCCGGTCCCGGTCGAGGGGTTCCGCGAGCGGGTTCGACCATGCGAACCGGGACTCGAGGCCGGGCGACTCGCCCGGCGGCAGGCCGAGGACGTCGGCATAGGCGGTGCGGGCCACCTCCGCGAGGGCGAGGCGGCGGTCGACGGCGCCGCGCACCACGGCGGCGCCCTCGCGGAGCTCGAGGTCGGCGGCGTCCACCTCCAGGCGGTGCGCGGCGATGCGCAGGAGCTTGGCGCGGACCTCGCGGGCCGCGCCCACGAGGGCGCCGACGTCGGTGATCGAGAACTTGTTCGAGTAGTTGCCGGAGAGGTAGAGCCATGGGCTCTCTGCGGAGTCGAAGCCGCGCGCCACCGACACCTCCGCCGGTGTCACCCCGAGCTCGTCGGCCACGATCTGGGCCACCACCGTCTCGTACCCCTGGCCGCTCGAGGGGTCGCCGAGGGCGGCGCGCACGTGCCCGTCGGGCTCGACGCGGACCATGGCGGCCTCCGCCGAGCCCGAGGCGGCGCGCCGGCCGGTGAGGAGCTCGTAGGAGGCGAGGTTGGTGCCGGCGGGCTCGACCGACGTCGCGATGCCGATGCCGTAGAGTCGCCCCTCGCCCCGCGCGCGCGCCTGCTCGGCGCGGCGGCGGGCGTAGCCGAAGCGCTCGAGGGCCCGGCGCAGCGTGGCCGGGTAGTCGCCGCTGTCGTACCGGGCGCCCGTGGGGGTGGTGTAGGGCATCTCCTCCGGGCGGACGTAGTTGCGGAGCCTGAGCTCGGCGGGATCGAGACCGAGGCGCCTGGCGAGCAGGGCCATGCTCCGCTCGATCGCGAAGCACATGAAGGGCTTGCCGATACCGCGGTTCGCCCCGGACGGGCACTTGTTCGTCAGCACCGACCACGCCGCGTACTGCACGGCCGGGATCCGGTAGCCGTTGGCGATGGTGCCGAGCTTGATCAGGTTGTGCTGGACGGGCGAGACGAGGTTCTTGCCCTCGTCGGTCACGTCGCGGACGCGCAGCGCCAGCAGGGTGCCGTCGGCCCGGTAGGCGAGCTCCACGTCCATGGCTCCGCCGGCGGCGTGCATGAGGGCGGTCAGGTTCTCGAGCCGGTCCTCGATCCACTTGACCGGGCGTCCGGCGCGGCGGGCGAGGAGGGCACAGATGATGAGGTACGCGGGCCGCCGCTTGTTGCCAAAGCCGCCGCCGATGTCGGGCGTCTTCAGCGCGATGCGCGACTGGGGCACGCCCAGCGATTCCGCGAGGATCGCGATGGTCAGGCCCGGGCGCTGGTCGTTCGTCCAGAAGGCGTAGCGGTCGATGCCGGCGTCGTAGGCGGCGACGGCTCCGAAGGTCTCGAGGGGCGTCGAGGCGTAGCGCTGGATCTCGAACCGCTCGCGCAGCACGCCGTCGGCGCGGGCGAAGGCGCCGTCGACGTCGCCGTAGGTCAGCGTGTCGTGCCACACGACGTTCGAGCCCAGCTCCGGGTAGAGCAGCGGCGCGCCGGGCTGGCGCGCCGCCTCGGCGTCGACAACGGGGGGCAGAGGCTCGTACTCGACGTGGATGAGCTCGAGCGCGTCCTCGGCGGTGGCCCGGTCGACGGCTGCCACCGCGGCCACCGGCTCGCCGGCGAAGCGGGCGGTGTCGACGGCCAGGCAGAAGTCGCGCACGGCCACCCGGGTGGGGACGAGCGGGCGGATAGGCCGCGAGCGCGCCGCCGCGTCGGCGCCGGTGATGACGGCGTGGACGCCGGGGTGGGTGGCGGCCCGGGCCACATCGATGGACAGGATGCGGGCATGGGCATGGGGGCTCCGGAGGATGGCGGCGTGGAGCTGGCCGCCCAGCGCTTCGTCGTCGAGGTACCGCCCGCGCCCCGCCACGAAGCGGGCGGCCTCCGTGAGGGGGAGCGGGCGCCCGACCCAGCCGGCGGGCGCCCGCTCGCCGGGCCCGTCGCCGGCGCGTGTCGCCCCGTCGCTCACGGCCGGGCCTGCCGCATGGCCGCCGCCGCGCGGGTGACGGCGCGCACGATGTTCACGTAGCCGGTGCACATGCACAGCTGGCCGGCGAGGGCCTCCCGGATGGTCTCCTCGGACGGCGCCGGGTCCTCGGCCAGCAGCTCGTGAGCGGCGGCGATCATGCCGGGGGTGCAGAAGCCGCACTGCAGGGCGTGGCTCTCGCGAAACGCTTCCTGCAGCGGGCTGAGCCCCTCCGCCGGCGTCAGGCCCTCGATGGTGGTCACCCGGGCCCCCTCGATCTGGGCGGCGAAGAGCAGGCAACTCCGTGCCGTGCCGCCGTCGACGAGCACGGTGCACGCCCCGCACACGCCGTGCTCGCAGCCGATATGAGTGCCGGTAAGGCCCAGGTCCTCGCGCAGGAACTCGGCGAGCGAGCGCCGGGCCGTGACGGCGCGCTCCACGGGCGCGCCGTTGATGACGGCCCGCACGGTGACGACGTCGGACCCCAGGGTCGTCACGAGCGCCGCTCGGCGCGAAGGCGGTCGAAGGCTCCGAGGAGCGCGCGCTCGGTGAGGACGGCGACCAGGTGTCGGCGGTAGTCGGCCGAGGCGTGCACGTCGCTCGGAGGATCGACGTCGGCCCCGGCGGCCGCCCCTGCCCGGCGTGCCGTCTCCACGTCCAGCTCGCCGCCGGCGCCGACCCGCTCGACGGCATCGCCCAGCACGTGCTCGGCCGAGGGAAGTCGCAGGGGCCGCGGCCCCGCCCCGAAGGCGACGAGCCGCGCCCGGGGCGGGGTGCCGCGGGCGAGGACGGCGGCCACGCCCGCCAGCGCGTAGTCGCCAGGCCGCCGCGCCAGCTCCGCGAAGCCCCAGGCCAGGGCCGGAGCCGGCAGCCGCAGCTCGACGAGCATCTCCTCGGGATCGAGCGCAGTGAGGAGGGGCCCACGGAAGAAGGCGTCGGCCGCCACACCCCGCTCTCCGCCGGGCCCGGCCAGGCGCGGCTCGGCGCCGAGGGCGACGACGACGGCCGGCAGTTCCGCGGCGGGATCGGCGTGGGCCAGGCTGCCGCCGAGGGTGCCGCGATTGCGGATGGCGCGGTGGCCGATGTGGCGCGCCGCCTCCGCCAGGAGCGGCGCGCGCTCGGCCACCAGCGGCGCGCGGGCGAGGGCGGCATGGCGCACGAGGGCGCCGAGGACCAGACCTCCGCCGTCCGTTGGCCGGATGGCGTCGAGACCCGGGATGGCGTTGATGTCCACGAGCAGCGGAGGCCGCGCCACGCGGAAGTTCATCGCCGGCACCAGGCTCTGCCCGCCGGCGAGGAGCCGGGCCTCGCCCCCCGCGGCCGCCAGGGCGGAGAGGGCCTCGGCCACCGAGCCGGCGCGAAGGTACCGGAACGGGGCGGGCTTCATACCAGGACAAGCGTGCGAGAGATCACGGACCCGCATCTTACGCCGTCCCGTGCGGCTCCAGGAGGTCCTGGCGTGGAGGGGTTGTGCCGGTCCCGGGGCAGGGCGCTGCGGCCAGCGGATGGCGGGTTACCATGACGCTCCACGCGGATGGCGGTCGGCCGAGGAGCGGCGCGGAGCGAGTCCCGGGCGCCCGCCGGCGTATGCGGTCGGCCGACCGGCCGCGGACGGGAGGGCCAGACCATGCTCAGCGCCGAGGACAACGCGACCCTGACGCGGGTGGGCCGCGGCACGCCGATGGGCGAGCTCTTGCGCCGCTACTGGCACCCCGTGGCGGCGGTGGCCGAGCTCGAGGGCCAGCCGACGAAGCCGCTGCGGCTGCTGGGCGAGGACCTCGTCCTGTACCGCGACCTCGGCGGCCGCTACGGGCTCGTCGACCGGCACTGCCCGCATCGTCGCGCCGACCTGTCGTACGGCACCGTCGAGGCGTGCGGGCTGCGCTGCCACTACCACGGCTGGCTCTTCGACGAGACGGGCGCCTGCCGGCACCAGCCGTTCGAGGAGATCGCCCACCCCGAGGCCCGCTTCAAGGACCGGATCCGGATCGCCGCGTACCCGGTCGAGGCCAAGGCCGGCCTGCTCTGGGCGTACCTCGGGCCCGCCCCGGCCCCGCTCGTGCCCGACTGGGACCTGTATCACGACCGCGGCTACAGGCAGATCGTCTTCGCCGAGATCCCCTGCAACTGGTTCCAGGGGCAGGAGAACTCGATCGATCCCATCCACTTCGAGTGGCTGCACTCGAACTGGTCGACCGCGCTCAAGGGCGGTGGCACCCGCGCCCCGCGGCACATGAGGATCGCCTTCACCGAGTTCGACTGGGGGTTCATCTACCGCCGCGTGCGCGAGGACACCACCGAGGAGGACGAGCTCTGGACGGTCGGTCGCGTCTGCCTCTGGCCGAACGGCCTGTACACCGCCAAGTTCGAGTGGCGCGTGCCCGTCGACGACGAGACCACGCTGCACGTCGCCTGGTTCAACGATCCCGTGCCGGGGGAGGCGCCCTTCGAGCAGGCGCGCATCCCGTACTGGTACGGCCCGATCCACGATCCGCGCACCGGCCGTCTCATCACCAGCCACATCATGAACCAGGACTTCGTGGCCTGGCTGGGGCAGGGCCGGATCGCGGATCGCACCCGGGAGCACCTCGGGGAGAGCGACCGCGGCGTCATCCTCTTCCGCCGGCGGATGCTCGAGGAGGCCGCGGTGGTCGCCCGCGGCGGCGACCCCAAGGCCGTCATCCGCGATCCCGCGAGGAATCACAAGCTCGAGCTGCCGCGCGTGCGTCAGGGGCGCGGGGCTCCGGTGGCGCCGCCGGGAGGGCCGCGGCCGATGCTCTTCCACGCGGGGCAGCCGCCGGAGATCGCCGAGGAGATGCGGCGCATCTGGGCCGAGCGCAGCGGCCCGGCGTGACGGGCGCGATGGCCGTCTGTTCACGCATCGCCAGGCTACGGACGGCGATCGGCGGCGTACAGGCGGGCGGCGTTGTCGAAGAGGATCCGCGAGGCCGCCCACTCCGCCTCGGCGGCCGTCAGGTCGCCGTCGGCCACGGTGGCCTCGAGCGCCGCGGCGAGCGTCCGGCGCCCCCAGCGGGCGGCGAGCCAGAAGATCTCGGGGGTGCGCTGGGCGTCGGTCGAGAGCAGGACCTTGGTGATGGGGGCCAGGTGCAGCGCCTCGTGCATGGCCGTGCGCATGGCGTGCACGCTCGTGTACGGCACGGTGAGGCCAAGGTCCACGTAGGCTCCGGGGTAGACGCTGGCCAGGTAGCCTGCCTCGCGGACGAACGGATAGCAGTGAAGGAAGACCACCCGGAGCCCCCGGAGCTCCGCCGATTCGAACAGCGGCCGCAGGTGGAGCGGGTTGGCCAGCCGGAGGTCGAGGTCCGGGTCGCCGAAGCCGGTGTGGAACTGCACCGGCGTGCCCGCGGCGGCCGCCACGGGCAGGGCCGCCCAGAGCATGGCGTCGACCAGCGCCTTGCCGGCGATGCGCGGGGGCCGCCCGGGGACCAGGGCGCGCCGGAGCGCGCCGTGGGCCCGCTCAACCGCGGCCGGCGCGGGCCGGCCGACGTCGAGCCCAGTCCGGTACGCCGCGATGGACTTGAAGGCGGCGACGCTCGGGGCGAGGGCCTGCAGGTGCTCGGCGAACGCGCTGAGCAGGTTGCGGGCCCGGTCGTGGCGCTCCACGAAGCGCGCGAGCTCGGTCTCCAGGCGCACGATGCGGCGCACCGCGATGCCCGGGAGCAGGGCCGCGCACTCCTCCGCGCTGAGGAGCTGGTCGGTCCAGAGCCCGTCGTCCACGAGCCAGTGGGCAATGCCGGACTCCGCGAACATGCGGGCGGCCAGCCCCGCGTAGTCGGCGCCCGCGCGGGCGGCGCGGACGGCGTCCGCCGTGGGCGCGCAGCCGTAGAAGCCGGCGAGGTCGCGGATGCTGCGGCGGAAGTAGAGGTTGTCGCGGACGAAGTCCGCCAGCATGGCGGGGTCCTCCGCCTCGCTGAAGTACGGCTCGATCGGCGCCTGCCGCCAGACCTCCTCGCGGAACAGCGCGTGCGCATGGTGGTCGTAGAGCGGAATCCGCGCGAGGTCCACGGTCACCAGCCCATGGCCAGCCGGTCGCGGCGGGGTGCAGCGCGGCCCGCTGTGAGAGGGGCCGCGGCGCCGCTCACCCCCGGAGCTTGAAGCGCTGGTGCCAGGTCGAGTCGGCGCCGGTGCCCACCGTGGCCACACGGACGTCCAGCACGTACGGCTCGCCGGCGGCAATCGCGTCCACGCCCCGCCGCAGGGCGGCCCCGAGGGCCTCGGGCTCGCGAACTTCGGCGCCCTGGATCCCCTGGGCCCGGGCGAGCATGACGAAGTCCATCTCCGGGTCGCCGAGGTAGACCTCGGGGTACTTCTTCTGCTTGGCCATCTCCCCGCCGAAGGTGTGAAAGTTGGTGCGCACGGTCTGGTAGTTGAGGTTGTTCCACACGATGGTCAGGATGGGCAGGCCGTAGCGGGCCATGGTCCAGAATCCGGAGGCGCTGTACATCACTGCCCCGTCGCCCAGGCTGCACACCACCGGCCGATCCGGGGCGCCGAGCTGGGCGCCCACGGCGGCTCCGATGCCGTGGCCGAGCGAGGCGCCGAAGGTCCGGATCAGGCGCCACTGGTTCTTGTCGAAGCCGAACGGCATGAGGTGGTCCCAGGATCTGCTCCTCGTGGGCGCCGCGGTGGGCGGCGCCGTGGTCGCCGCCGGCCGCGGCGCTGATGGGCGTTATCCTACCCCAAGCCCCGGGGGGGGGCCGGCGCCCACCGTCCCTCGCGACGCGGGCGGGAGGAGCTCGACAGTGCCTCGACTCGGCATGGCGGGCGGCGCCGTGTTCGTGATAAGGTGCGGCGCCATGGCGACCGAGATCTCTCCTGCCGCGCGGTCCGAGCTGGCGCCGACGAGCACGCTCCGGGTCGGGATCAACCACGGAAACTTCCTCCTCGTCACGCCGGGATCGTCGCGGACGGAGCCGCGCGGGCCAGCTCCGGATCTCGCCCGCGAGCTGGGCCGGCGGCTGGGAGTGCCCGTGGCGTTCGTCGGCTTCGATACCGCCGGCGCGCTGGCCGACGGGGTGCGGACGGGCGCCTGGGACGTGGCGTTCCTCGGGGCCGAGCCCCAGCGGGCCAGCGAGATCGCGTTCACCGCGGCCTATCTCGAGATCCCCGCGACGTACCTCGTGCCCGCCGGCTCACCGATCCGCTCGATTGCCGACGTGGATCGGGAAGGGGTGCGTATCGCGGTCGCGGACAAGAGCGCCTATGAGCTGTTCCTGAGCCGCAACGTGAAACACGCCCAGCTGGTGCGCACCAAGGGCATCGACGCCTCGTTCGACGCCTTCGTCGCCGACAAGCTCGAGGCGCTGTCCGGGCTCCGGCCGCGGCTCCTGATGGACGTCGCCAAGCTGCCCGGGGCGCGGCTGCTCGACGGGCAGTTCACCGCCGTCCAGCAGGCGATCGGCACGCCGAAGGCCCGCGCCGCCGCCGCCGAGTACCTGCGCGCGTTCGTCGAGGAGGTCAAGGCCGCCGGCCTGGTGGCAGAGGCGATCGCGCGCAACGCCGTCCAGGGCGTCTCGGTGGCGCCGCCCGCCCCCGTTCAGTAGCATCCACGAGGTGTCGGCCGTGACCGGTGCGCTCGTGGTGGCGACCGGCGGGGCCGGCCCCGGGCGAGTCGGGGGGCGCGTCCGTCCCTCGAGGAGTGAGCCATGATTCTCGAGCGCTTCAAGGTCCCCGAGAAGGACCAGGTCGTGGTCTCCGAAGCCGCGCTGCGGCGCACGGTGACCCAGATCTTCGAGAAGCTCGGGGTGAGCCCCGAGGACTCGGCCGAGGCGGCCGACGTGCTGACGATGACGGACCTCCGGGGCGTCGAGACGCACGGCGTGTCGAACATGCTGCGCGTGTACGTGCGCGACTACCGCGCCGGCAAGCTCGACCCGCGGCCCGGCTGGCGCCTGGTGCGAGAGTCGCCGGGCACGGCGGTGATCGACGCCGAGCGCCGGCTCGGCATCATCGTGGGGCCGAAGGCGATGCGGCTCGCGGTGGCGAAGGCCCGGGCCGTCGGCGTCGGCGTCGTCACGGTGTTCAACAGCGGGCACTTCGGCGCCATCGGCCACTACGCCATGCAGGCCGCCCTGGAGGACATGGTGGGAGTCTGCTTCACCGCCGCCGGGCTGAGCGTGGTGCCCACCTTCGCGGCCCAGCCGCTCCTCGGGACCAATCCGATCGCCCTGGCCGCCCCCGCGCGGCGCGAGGCGCCGATGCTCTTCGACGCGGCGACGTCGGCGATCGCCGGCAACAAGATCCGGCTGGCCATGCGCGTGGGCTCGCCGCTCCTGCCCGGCTGGGTGACGGATCGGGACGGCGTCCCGATCATGGAGGAGAAGCCCCTCTTCGACCGCGACGAGGTCTACCAGGCGCCCCTCGGCGGCACGCGCGAGCAGGGCTCGCACAAGGGCTACGGCTTCGCGCTCATGGCCGAGGTCCTGGCCACCTGTCTCTCCGGCACCCTGCCGACGATGCTGGCGCCGGGCAGCGGATCCAAGAACCACTTCGCCGCGTACAGCATCGAGGCCTTCACCGACGTGGAGCAGTTCAAGGACACCATGGACGAGATGCTCAAGGCCCTGCGGACGGCCCGGCCCGTCGCCGGGCAGGAGCGCGTCCTCTATCCGGGACTGTCCGAGGCTGAGGAGGTCGAGGCGCGGCGGGCCCACGGGATCCCGCTCCACCGCGAAGTGCTCCAGTGGTTCGCCGAGTGCACCGGCGAGCTCGACCTCGCCCCTCTCACTCCCGGACTCTGAGGGGCCGGGGCGGGGGCCCCGCCGGCCCCGCCCCCCCGGGCCGCCGCCAGCGCCTCGCAGATCCTCCGGATCGCCCGTGGAGCGTCCCCGCGCGGGCGGCCCGGCGAGTCGGGCTCAGGCCGGCGTGACGCCGACCAGCTCGACCTCGAAGATGAGCGTGGCGCCGGGCGGGATCGTGCGGCCCGCGCCCTGCTCGCCGTAGCCGAGGTGGGCGGGGATGATCAGCTTGCGCTTTCCGCCCATCTTCATGGAGCCCACACCCTCGTCCCAGCCCTTGATGACCCGGCCCTTGCCGATGGGGAAGGCGAGGGGCTGCCCGCGGTCGTGGGAGGAGTCGAACTTCTGCCCGCTCTTGAGCCAGCCCGTGTAGTGCACGCTGACGGTGTCGCCGGTCCTGGGCCGAGGCCCGGTGCCCTCCGTGATCTCGACGTACTCGAGCCCAGTGGCGGTCTGTATGGTCTGCTCGTCCATGGTGGGGAAGCCTCCTTCTACGGCTCTTCGGGGGATCGAGTGGGCACATTCATGAGCGTGGCGTGCTGCAGGAAGCGGTCAGAACAGCCGCCCTCCGGCGATGGGCACGGGCCCCGCATGCGTGCCAAGCAGGTTTCGAGATTCTGGACCGAAGGGATCTCCGTTCAGCCGGGATCGGCGTGGCAAGCCGACGGGCCGCACCGCGAGTGAAGCCCGAGCACGCCTTGAAAGTCGATGGGGCATTGTAGCGCGTATCATGGACGGCGTGACGTACGCCTGCGCCTTCTGCGGGGAGGAGAACGAGGTCCTGGAGCCCTCGACGGGCACTCGCCAGACGTTCACCGAGGACTGCGCCGTGTGCTGCCGCCCCAACCTGATCCAGATCGCCGTCGACGGGGATGGCGACGTGCGGATCGAGGCCACCCAGGAGTACGAGGCGTGAGCCTCAGTACTCGGAGAGCAGACGATCGACCATGGCCTTGGCCGAGGCCCAGTCGTACGATCGGAACATCCGGCGGTTCACCACCGGCTGGGATGCCGAGTAGAACATCTCGTACTGGAGCTGCCGGCCCCCGTACTCGGTGCCGACGAAGTCCCACACGAGCTTGAGGAGCTTGATCCGGTCGCGGGCGCTCGCCACCGCCGACTGGTAGTAGCGGTCGGTGTGGGGTCCCGTCTCGTGCGAGAGAAAGCTCGCCTCCGAGGACGGCATGTTCTGGAACGCCCCCCCGGCCAGCTCCCGCACCGTCCGGTACATGTCCCCGATGACCCGGCGCTGCAAGCTCATGCCCGCGTACACGTAGCGGGGGTGGGGCCGGGCGTAGCCCTCGCTGACGAGCGGGTTGCGCTCGGCCGCCTGCACCAGGCCGTCGAAGACGGCGCCGTAGGTGGCGATGTCGCCGCCGAGGGTGGCCTGGGTGGTCGGATCCCCCTCGCCGCGCTGGTGCTCGACGAGCTTGGCGACGAGGCCCGCCATGAGCTCGAGCTTGACGCCGAACCGCACCAGCGACTGGAAGTTGGCGGTGGTGTGGGCGGGAGACTCGTGGAACTGCGCCGCCACCCGCTCCACGTTCTTGTAGACGAAGACGTGCTCCCACGGCACGAAGACGTCGTCGAACACGACCGTGGTGTCGACCTCGTCGTAGCGTGCAGAGAGCGGGTAGTCGTACACGCTGGTGGCCATGGTGGCGTAGGGCCGGCGCGGGAACAGCCGCAGGCCCTCCGCGTTGACGGGCATCACCAGGGAGATGGCGTAGTCCTCGTCGCCCGGGGCCAGGGGCGTGATGTAGCTCACGTAGAGCCAGTCGGCCATGGTCACCGAGGTGGCGATGGCGTGGGCTCCGCGGATCACGATGCCGGTGTCCGTCTCCTTGACCACCCCGGGGTGAAGGAACGGCTCGCGGTGCCGATGGGCGGGCGCGGACCGGTCCACCTGAGGCGGGACGATGGCGTAGGCGACGTAGAGGTCGTGGTCCCGGGCATGCTCGTAGAAGCGCACGACGTTGTCGCCAAACTGGCGGCCTCCGCGATCGAAGAGCTGCCGCCACCCTGCGAAGGCGGTGAGCACGGAGGCCACGTGGTCGGGCGTGCGCCCCATGAGCCCGTAGGACCCCTCGGCCCAGAACCGGTGGACGGCGCGCCGGCGCCCGAGGTCCTCGGCCGAGCGCGGGATGAGCCACATGGCGCCGATCGGCCGGCCCGTGGCCGGATCCACGCACGTGGTGAGGTCCATCGCCTGGCGGGCGGCGTCGTAGCGCTCGGCGATGCGCCGGAGGGACTCGGCGAAGGCGGGGTGTTCCGTCACGTCCCGGACGCGCGCGCCGTCGAGGAAGATGGCGCGTCCGTCGCGGAGGCTGGCCAGGTAGTCGGCGGCGCGGCGCACGGCGAGACTCTGGCACAGCGAAACAGCGCGGCGCAAGCGCGCTGGCGCCGGACGAAGCCAGGCGGGCGCGATGTCTCGTTCCCGGCCGGCCCTGGGTCCTGCTCGGAGATGGAGGCGCCGCGGCGCGGCCCGCCCGCGCCTTGACAGCCCGCGAAGGAGCGGCGGATCATGCGGGGCGAAGGAGGCTTCGATGAGATCGGTCGGGCGGCGGAAGTTTGTCCTCGGCGGGATCGCCGCGGCGGGGGCAGCGACGGCGCGGGCGTTCGCGCAGTCGAGCCACGGCGACCACGGTGGTCTGTACGAGAGCCTGCAGTCTCCGGGGCGCACGGGCCCGCCGGACCTCGCGGCCCGGCAGCGCTCGTTCGACGAGGCGTTCTCTATCGCCTGAGCGGGACCGGGCAGCGAGGTGACTCGAGGCCCTCGCCCGGGAAAGCGGCTCCCGGGTCGCCTGCATGCCGAGCCCGATGGCGGTGCGCCCCAGGCCGTGCGACCGGCCCCGCGGCGGGCACTGACGAGGACGCTATCAGGGTCACACGGCGCGGCGTTGCCGGTTATAGGGGAGTCTGAGGAGCAGGGCGGCCATCCCGCAGGCGCCGGTGGCGCCGGCGAAGACAAGGCCGGCCCCGACGAAGCCGCTCAGCAGCAGGAACCAGGG
This sequence comes from Binatia bacterium, assembly GCA_035544455.1. Classification (GTDB taxonomy): domain Bacteria; phylum Methylomirabilota; class Methylomirabilia; order Rokubacteriales; family CSP1-6; genus DATKEI01. The sequence goes on along the minus strand of DATKEI010000024.1, from coordinate 10,892 downwards.
TGACACCGCGGCGCCGAGGATCGTTCCCAGCACGACGAGCGAGCCCGCCACGATCTGCACCTGCCGCATGACGGGGAGCGGGGCCCCGGGGTCGCTCTCGACGGGGAAACCGGCCTGCTTCCACGCGGCGATGCCGCCCCCGAGGTTGTACACCTCGGCCCGACCGGCGGCGGCGACCTGCCGGGCGGCCTTGGCCGATGACGCGCCGATCTCGCATTGCATGACCAGCCGCTGTCCGGGGGCCACCGGCAGGCGGAGGGGATCCAGGGTGGCGAGCGGGATGGACCGGGCGCCGGGGATGCGCTCCGCCCCGTGCATGCCCTCCTCCCGCACGTCGATGACGACGGCCTCGCCGGCCGCGAGCCAGCGGTTCAGGGTGTGCGGATCGACGGTCCTGGTGTTTGCCTCCTGGGCGGTCGGCATGGCAGTCTCCTCTCGGCCCGTCCGGGCCTGTGTCGCGCCCGGACGTCGTTCTCCACCGCGTGGGAATCCGGGCAATGGCTGCCGGCAGGTCGGCCCTGCCGCGGGTCCGGCCGTAGCGCCTGGCACTCCGGGGCCCGCAGGTGCGGCCCGTCAGTGACGCCCCGCCAGCGCGTGTTGCTGATGATACCGAGCCGCGCCCTCGCTGGCCAGGCGCCGGACTTTCGGGGCGCCGGAGCGACGCCCCGGGCCGAAGGCCGGACGCCGCGCCCAGACCCCGGCGCCGGTGCGGCGGCCATGCTACCGTGGCGAAGCCGTGGTCTCCCTCCTTCTGGTGTGGCTCCGCGCCGCCGGACTCGTCGGCCAGGCCCTGGCTCTCGGCGGGGCGCTGTTCGCGCTGATCGTGCTGCGCCCGCCGCGCGACGGACAGCCGGATGGCGCGGTCCGCCGCACGCTGGCGCTGGCCGCGGCCGGCGCCCTGCTCGCCGCCGCCGCCCATGTCGGTGCCCTCGCGGTGCTGGCGGTGGCCTTTGCCGATGACGCGGGCTGGCCGGTGGGCGCCGTTCTCAGCTCGGTTCCGGGGACGGTGGGCACGGTGCGCATCGCGGTGGCCATCGTCGCCGCGGCCGCCGCCCTCATGCTGCGCCGCGACCCCGGCTCGCGCTGGCGCTGGGCCCTTCTCCTCGCCATGGTCGCCGCGTTGCCCGTCACCTCGGCCCTGGTGAGCCACGCGACGGGGCGCGTGGCCGGGGGCACCTGGCTGGTGATCCTCGGAGCCACGCACCAGGCGGGCGCCAGCGCGTGGGTGGGCGGGCTGCTGTGCGCACTCGCGCTGGCCATCCGGCCTCATCCGGAAGGCCACATCGCCTGGCTCCGCCCATTCTCCGCGCTGGCGGTGGGGGCCGTGGCGGTGATCGCTCTCACGGGCGCTGCGCTCGCCGTCGAGTACGTGGCCACGCCCGGCGCGGCGATCGGCACGTCCTATGGCGCCATGGTCCTCACGAAGATCGCCCTGTTTGCGGCCCTGCTCGCCATGGGGGCGCTCAACTATCGAGCCTTGCGTCGCCGGCTCGCTCCCGGTCCCGCGCCCGCCGCCTCGCGCGAGGAGCCGGTGGGCGCCCTGCTCGTCCGGCGCCGCGTCGAGGTGGAGGCGGGCCTCGCCGTGGTCACCCTCTTCCTGGCCGCGGCCATCGCGTCCGCGCCGCCCGCGGCCGACGTCGGCGCCCAGCAGGCCACACTCGAGGAGGTGCGGCGCGTGTTCACGCCGGGCTGGCCGCGCCTTCAGTCCCCGAGCCTGGCCGAGCTCCAGGCGAGCTCCGGGCTCGGCGATCCCGACGTCCCGCGGACGGCCGAGGAGACGGCGTGGTCCGAGTTCGGGCACAACGTGGCCGGGCTGTTCATCCTCGCCATGGGCGTGCTCGCCACGCTCGAGCAGACAGGTCGCGTCCCCTGGGCGCGCCACTGGCCGCTGCTCATCATCGCGCTCACCGCCTTCGTCGCCTACAGCCTGGATCCCGAGGGGTGGCAGACTGGCGTGGTCGGCTTCTGGAAGCACATGCTCAGCCCGGAGGTCCTGCAGCACCGGATCCTCCTTGCCCTCACCGCGGCATTCGGGCTGGCGGAGTGGTGGGTGCGCAGCGGACGGCGCCCGGGCTCGCGGTGGCGCTACGTCTTCCCCGTGGTCTGCATCGCCAGCGGCGTGATGCTCCTCTCCCACGGCCACGAGGTCTCGAACGCGAAGACGGCCTTTCTCATGGAGGTGACGCACCTGCCGCTCGGCCTCCTCCTGCTGGTGGCGGGCTGGGCGCGCTGGCTCGAGCTGCGCCTGCCGCCGGCCGAGGGGGCGCGCTCCGCGCGCCTCTGGGGCCCGGCGCTCGCCGCGTTCGGGCTGCTCCTCGTCTTCTATCGCGAGGGCTGACCCGGCGCCGGCGCGCCGGGCCCGGGGGCCTACTTCTTCAGGCGCAGCTCCTCGTACGGGGCCGCCCACGGGTAGGGATCGATCAGCATGAGCGCTGGCTCCGCCACGCGGGGGCCCACGCCGCTCGGCCAGATGTAGTCGTAGATCATGCCGAACCGCACGCGCTCGACGAGCGTGCGCTGGATCTGGTGGAGCAGCGCCTCGCGCTTTGTCCGGTCGGTCTCGCGGGACTGCTGCGCGAACAGCGCGTCGACGTCCGGCCAGCCGCCGTAGGCGTAGGCGCCGTCGGTGGGGATGTACTGCGACATGCGCGTCGCCGCGTTTCCGTACACGCCGGTGATGCAGAGGCACACGCCGCGCAGCTGCTTGGCCCCCCACGTCGTGATGAAGGCGGCCCGCTCCATCGTGCGGATCCGGGTCCGGATCCCGACCGCCTGCAGGTATCCGGCGACTGCCTCGCCCATGGTGAAGTACGGCGGGAACGGGTGCAGCTCCCCGGCGTCGAAGCCGTTCGGGTAGCCGGCCTCGGCCAGGAGCTGCCTGGCGCGGCCGGGGTCATACGCATGCGGCTCGGTGGTCAGCGCGAACTCGAGGTTCCGGGGGACGAAGCCGCCGGTGGGCCGAGAGGCGCCGAGGGTCTCCGCGTCGTTCAGCGTGCGGCGGTCGATGGCGTGGCTGGCGGCCAGGCGCACCCGCCGATCGTGCCACGGGGACTTCGGGTCCCACATGTCGAAGAAGTCGAGGTAGAAGGTGGCGATGCCGCCCGAGAACGCCAGGCGGACGCCCCCGTGACCGCCCTTGACCTCCTGAGCTTGCGGGGCGTCGAGGAGGTAGGCGAGATCGGTCTCGCCGCGCTTGAGCATGGCGAGTCGGGTCGTTGCCTCCGGCACGCTCTTGAAGACCAGCCGCTTGACCGAGGGCACCTTGCGCCAGTACCCCTCGAAGGCCTCGAGCACGAGCTCGATGCCGGGGGTGTGGCTCACGAACTTGTACGGCCCCAGGCCGACCGGGTGCTTCTTGAAGCCGTCGTCGCCGACCTGCTCGGTGTACTTCTTGGGCACGATCCAGCCCGCCCCCGACACCATCGTCCCGTAGAAGGTCATGAAGTCCGGCCACGGCTCGTGCAGGTGGATGCGCACGCGCAGCGGCCCGACCACCTCGACGTCCCGCACCTTGTCCTTGAGGATCTTGTAGCCCTTGTTGCGCTGGAAGCTGAACTTGACGTCCTCGGCGGTGAAGGGGTCGCCGTTGTGGAACGTGAGGCCCGGGCGCAGCCGGAAGTCGTAGACCTTCTGATCGACACTCACCGTCCATGACTCGGCCAGGCTCGGAGCCAGGGCCGTGCCGGGCATGGTCTTGACGAGCGCGTCGTGCATGGCCCACATGAGCCAGAAGGGGGTGATGAAGCCCGTGACCTCGGCCGGGTCGAACCAGAGCGGCGAGATCGTCACGTACAGCGCGAAGCGCATCTCCCCCTCCGGCTTGGCCTGGGCTCTCGCCCGACTGGCGGGGAAGAGGGCCGCGAGCGCGACGGTGAGCGCCATGGCGAGTCCGAGCGCGACGATGCGCCTGCCGATCATGATGGTCTGTCCTCCTGATGGGGGATCGTTCCGGGTTCGGGTGCGGCGGGAGCGCGCCCGTCCGGCGCGCACAGCCGTGGGTTGGCCGCAGGATACCGGCTGGTGACGCGGCGGGCAATGCCAGCGGCGGGCGCGCCGCGTTCGCGCGCATGGGCGATGCGACACACCTTCGCAGGACCCGGGCTCAAGCCCTCACCGCAGGATCTCGAACTCCACGCGCCCGGAGCCCGAGGCCTCGACCGGCACCACCCCCGCGCTCGCCCGCAGTCGGTCGGCGCCGACGCCGCGCGCGCTCGCGCGCTCGTGCACCAGGTCCATGCGGCGCGTGGCGAGGGCGTCGAGCGCGGCCTGGGGTACGGGCTGCGACCGGGCCAGCTCCGTCACGATGGCCTCGAGGTCCGCGGGCGCCGGGCGCTCCGGCATGCGCTCGCCCAGCAGGCGGGCCGCCACCTCCGCGGCGGGCTGACCCGCGTCCCGGGCACGCGCCTCGATCTCCTCGCGGACGGCCTCCCGCTTGAGCGCGTCCACGTCCTCGAGGGTCGCGATCGGCTTCATCTCGAGGGCCACGCTCGGAGCGTCGCGCAGGAACGTGGCCAGGCGCTCGGCCTGCCCCTCGAGGTCGCGCCGCACCTTCGTCGAGCCCGGCTCGAACGCGACTGGCCAGATCTGGATCGTGTCGATCCGGGAATCGGCCGTGTAGAAGATCTTCCCGATCCAGCTCACGGGCAGAGCCAGCACGCTGATCGCCGCCTTCCGGATGCCGTCCCAGATCGTCTCGCTGAAGTCGAGCTCGCCGGCGCTGATGCTGCCGGTGACGGGAACGGCCAGGCGAACCTCGCCCCGCGCGTTCTTCAGGAGGGAGATGAGCAGGTCGAAGGGCAGGCCGATCTTCTCCCGCACCTCGTCCCCCCGGCGCGAGGGCACGTACTCCGGCTGTCCCATGACGACGTCGTTCTGCGCCTCGAGCCGGTCGCCGCGCACCTGGTACCGGATGGTGGCGCCGAGGTCGCCGCGCCGCGCGATCCACCCGAGCACGCGGCTCGAGTAGGGGTTGGCCCGCGTCAGCGGGAAGCCGGACAGCGTTCCGCTCACGTCCACGAACAGGGGCCCCTGGAGCGGCCCGATCTCCCCGCTGAGATCGAAGGGCGCGCCACCGCTCAGCTGGCCGCGCGCGCTGACGGGGCTCCGGGTGGTGGGCGCGCTGTCGATCCCTGCGACCGTCACCGCGATGCGGGAGGCCTCTTCCACGAACCTCGGCGAGGTCGTGCCGTCGACGAAGCGGACGAAGCCGTTCTCGACGGTGAGCGCTCGCACCTCGATGAGTGGGCGCTCGGCGGGGGCGGCGGTCCGGTCGGCCCCGGCCGGCCGGGCGGCGGGAGCGGACATGTCCCCGGGGGGCCCGGACCGGATGAGCCCGAGCAGGGGCAGGCTGCCGTCGGGGTTTCGCTCCAGCAGGGCCCAGGGCTCCCGCAGGACGATGCGCTCGACGCCGATCCGGCGCGGCCAGTCCGCGCTCAGCTGGGCGAGGTCCACGCCCTTGGCGGACACCAGAGTGCGCTGGCCGTCGCCGAGGGCGAGGTCGGCGAGGCCGACCCGCCCGCTCGCGGAGACCGCCAGGGGGGTCAGCGTCCCCTTGACACGGAGATCGGCGTCGACCGTGCCGGCGGCGGTCCACTTTTCCTGCAGGTAGGACCGCGCCGATCCCACGTCCACCCCGCTGAGGACGATGGCCAGGTCGACGCTGGACGTGTCCAGGCGAACCGGGCCGCGCGCCTCGACGCGGCCGCCGCCCGGCATGGGCGCGCGGAGCTCGACGGCGACCGGACCCCGCGCCGGCCAGACGAGATCGCTCAAGGCCAGGCGGCCTCCGGCGATCTCGAGGCGCGCCGGCGGGTTCACCGCACCATCCACGATGGTGACGCCGGTGTCTTCGAGGACCGCGCGGCGTACGCTCAGCTCGAGCGGCGGCCTGGCGGGCGCGCCGTCGGCGGAGCCGCGGGCGGGCGCGGCGGCGGGCGCCGCACGGGCGGGGGCGAGGAGCGAGGAGAGAGGCATCGTGCCGTCCGCCCGCCGCTCGAGCATGGTCCAGGCCTTCTGGATCCGCATCCGGTCGATTGCGATCGTCGCCGGCCAGGCATAGGCGAGGCCGGTCGTCTCCACCTGGGCCGCGGTGATGACCGGCCGGTCGCCGTCGGCGATGGCCAGGTCGGCCAGGGTGGCGGTGCCGCGGGCGGTGATGGCGAGCGGCTGAAGGGCGGCCTTCACCTGCAGAGTGCCGCTGGCCTTGCCGGCGAGGCGCCCGCGGAGCGGCAGGTACGGCTGGGCGGCCGCGAGGTCGACGGCGTCGAGAACCATCGCGAGGTCGAGCGCGGCGGGCTCGGGGACGACCTGACCGGTGCCCCTCACGGTCCCGCCCCCGGCCACGGACGCGCGCAGCCGTACGGGCATCGGCGCCCGGGCGGGCCAGGCGACGTCGCGCGCGACGAGGCGGATGCCCGCGATGTCCAGGCGCGCGGCGGGGCTCACCGTGCCGTCGACGATCGTCGCGGCGCCGTTCTGGAGCACGGCCTCGCCGACGGCGACGTCGATCGCAGCCGGGCCGGGGGGCCCGGCCGCCGGCGCCTCCGCCTGCGGCGACGAGCGAGGCGCGGGAGCGGCGGCGAAGAGCGCCAGCAGCGGGAGCGTCCCGTCGGGCCGCCGCTCCAGCAGGGCCCAGGGCTTGTCCGCGCGCAGGCGGTCCGCCTTCACCGAGGAGGGCCACGTGTAGGAGAGTCCGGTGGCCTCCACGCGGGCCGCGGTGACCAGCCGCCGGTCGCCGTCGGCGAGCGCGACATCCGCCAGTGCGGCGGTTCCCCGCGCGCTGATGGCGAGCGGCTCCAGCGCGGCGTTCAGCTGCAGGGTGCCGCTGGCCTTGCCGGCGAGCCGCCCGTGCACGGGCAGGTACGGCCGGACGGGGCCGATGTCAACGGCCTCGATCTGGATCTTCAGGTCGACGGCCACTGGCTCGATGGCGAGCTGACCGGCGGCGCTCACGGTGCCCCCGCCCTGGATCGGCGCGCGCAGCTCGACCGCGACGGGCGCGCGAGCGGGCCAGGCGAAATCGTGCGCGACAAGCCGGGAGCCCGCGATCTCAAAGCGCGCGGCGGGGCTCACGGCGCCGTCGACGACGACGGCCGCGCCGTCCTCGAGGATGCTCTCCCGGATCGCGATGCTGGGGCCGACCCCGGGAGCGGAGGCGCCTGGCGTGGCAGGAGCGGATGGCCCCGGCGTGTCCTGCCGGAGGACGCGCGCGAAGATCGCGGCCAGCGGGAACGTGCCGTCCGGCCGGCGCTCGACCATGGCCCACGACTTGCGGACGTGGAACTGGTCGATCTTCGCGGTGACGGGCCAGCGGTACTCGAGCCCCCTGGTCTCGATCCGGGCGACGGTGAGGAGCGGCCGGTCGCCGTCGGCGATGGCGAGGTCGCTGACGCCGATCGCGCCGCGGATGCCGACGTCCGGGCGGGGGCCAAGCGATCCGGCGACGGTGAGGTCGGCGTCGATCCGTCCGGTGATCTTCGCCGCCAGCGGCGCATACGCCATGTAGGGCGCGAGCGCGGCCCCGGCGAGGCGGACGCGCACGTCGACCCGCGCGGCGTCGAGGGCCACCGTGCCGTCGACGTCCAGCGTCCCCGCCCCGGGCGTGGCCGTGGTGAGGCGCACCCGGGCGGGCCGCGCCCCGGGCCACGTCACGTCTCGCGCCGTGAGCCGGAGCGGGAAGATCCGGAGCCGCACGGGCGGAGCGACAGCCGCATCGTCGAGCGTCACCGTGGCGTCCTCGACCGCCACCTCGGCGATCTCCACGGAGAGAGCCGGGCCCGGCGCCGCCGGCGGACTGGCGCTCGCCTCCGGGGCGGCAGCTGGAGGGCCGGCCAGATCCAGGATGGAAAGGCGCCCGGTGGCGTCGCGCTGGAGCTGGGCGGTGGGGCGGACCACGCGAACGCGCCCCGCCCGGAGCCGCGGCCAGTCCGCGTCGACGTCCGTCACCTCCACGCGCTCGGCGCCGGCGAGCGGGACCCCTCCGTGGGTGACCAGCGCGCGGCTGACGGCGCCGCGCCCGCGGATCCGAGCAGCGGTCAGCCCCCCCGCCCCGATCTCCACGGCGAGGTCGCTCTCGACGATGCCGCCGACGCGGACGGGCAGTGGCACGAGCGCCTCCCACGGAGCCAGGTCGAGGCGCGCGACCTGGACACGCAGCGAGGCGCCCGGCGGCGTCAGCTGGGCGGTGCCCTGCACGTCCAGGGCACCACCCCCGGGTAGCCCGGCGGTGAGGCTCACCCGGGCCGGCGCCTCGTCCGGCCGCTCCACGAGCAGGCGGACCTGGTCGATGTCGTAGCGCGTGGCGGGGGCCGTCCGCGTGTCGAAGAGGGCCGCCGTCCCCGTCGCCTCGGCGTGGTCCAGCCGGAACGCTCCCCCCGCGCCCTCGCTGCCGCGGAAACTGAACGCGAGGGCGGGCATGCTGGCGGCGGGGACGTCGGTCCCGCGCCGCCGGACCGTGGCGCTGGCGACCTGCCCCTGGCCCTCGACGCGCGTCCCCTCGCGCGCGTCCACCGCGCCGGCGAGGCTCATGGTGAGCACGGCGCCATCGATGACGACGGGCGCGTCGGCCGCCAAGAAGGTCTGGGCCAGCGTCGCGTCGACCTCGCGCAGGGACACCTGGATCTTGAGGTGCAAGGGGATGAGCTGAAGCTCCGTGACGTGGGCCGTCACCGGCGCCCCGGCCACGGTGGCACTGAGGCGCACGGTGCCCCGGGGCCCATGCTCCTCCGTCGACAGGGAGGCGGCCTCGATCGCGATGCCCTCCGCGCGCCAGGTGCGCGGCGAGGCGAGCGTACGGTCCTCGAGGGTGACCACGCCGCCCGTCAGGTCGAGCCGGCCGACGGCGACGGCGGCCGGCCGTTCCCCCGTCGCCTCCCGCGCCAGCACGTCCGCGATGTTGAGTTCGCCGCCGCGCTGCCGGACGATCCGCACCTCGGGGCCGCGGACCACCGCCTCGTGCACCTGGAATCGACCGCGCAGCAGCGCGGATGGCGCGAAGCGGACCTCGACGAGGGCGATCTCGGCGAGGGGCGGGCCCGGCTCCCGGTCGGCGAGGCGGAGGCCGGCGATGCGAAGGTGCCCGCGCCGGAGATCGAGGTCGAACCGCTCGACAGTCGCCGTGCGGCCCGTCGCCGCCTGGATCTGGCGCAGGACGAGCCACCGTGCGATGCCCGCCAGATTGAGCCAGGCGACGCCCACCGCGATCGCGAGCCCCAGGGCGAGCCCGACGGCTATCCACCGGCGACGTCGGCTCATGGCTCCAGCATGCCTCGGCGGCGGCGCGCGTGCGAGCCGTTGGCCGGCCCGGCGCTCACCTTGCCGCGATTGACCGGGCGGGAGTAATCTCGCCGCTGGGTCCCGCCTCGGCGGACCGAAAGGGAGAGGAGAGTCCACCATGATCCTGGCTGACCGCGTTGCCATCGTCACCGGAGCAGGTCACGGCATCGGCAAGGCCACCGCCCTCGCGCTCGCCCGCGCCGGCGCTCATGTCGCCGCCGTCGACCTCGACGCCGCCGCCGGTCAGGCGACGGCGGCGGAGGTCGCCGCGCTCGGGCGCCGGGCCGAGGCGATTGACGCCGACGTCGGAGATCTCGCCAGCGTGGATCGCATGGTGCACGGAGTCGCCGAGGCCTTCGGCCGGATCGACATCCTCGTGAACAACGCGGGTGTCACGCGTCGAGCCTACATCATGGACCTCACCGAGGCCGACTGGGACCGCATCATGCGCGTCAACGGCAAGGGCGTGTTCCTGTGCCTGCAGCGGGTGGCGCGGGAGATGATCGCCCGCCGGAGCGGGACCATCGTCAACGTCGCCTCGATCGCCGGCAAGGGGTACGCGGGGACCTCGAACGCGATCTACGCGGCCAGCAAGGGCGCGGTGATCGCCCTCACCCGGATCGCCGCGCTCCAGCTCGCGCGGCACAACCTGAACGTCAACGCCATCTGCCCCGGGCCCACGGCGACCGCGCTGTCGGAGGGAAACCTGCGCGCGCGCGCCCGCGAGGAGGGCGTGGCCGTCGAGGAGATGGAGCGGCGGCGAAACGCCGCCATCCCGCTGGGGCGCCCGAATACCCCCGAGGACGTGGCGGCCCTCGCCGTGTTCCTGGCCTCGCCGGGCGCGCGAAACATCACCGGCCAGTCCTACAACGTCGACGGAGGCCTCATCCTCGACTGACGCAAGCGGGCCTCGCCTGACGCAGGAGACCCGCCGGGCCGGGCCGGCCCAGTCCATGACGCACCGTGCTATTTCCTCCTGCGAGTTCCGTAACGGAACGACCCTTTCAATGCTAGTGTCCTGAGTCAGAAATGTGCCGACAAAGCGCCGGGCGGGGGGGGGGCCCTCCCCGCGGGACACGCTGGGTCGCGGAGCGCTACCGGCACTCAATGGGGCCACGAGATGGGTGGTGGGTGGCTTCGGCCATCCGCAGAAGATACGGTCCCGCGGGGAGGACCCGCACCCCACCCGGCGCCGCGAGTCCACGAACTTCTGACTCGGGACACTAGGCCTCCGCGGACTTCACGAGCGCGGTGAGTTCATCCGGGCCCACGACCTCCTTCTCGATCAGCCGCGTGGCCAGGGGCCGACGGGCGCGCCCGCGGGACGCCTCCAGCAGCATCCGGATGCTGTTGTCGATTCGCATGGCCGGGGCGGCTACGCTGCGTGAGCCTGCCCGACGCCCGCGGATCCCTGCTCGCGGTCATGGGCGATCCGGTAGAGCAGCCAGCCGCTGGCGTCTTGCCCCTCTACCCGCTGCGCCCGCTCGAACAAGTTCAGCCGGATTCTTCGCGGAGCCGACGGATACTCCGCGAGCACGGCCTTCCGGCCCAGGAGCACGGCGTCCGCGGGGAGCACGGCCTCGGCCTCGCAACGCGCCAGGATCCCTCGCCGCTCGTGG
>DATKEI010000023.1:0-3527 GCA_035544455.1 Binatia bacterium | reverse complement strand
TCGCGCACGCCCGCCCCGCACGTCACCGCGAAGAGGGCCACGTGGTCGGCCTCGCCCGAGGCCGCGTCCCGGACGTAGTCGGCCAGGCACAGCCGCTCCCCGCCCGCCTGACGGGGGAACCGGAAGCGGCCAACCTCGCCATCGCCCTGGCGCAGGACGATGTCGTCGCCCTCCGCGGCGGCGCGGTAGAAGCGATAGAGGCCCTGGGCGCGGATGAGCCCGCGCTCGTGCGCCTCCTCCTGGAGGGCCTGCAGGTGACCCTGCATCTCCCGGACGCGCGCGTCGCCCTCGGTCAGGAGCCGGGAGATCGCACCCCGCACCCCCAGGTGCTTGCCCAGCAACATCTGCAAGTTCAGGTACGGGTAGATGTGGGTCAGGGGCACGTCCCGGAGAACGTGCAGGTCAAGGTCCGGCGGGGAGGGGACGGGCACCGTCCGGGACACGGCAGACCGCGCGGCGGGGGCTGCCGGCCGCACCGCTTCCTCCGCCGCCCGGGCGGGCCCGGCGCTCCGCAGGGCCTCCTGCTCGACGCGAACGGCCTCGAGCAGGCCGTCGCGCGTGGTCGCCCCGAACAGCCGGTTGGCCAGGTCGAGGCCGTCCATGGCGTCCCGCGCGTAGAGCGTGGGACCCGCGTATTCCGGGGCGATGCGGGCGGCCGTGAACTTGCGCGTCAGCGCGGCCCCGCCGACGAGGAGCGGCACCTCGACTCCCGCCGCCCGGAGGTCCTGCGCCGTCACCACCATCTGCTGGGCCGACTTCACGAGGAGGCCGGAGAGCCCTATCGCGTCGGGCTTGTGCTCGTGATACGCGGCGATCAGGCTCTCCGGGGGTACCTTGATCCCGAGGTTGATCACGCGGTACCCGTTGTTCTTCAGGATGATCTCCACGAGATTCTTGCCGATGTCGTGGACGTCGCCCTTGACGGTGGCAAGGACGATGCTCCCGCGCGTCGCGCTCTCCGACTTCTCCATCAAGGGCTCGAGGTACGCGACCGCCGCCTTCATGGCCTCGGCCGACTGGAGCACCTCGGCCACGATGAGCTGGTTGTCGTTGAAGAGGCGGCCGACCTCCTCCATGCCCTTCATCAGCGGTCCGTTGATGATGGCGAGCGGGCCGGCCTCGGTCAGCTTCTGCGCGAGGTCGTCGACGAGGCCGTCCTTGGAGCCCTCCACGATGTAGCGGGCGATGCGCTCATCGAGGGGCAGCGACTCCCCCACCACCCGCGGGGCGCGGGTGCGGCCGCGGAAGTGAGCGGCGAAGGCCGCCACCGGGTCGTCGCCCCGCATGTAGATCAGGTCCTCGGCCACCCGCCGGTCCTCGTCGGGAATCGACGCGTACCGCTCGAGGCGCTCGGTGTTGACGATGGCGTAGTCGAGCCCGGCCTTGGTGCAGTGGTACAGGAAGACGGCGTTCAGGACCTCGCGGCCCGAGGCGGGGAGCCCGAAGGAGACGTTCGAGATCCCGAGGATCGTCCGGCTCTCCGGAAACCGCGCCTTGATGGCGCGCAGCCCCTCGATCGTCTCGACGGCGGAGCCCACGTAGTTCTGGTCGCCGGTGCCCACCGGGAAGACCAGCGGATCGAAGATGATGTCGCGACCGGGCACGCCGTAGCGCCCGGTGAGCAGGCCGTGGGCGCGCTCGGCCACGGCGAGCTTGCGCGCTCGGGTCACCGCCATTCCCTGCTGGGGGTCCTCGTCGATGCAGCCGACGACCACGGCCGCGCCATACGCGCGGATCAGCGGCACCACGCGCTCGAACCGCTCCTCGCCGTCCTCGAGGTTGATCGAGTTCACGATCGACTTGCCCTGGCACTTCCGGAGCGCCAGCTCGATCACCGCCGCATCGGTGGAATCGATCATGAGCGGGACCTTCACCTTGCGGGTGAGGAAGTCCATGAACTGCTCGGTGTCCGCCGCCTCGTCCCGGTCCGGGTTGGCCAGGCACACATCCAGCACCTGGCCGCCGCCCCGCACCTGCGCCCGCCCGAGCTCGGCGCCCTCCTCGTACAGGCCCTTCACGATGAGATCCTTGAACTTCCGCGAGCCGATGACGTTGGTGCGCTCGCCCACCAGGATCGGCCGGTTGTCATCGCCGGGATACAGCACGTCGATGCCGCTCACCGCCGGCACCAGCATCGGGGCCGGGCGCCGCGGGGCGTGACCCTCGACCAGGGAGGCCAGGGCCCGGATGTGGGCCGGCGTGGTGCCGCAGCAGCCGCCCACGACGTTCACCCATCCCTCCTCGACGAAGCGCCTCATCTTGAGGGCGAGGCTGTCCGCCGTCTCCTCGTACTGGCCATTCTCGTCGGGGAGTCCGGCGTTCGGGTACACCGTCACGAAGCACGTGGCGATGCCCGCCAGCGAGCGGAGGTGGTCGGTCATGAACTCCGGGCCGGTCGCGCAGTTGAGGCCGATCGAGAACAGGTCCAGGTGCTCGAGCGAGGCATGGAGAGCATCGACGGCCTGACCGGCCAGCATCGAGCCCATGGGTTCGATGGTCCCGCTCACCATGATGGGCAGGACCACGCCCCGGGCGGCCATGGCGCGCCGCAGGCCGATGGCAGCCGCCTTCACGTTGAGGGTGTCCTGGGCCGTCTCGAGCAGCAGAGCGTCGACGCCGCCCTCGATCAGAGCATCGGCCTGGATGGCATAGGCCTCCAGCACCTCGTCGAAGGTGACGTTTTCGGTCACGGTGATCGTCCGCGTGCCCGGCCCCATCGCCCCGATGACAAAGCGCGGGCGGCCTGGCGAGGAGCAGGCGTCGGCGGCGGCGCGCACGAGGCGGGCCGCGGCCAGGACGATCTCCCGACACCGGTCGGCGAGGCCGTACTCGGCCAGCACGTAGGGGGCGCAGCCGAAGGTATTGGTGGAGATGAGGTCGGCGCCCGCCGAGAGGTACGCGTCGTGGATATCGCGGATGACGTCCGGGCGGGTCAGGTTCAGGTACTCGTTGCAGCCCTCGTACGAGGGGCCCCCGAAGTCCTCGGGACCGAGCTGGCGCGCCTGGATCATGGTGCCCATCGCGCCGTCCAGCACGAGAATGCGCTGCCCCAGGGCCTCGGCAAGGCGCGCCGCGGCCGGTGCCGTCATCATGACTTCATTCTAGCCCGGAACGCGCGAACAGACGCCCACCCTCACCCCCACCCCCTCCCTCTCCGAGTAGGAAGGGGTCGTTGCTGTCCCCTCGCCCCGGTGTCCTGCGTCGAAAGGTCGTCAACTCACGGCGCCGGGTGGGGTGGGGGCCCTCCCCGCGGGACCGTATCTTCTGCGGATGGCCGAAGCCACCCACCACCCATCTCGTGGCCCCATTGAGTGCCGGCAGCGCTCCGCGACTCAGCGTGTCCCGCGGGGAGGGCCCCCACCCCGCCTGGCGCTTTGTTGGCACAGTTCTGACTCAGCACACTAGGCCTCGATCAGCCTGGTGAGCTCGTCCGGTTGGCTCAGCATCGGGTAGTGGCCGGTGTCCATCTCGTGCCAGGCGGCCCGCAGCCGCTCGGCGGTGCGCCGCTGATGAGACTCGGGCGGGTT
>DATKEI010000022.1:0-7594 GCA_035544455.1 Binatia bacterium | reverse complement strand
CCCCGGGGCCGCGGGCGCTGCTCGAGGCCCAGTTCGGCCGGGGCCTCGGCGACGTGCGGGTGCACACCGGGTCCGACGCCGCCGAGGCTGCGCGCCATGTCGAGGCCGCCGCGTACACCCTGGGCCGCGACATCGCATTCGGCCCCGGGGCACATGCCCCCCATACCGGCCCCGGCTTCCGGCTGCTGTCGCACGAGGTGGCCCACGTGGTGCAGTCGGAGGGAGCGCCGGCGCGTCCCCTCCGGGCCGGGGAAGAGAGCGCGCTGGCCGCGCCGCTGGAGCGGGAGGCCGAGCGGGCGGCCGATGCCGTCGGTCGCGGCCCGACGCCCATCCGCGAGCGGCTGGCCGGGCGCATGCCCCTGCGCCATCCCGTGTACATCTCGGGCCATGGCAAGCGGACCTTTCCCGAGAAGTACTTCAAGACGTGGGGCTACTCGCCGGTCAAGACCGGGGTGATGTCCATCGAGGAGATGCTGCAGGACCTGGCCGGGAAGCCGAAGATCGACCGCGTGAGCATCGTGTCTCACGCCAACCCCAGCTTCATCCAGATGCAGTTCCTCACCGGCGGCCCGGCCGAGGTGGAGAAGACCGACTGGCAGGTCCACAAGGTCGCCGACCTCGTCAACCTCGAGCGGCACCTGGTGCCGGGGACGGTGGTCGACACGGTGATCCAGCACGTGAACATCGCCAGCCCCGGCGTGCTGGGCCGGCTCGGCAACGTGGCCGACCCGTTCGTGCGCCAGTTCATCTGGTGGGCGGTGGACCGCGTCCACGCCGACAAGGCCGGCTATGCGGCGGCCCTGAGCGTCAAGATGATGCAGGCCGCGCGGACCCACCAGGCGGTCTACCAGAGCCGCCTGCTGGCCGGCCCACCCGCGGCGGGCCGCGGTTCCGGCACCGGCGCCGCGGCGGCGACGGTTGCCGACCTCGTCGCCGCCGATCTCGCCGTGGAGAAGGAGGCGCTGCGCTGGCCCTGGAGCAAGAGCCCGCCTCCCACCCAGGGCCAGCACCAGCTCGAGCAGCGCACGCGGGAATCGCCGTCCGCGCAGATCGACCGGGTGGGCCAGAAGCCCGACCTCTTCGCCAACCTGAAGCTGGTGCGGGACAAGATCACCGCGGACTCCTGGATCGAGATCCTGGGCTGCAACGCCGGCGCCGACCCGGGATACCTGACCGCGGTCCAGGGCTTCTTCACCGGCACCGCAAAACCGAAGGTGACCGCGCCCGACTGGTACCAGTTCTGGGGCCATTACGGGTTCACCACGGTCGCCGACAGCGACGAGGCCGCGGCGCTGGAGTGGAACCGGAAGAACAGCCCCGTCCCGGCGGCGCTGACGTACTGGTTTCCGATCATCACCCGCAAGCGCCTGCCCCGCCGCCGCGACCCCAAGACCCTGCGGGCCTACCTGGCCGACGGCCACGCCCTGCCGCTGGCCCGGCCCGATGCCCCCGGGGTGGCGCGGCTCCTCCTGCCGGCAAAGATGGCGGAGGACGCGTTCCTGCGGTGGCTGTCGCGCCACTCGTATCCCCTGACCTCGGTCGCGGCCATCCAGAAGGCGATGTTCACGAGCCAGGACCTGGAGACCAACGTCAAACAATCCGTGGTCGAATGGCTCCAGGAGAAGATTGCCGCCCCGTCCCTGATGATCTTTCGGCCGTCTCCCGGCTACGACAAGCACATCATCGCGGTGTAGGCCACGCCCTGCCCCGCCGCCGAGCATCCGGCCCCGGCCGATGGCCATCGAGACCGTCAACGTGGTCTCGGGGGTCACCTTCGACGGGATCGCGCTCTACAGCTACCAGCGGGTCTGTGCCCGCTCGGGCTCCCTCCTGTCGGTGCCGTGACCGCGGGCGCCGGTCCGATCGGCCGCGCGCCACCCGCGCCGGGGGGGGGGGTCAGCGCACGGCCAGCTGCGCCTCGAGATGTGCCACCAGCTCCCCCGCCACGGGGTCGAAGTCTGCGGGCTTCCGGCCGGTGGAGACCCAGGAGTCGGCGTCCCGGGCCAGCCGGCCCCCGACCTGGATCATCAGCCGCAGGGTGCGCGGATCCTCGACGATGAGAAGCTCGCCCCAGTACAGGGCCCAGAAGTCCCGATAGCCCTGGCGCACCGCCGCGGACTCGGTGAGGGCGCGGGCGCTGATCAGGCTGGTGAGCGCGCGGCGGTCCTTGTCGTAGGCCCGCCGCCGCTTGTCGAGGAACGGGGGCGAGCCCTCGATGGCCCGGAGCGAGCGCATCGGGCTGTCGGGACCGGTGTCCTCGTCCCACATGGCCTTGAACGCCCGCGCCAGGTCGCGGGCGGCCTCCTGGAGCTGGGGATCCGGGGCCAGCCGAGCGGGGTCCTCGGGATCCCAGCTCGGGAGCTGCTCCCGCACGCGGTCCCAGCTCTGTAGGACCGCCGGGGTGCCCACCGCGGGCGCGGCGCCGAGCGCGCCCAGGACCCGGGCGTGCTCGGCCCGTGCCCACGGCTTGTCGCTGAACGGGTATCCATCGGGGAGCGGGGGCGTGGCCAGGCCGCTGAGGGCGGTCGGGATCCGCTCGTAGCGCTCGATCTGGTCGCTCAGGAGATCGCGCGCGTACTGGGCCGCGACCTGCCGGAAGTGAAGGGCCACGCCGGCGACGGCGACGGCGATCACGGCCAGGAGGCCGGCGACCGCGGCCATACGCCGGAACCGCACCTTGGCCCGCGCCTCCTCGGTGTGGCGGGTTTTCGCCGCGTTCTCCCTTGCCTCGGCGGCGGCGAGCTGACGGGCTGCCGAGATCTCCCGCTCGACCTGCGCCGCGCGCTCGGCCTGCCGGTCGTCCTCGCCCCGGCGGGACGCCGCGTAGAACTCGGCCTGGGTCTGGGTGAGCCCATCGGGCGCGGCGGCGGCGTAGGTCTCGAGCAGGGTGAGGTCCGGGGGCCGCCAGAGGCTCCCGTCCGGGCGGCCGAGCTCCTGCCAGTGGGCGGCGGCGGCGTCCAGGCGCCGCAGGAGCCGGAGATCGCCGCGGCTCTCGTCAATCCAGCGCCGGAGGCGCGCCCAGTGCAGGATGAGCGCCTCGTGGGTGATCTCGGCCGTCACGGCGCCGTCGGCCGAGGACAGAGTGATCAGGCGCGCGCCTTCGGTCGAGGAGAACCGCCGGAGCAGCGCCTCGACCTCCTCGCCGGGGTCGGTGGCGCCGAGCACGCTCGACACCGGCACGCGGCGCCGCGTGTCCGGCACGCCCTCGCCAAGGTGGATCAGGCCCAGGAAGATGCGGCGGGCCAGACGCCGGGCCGAGGCGTCGAGCGGCTCGTACAGTGCGTCGGCGCTGGCGGCGAGGGCCCCGCCCACGCCCCCGCTGCGCGCATACGCGTCGAGGGTGAGCCACGGCCCGCGCCGCGCCGCCCACAGCACGGCCAGCGCCTCCTCCAGGAGGGGCAGCGCGGTGGCGTGGCCGCGCATGTCCCGCAGGATCATCTCGACCAGCCCCTTCTCGAAGAACGCCCCCCGGCGCCGGGCGGGGAGGACGATGGCCGCGCGCAGGTCCTCCTCGCTCATGGGGCCGAGCCACAGCTGCCGGCGCTCGAGGAGCTGGCGAAAGGCGGGGAAGTCCTCGCCGACGAACCGCGTGATGAAGTCGGCCCGCACGGTGGCGACCATGCGGAGCTGGGGTGGCTGGGCGGTGGCCGCGGCCAGCAGGTTGGCGGCGAGGCATGCGGCTCCCTCGCGCCAGGCGGCGTCGCGCTCGGGCGGGGGGCGATGGGTGAAGACCTCCTCGAGCTGGTCGATAACCAGGAGCACCGGCTCCGCGCCGGCCAGGGTGGCCACCAGGGTCAGGAGCCCGTCCTCGCGCTGCCGCAGCCGCTCGGTCTGCCGGTCGACCCAGTCGACGGGGTCGGCCTGGCCGGCTGCGGGGCCGGGCCCGAGCATCCGGATCTGGTCGACCAGGGCCCGCAGCGGGTCGTGTCCGGGAATCACGTAGAGCCGGCGCCAGCCGGGCAGACCGGGCAGCGCCCGCTCGGCGGCCTCGGTGCCCAGGCCGGCCCGGACCAGCGACGACTTGCCGCTGCCCGAGGCCCCCACCACGGCCACGAAGTGGTCGGCGCGCAGGCGCGCGGCCAGCCGTCCGATATCCTCGTCGCGACCGTGAAAGAACTCCCGGTGATGGTGCTCGAAGCGCTCGAGGCCGCGGTAGGGGCGGGGCTCGTCCGGCAGCTCGTGGCGGGCGGTGTCCGGCGCCCGGCCCTGAATGCCGGCGACCAGCCGGGCATAGGCCTCGGCATCGTCCAGCCCGGGCCGGAAGTCGACCCAGGTGCGGGTCTCCAGGAACCCGCTGACCGCGGCGGGATCGCTTCCCGGCAGCAAGACCGGGATCACGCGGTAATCGTCGCGAGTGCGCACCGCCCGGTTCAGCGCGACCTGCATCTCCTCGCTGTGCCACGGCCCGGGGGCGCCGGGGCCGAAGAACACCGCGGCGCAGGCGCTGTGGCCCAGCGCGTCGGCGAGCTCCTGTTGCCAGGGCATGCCCGGCACCAGGTTCCACGCGTCGAGGAAGGGCGCGAACCCGTCGCGCCGCAGACGCGCGCCGATGGCCTCGACGGCAGGCTTGTCCACGCTTCGGTGCGAGAGGAAGACGTCGAAGCGCGGTGGGGCGGGAGGCGTCGTCATGGCCGGCGAACAGCGCCATCATACTGCGCCGGCCGGGGCGGGGGCGCCGGCGGCGGCGCGCGGACCCCCGATGGGCGGATTGCCGGGCCCCGCTGCTGTCCATCACCATCAACCCCCTGGCGTTCGCGGCGGTGCCGGCGGTGGCCGGGGCCCTCGGCGGGTTCTCGTGGCGCGCCCGCGGTGAGCCCCGCCGGCGGGGCGCGGCCGGCCCGACCACCGCGATCACGAGGGAGGCGCGTCCTCTGGCTCGAGCGCCCCCACCGGAAAACCGACGTGATCGACCACCACCGCCTCCAACCCACCGGCCTTGCGCGCGACTCGGGCCCCATGGTCCGCGAGCCGGGACGCTCGGCTCCCCGGGCCGCCCAGCAGGGCCGGCACGAGGAGGTCGACCGTCACATGGCCCGCCAATCCTTCAACATCAACAGGTGTGGTCTATCGGCCACTTCGACCGCACACGTTCCGAATCGAGATGGGGCTGGCGTGGCGACGGGACGATAGTTCGGCGTTAGTACAGCAGTTCAGGCGGGTAGCGCGCGAGATGGCGCAGCGCACCGAGACTTGAGATGTATCGCCACGGTTGAGCGCAGGCGGCCCCACACGATCGGGCCTCACTGGACCTGCCCCGCCTTCGCGCAGGGCCACGCGGGTGAGGAGCCTCCCAGGTTCTTTTCTGACTCACCTTCTAACGCACTATATCGTGATCTTGACATCAAGGGTTGGATATCATAACTGAGCATGTCGGGCTAGTCAAGTACCCAACGCAAACAAGGTCTGATCTAAACACTTGAATAACAACGCTAAATAAATGCCAGTCAATCAGCAGGAACTCGGTAGGCGACTCCGGTTGGCGCGCGAGGCCTGCAGGATGACGCAGGAGGCCGTCGCCCGACGCCTTGGCGTATCGCGCTCGACGGTCGCCCAGATGGAACTCGGCAACCGAGCCGTAACCAGCCTCGAGCTCGACCGGCTCGCGACTCTTTACGGGCGCGACATCCGCGAGTTCCTCGCCGAGGAGTTCCGGGAGGACGATGCCCTCGTTGCCCTCTTCCGAGCCCATCCGGATGATCTCGAGCAGGAGCAGGTCGCCGATGCCATCCGGGGCTGCATGGCGCTCGGCCGGGAAGTGACGAATCTCGAGCGGCTTCTCGGCATTGACCGCGACCTCGGAGCCGTCGCGGTCTACCCCGTGCCCGCACCTCGTGGCCGATGGCCGGCCGTTCAACAGGGCGAGCAAGTGGCCGACCAGGAACGGTTGCGTCTGGGCCTGGGTGTCGCGCCGATCGCGAACGTGGCGGAGATGCTGGAGACGCAAGGCGTCCGGACGGCCCTGGTGGATCTCCCCGAAGACGTGTCGGGGCTGACTCTGAGCCGCCCAACTGTTGGCCTCTTCATCGTCGCCAACCGCCGCCATCACTTTCTGCGCCGCCGGTTCTCGTACGCCCACGAATATGCGCATGTGCTCCTGGACCGCGATCGTCTCGGCACGATCAGCCGGGCGAGGGATCGCGACGACCTGATCGAGGTCCGCGCGAACGCCTTCGCCGCGAGTCTGCTGCTGCCAGAAGAGGGCGTCCGGCGTTTCATGACCACGATCGGCAAGGGCGGGCCGAGCCGGCTTCAGGCCGATGTCTTCGATGAGAGTGGCGTCGTCGAGGTTCGGGCCAGGGCCGCGCCGGAGAGTCGCGATGTCCAGCTGTACGAAGTCGCCGAACTCGCTGATCACTTCGGGGTCAGTCGCCTGGCCGCCCTCTACCGGCTCCGCAACCTCCGCTTGATCACCGACGCCGAGCTCGAGACTCTCAGGCGCCAAGAGGATGCGGGACAGGGCCGCCAGGTCGCGGCGTTGCTGGATCTCCCCGAGGTCGACCACGAAGCGGCGCGCAACGAGTTCCGGCACCGACTCCTCGGCCTGGCCCTCGAAGCCCTCCGGAGGGGTGAGATCAGCAGGGCCAAGCTGGTCGAGCTCGCCGGGATGGTCGATCTCGGGCCGGAGGAGGTGGCGCGCTTGCTTCACGAAACGGGGTTGGAGGATCCCGACGGGGAGGGAGAGATCCTACTCCCCGCCGACTAACACATGACGGCCGACGCTCCAAGACGTGTGGTCGTCACCGATGCGAACATTATCATCAACCTGATTCACGCAGGTCGCCTGGCGCTCCTTGGTGTTCTTCAACCGTATGAGTTCGTCGTCTCGGAGGATGTCGTCTACGAGATGGCCGTCCCTAGCCAGCGGGAGGCGATCGAGGCAGCAATCAATGGCGGCCTGCTGCGCCGGGAGACCATCACGGCGCAGCGCGAGCTGACACGGTACACCGAGCTCCGCCAAATGGTTGGCAGGGGCGAGGCCGCGTGTTTGGTCTTGGCCGATCGCGTCGATGGCTGATCGCCTCCGACGAGAAGCGGCGGTTCCGTCGCGAGGTGCTCGCCCGTCTTGGCCCAGGCCGGATCGTGACCACGCCGGGCCTGGGTGTTCCAGGGGCAGAGGCGACTGGCGGCGCGGCTGAACCTGCCCGACGACCGCATCCGGCAGTGCCTGCTCGCGCTCGACGAGCGAGGCGGCACGCTCACGCGCTCCGCCTTCGCGCGCCTGGCCGGGATGCCGCTTCCGCGGATGGCCGGCCTCATCGCCGCGCTCCGCCGGCTTCTGAACGTCGAGGGCTATCCGGTGCTCACCCTCGACGAGGATTCCGACACCGTGACGCTCAACCGGGCGCTCCTCGACCGGCAGTTTCAGCTATGAGTGATATATCGTGGCCCCGACCCGCTCGCGTCGCCGGTCCGAGTTCATCCGCAATGCCATCCGGCAGGCTCTCTGGGAGCTGGAAGAGCGGGCCACCGCGCAGGCCTACGCTCGTCAGCCGGACTCGGGCGAGGCCTATCTCGACGCCGCCGTCTGGGAGGCCGGCCCGCGGTCACGGCCTCGCCCGCAACGGCGCCGGTGAGACAGTACGAGATCCGATGG
>DATKEI010000021.1:0-7132 GCA_035544455.1 Binatia bacterium | reverse complement strand
GTCCGCTACACCGTCGTCGACCCCCTGGTCGGCGACCTCCTCGACGTCGCCCGGAACCTCTTCAACAACCAGCTCATCGGCTCCCAGCTCCTCCTCCGCGAGCTGAAGCGCGAGGGCCGGCGGCGGGCCCGGCGCTGATGTTCTGGCAACTGCGCACCGGTTTCCGCGCCGGTCTCGTGGCCGAGCCCCCGCCCCTGACGAGCGAGATCGAGGCGCTCGGGGTGCGCCTCGCCGCGGAGGTTCGCCGTCGCTTCGGGCGCTCCCTGGCCATCCGCCAGGTGGACGCCGGCTCGTGCAATGGCTGCGAGCTCGAGATCTCCGGGCTGACCGGGCCGCACTACGATCTCGAGCGGTTCGGGCTCTCCGTGGTCGCCTCCCCGCGCCACGCCGACTGCCTGCTCGTGACCGGACCCGTCACCCGCAACATGGCCGAGCCGCTGCGGCGAACCTGGGAAGCCACCCCCGATCCGAAGATCGTCATCGCCGTCGGCGACTGCGGGCGGGACGGCGGCATCTTCGCCGGCTCGTACGCGGTCGTCGGCGGTGTGGCCGAGGTGATCCCCGTCGACGCGGTCATTCCCGGGTGTCCTCCGTCGCCGCGCGCGCTCCTCGCCGGCATCCTCGATGCGCTGGGGCGGCGGCCGTGATGGCCCCGGCGGTCTACGGGCTGGCCGTCGCCATGAGCCTCGCGGGGGCCGCGCTCGGACTGTACGGGCTGGTCGGCGGCGCCTTCACGGTGACGGTGCCGTGGCTGCTTCCGCTCGGCGGTGTCGCCCTCGAGATGGACCGGCTGGCCGGGCTGTTCGTCGCCCTCGTCGCCCTGACCGCGGTGCCGGTGTCGATCTACGCCGTGGCCTACGACCGCGACGGCCGGGGCGGCGGCGGGGCGTACCTCGCGTTCCTCGCGGCGATGGCCGTCGTTCCGCTCGCGGGCAACGTCATCACCTTCCTGGTCGCGTGGGAGCTCATGTCGCTGGCCTCGTGGCTCCTGATCGCCCGCGAGCCCCGCGCCGGCGGGCCGGCGTGGGTCTACGCGGTCATGACCCACGCCGGATTCGCCTGCCTCCTCGTCGGCATGCTGCTCGTCGGGGCCCACACCGGCAGCCTGAGCTTCGCCGAATGGCGCGCCGCGGCCCCCGCGCTGGCCCCGGCGACCCGCGACATCGCCTTCGTGCTCCTGGGTCTGGGGTTCGCGGGGAAGGCCGGCGTCATCCCCCTGCACGTGTGGCTGCCGCTCGCCCATCCGGCCGCGCCGAGCCACGTCTCGGCCCTGATGTCCGGGGTGATGGTGAAGCTCGGCGTCTACGGGCTCATCCGCATCGGCCTGGACTGGCTGGGCGCGGGCCCGCCGTGGTGGGGCGTGGTCATCCTCGTCGCGGGCACGATGTCGGCCGTGATCGGCGTGCTCTACGCCCTCGTCGAGCCCGACCTCAAGCGCCTGCTCGCCTTCTCCACCATCGAGAACGTGGGCATCATCCTCGTCGGGCTGGGCGCCGCGCTCGTCTTTGCCCCCGTCGGC
Organism: Binatia bacterium; assembly: GCA_035544455.1. Classification (GTDB taxonomy): domain Bacteria; phylum Methylomirabilota; class Methylomirabilia; order Rokubacteriales; family CSP1-6; genus DATKEI01. Next base: position 5,613 of record DATKEI010000021.1, on the reverse strand, counting down.
GCCGGCCCGCTGGCCGCCCTGGCCCTCGTCGCCGCGCTCTACCACACGGTGAACCACGCCGCCTTCAAGGCCCTCCTCTTCCTCGGCGCCGGCAGCGTGCAGCACGCCACCTCGACCCGCAACATGGAGGATCTGGGCGGACTCGTGAAGCGCATGCCGTGGACGGCGGCGTGCTTCCTCGTGGGCGCCGTCGCCATCGCCGGCCTGCCGCCCTTGAACGGCTTCGTCAGCGAGTGGCTCACCTTCCAGGCCCTCCTGCAGAACCTCGACGTGGCCCGCCCCGAGCTGAACCTCGTGTTCGCCCTCGCCCTCGCCGGCCTCGCCCTCAGCGCCGGCCTGGCCGTGGCGTGCTTCGTGAAGGCCTTCGGGATCACCTTCCTCGCCCTGCCGCGGCGGGCGGAGGCCGCGAGCGCGCACGAGGCGCCGGCGGCGATGCGGGTGGCCATGACCGCCCTCGCCGCGGCCTGCGTGGGACTCGGCATCGGGGCCACCCTGATCGTCCCGGCACTCGCCGGGGTGGCGACCGATCTCTCGCCGGGGGCGGCCGTGCCGATCACCGTCAGCGGGGTCGCGGTGCGCGTCTCCGGAGACTTCGCCAGCGTCTCGACGCTCGCCGTCGCCGGCGCGTTCGCCGGCATCCTGCTCCTCCTCGTCGTCGGACTCCGGCGCGCCGGGGCCGCGGGGGCCCGCATCGCCCCCACCTGGGGCTGCGGCCGCATCGTCCAGACCGCGCGCATGGAGTACACGGCGACGGCATTCGCGAATCCGTTCACGCGCGTCTTCGACTTCGTGTACCGGCCGCGCAAGCAGCGCGTGGTCGACACGCACCCGGAATCGCGCCTCTTCGTGCGCGGGATCGCCTACGAGAGCTCGACGCGCCTGCTCTTCGAGGACTGGCTGTACGCCCCGCTGATGACCGCGCTGCGCCGGACCACGACGGCGGCCCGGGCCATTCAGTCCGGGCACGCCAACCACTACCTCGCCTACATCCTGGCCGCGCTCGTGGTCATGCTGGTGTTTGGATGAGCGGCGCGGTGATCGACGGCGCGCTCCAGGTGCTCGTGGTCGGGGCGGGCGCGCCGCTCCTGGTCGGGTTCACCCGGACCCTCAAGGCGCGACTGGTCGGCCGGCCCGGCCCGGGGCCGGTCCAGCCGTACCGGGACCTCCGCAAGCTGCTCGGCAAGGAGCCGGTGGTCTCGGACACGACCTCGTGGATCTTCCGGGTGACCCCCTACCTCCTGGCCGCGACGATGCTGGTGGCGGCGCTGGTCGTGCCCGTGGTGACCTCCCGGCCTGCCCTCGGGTTCGCCGGCAACGCGATCCTCCTCATGGCGCTCTTCCTGTTCGGGACGTTCTTCCTCGCCCTCGCCGGCCTCGACGCGGGCAGCGCGTTCGGCGGGATGGGGGCAAGCCGCGAGGTGGCGGTGGCCGCCCTCGCCGAGCCGACGGTGATCGTGGCCATCTTCGCCCTCGCCATGCGCGCCGGCACCATCGACCTCGGCGGCGTCGTGGAGCGCCTCGGACGCCAGCCGTGGCTGGCCATCAACCCCGGGCATCTGCTCGCCTTCGCCGCGTTCTTCATCGTCATGCTGGCCGAGACGGGGCGATTGCCCGTCGACAATCCGGCCACCCACCTCGAGCTGACCATGATCCACGAGGCCATGGTCCTCGAGTACTCGGGCCGCTACCTCGCCCTGGTCGAGTGGGCCAGCGCCATGAAGCTGTTTCTCTTCATGACCCTGCTCGCGAACCTCTTCGTGCCGTGGGGCGTCCCGACGGCGGCCACGCCCACCGCCGTCGCCCTCGGCGTGATGGCCCTGGCCGGCAAGCTCGTCGTGCTCTCGGCCGCGCTCGCCGTGACAGAGACCCTGGTGGCCAAGCTCCGGCTCTTCCGCGTGCCCGAGCTGCTGGCCGGCTCCTTCGCGCTGGCCGTGCTGTCCGTGATGGCGGTGTTCCTGCTCCGATGAGCGCCGTCGCCAACCTGCTCGCGTTCCTCGGCCTCCTCGCCGCCTTGCTCACGGTGTGGCGGCAGAGCCACCAGGGACGGCTCCGCCTTCTCGTCGCCCAGGCCCTGCTGCTCGCGGTGATGGCCGCCGCCATCGCGGTGCTCTCGGGCCACCGGTCGCTCCTCGGCGTCGCCGTGGCCTGTGCCATCATCAAGGCGGTCGTGATCCCGCGCGCCCTCGGGCGCATGGCCGTGGGCAGCCCCCCGCGCCCGGTCGCGCCGGGCCGGTCCGTGGGAGGCGCCCTCCTCATCGCCGGCGCCCTCGTCGTCGTCTCCTACGTGATCATGCTGCCCGTCACCCAGGTGACGACGCTGCCAACCGCCGGGGCCCTGCCGCTCGCCTTCGCGGTGGCGCTGATCGGGCTGTTCGTCTGCGTCACCGGGCGCGACGCCTTCACTCACGTGCTGGGCTTCCTCGTCTTCGAGAACGGGGTGTTCGGCCTCGCCCTCCTCGGCGCCTACGGGTTGCCCCTCCTCGTGGAGGTGGGGGTGTTCCTGGACGTCCTCGTGATCGTCCTGATCATGGAGGGCATGGTGGTGGAGATCCGCCGCGAGCACGCGTCGATCGACGTCGATCGCCTGCGCGAGCTGCGCGGATGAGCGCGCTCATCCTGCTCCTGGTGCCGCTCCTCGGGGCGCTGGCGCAGTCCGCGCTCGGCCGCGCGCGACTCGCCGTGCACCTCGTCACCGCCGGGCTGACGGCCGCCGCCGCCGCCGGCCTCGTCGTCGCGGTGGCGCGGGACGGAGTGGTCACCACGCTCTTCGGCCTCCTCCGCGCCGACGCCCTCTCGGCGTGGATGGTCGCCCTCATCGCGCTCGTCGCCGGGGTGGCCGCCCTGGAGGCGGCGCGCGAGGCGCGCGCGCACGGTGGGCCCGGGGACCGGCGCTTCTTCGCGCTCTTCCACCTGTTCGTCTTCACCATGCTGGCCGCCGTCACCACCGACGACGTCGGCGTCATGTGGGTGGCCATCGAGGGCACCACGCTCGCGTCCGTGTTTCTCGTCAACGCCGAGCGCACGCGCGAGTCGCTGGAAGCCTCCTACAAGTACCTGCTGATCTGCTCCGTCGGCATCGCCCTGGCCTTCGTGGGCACCGTGCTCCTGTACTGCGGCGACGTCGATGCGATGGGAGCCGCCGAGCACGCCCTGCGGTGGACCTCCCTGCGCGAGATCGCGCCCACCCTGCCCCCGCGGCTCGTGCACGTGGCGTTCGTGTTCCTGCTCGTCGGGTACGGCACCAAGGCGGGCCTGGCCCCGATGCACACCTGGCTGCCCGACGCCCACAGCGAGGCCCCGGCGCCGGTGAGCGCCCTCATGTCCGGCGTGCTGCTGTCCGTGGGCCTCTACGCCGTGCTGCGCTTCAAGGCCATCGTCGACCTCGTCCCGGGCCCGGATTTCTCGTCGCGCCTGCTCGTGGCCCTGGGCCTGGCCTCGCTGACCATCGCCGCGCTCTTCCTCTGGGCCTCCGGGAACTTCAAGCGCATGCTCGCGTACTCCAGTATCGAGCACGTGGGCCTGGTCAGCCTGGGGCTCGGATTCGGCGGGCCGTGGGGCGTGGCCGGGGCCCTGCTGCACGTGGCCAACCACGCTCTCGCCAAGGCCACCCTGTTCGTCCTCGCCGGCCGGATCCGCGCCGCCTACGGATCGGCCGAGATCGCCCGCGTGCGCGGCCTGCGCGCGGCCATGCCCCTGACCTCCCGCGGCTTTCTCGCCGCCATGCTGGCCCTCATGGGGCTCCCTCCGTTCGGGCTGTTCGTGAGCGAGCTCATGATCTTCCGGGCCGGCATCGAGGCGGGATACGTCGCGGTGTCCGTGATCGCGGTGACGCTCGTCGTCATCGCCTTCGGCGGGCTGCTCCGCTCGCTGCACCACATGGTGAACGGGGAGGCGCCGGCCGCGGTGCACGAGACGTCGACCTGGGCCTCGATCGCCCCGGCCGCCCTGGCCCTCGGCCTCCTCGTCCTCACCGGCGTCGCCTGGCCGCCCGGGCTCGCCGCCTCCCTCGACCGGATCGTGGCCGTGGTGGCGCGGTGATCCCGGCATGACCCCCCGGGAGCTGGCCGAGGCGCTCGGGCCGTTCGGCGAGACAGATGCGGCGTCCGGCGGGGCCCCCGCGCGCGTCCCCCTCGAGGCCATCGAGCCGCTGGCGGCGCGCCTGGCCGGCCTGGGAGCCGAGCTCCAGCTCCTGGCCGCATCCGACACCCGGGCGGAGTCCGGCGACTTCACCCTGACCTACGTCTTCGCGCCACCGGGCGGAGCGCCCAGCGCGACGCTGCTGGCCTCCGTTCCCGCCTCCGCGCCGCGCTTTCCCTCGCTCGCCACCCGGTCCTTCGCGGCCAGCCGCTTCGAGCGGGAGATCCACGACCTGTTCGGGCTCGAGCCCGCCGGCCACCCGGATCCGCGCCGGCTCGCCCTGCACCAGTTCTGGCCCGAGGGCTACCACCCGCTGCGCCGCGACGTCGCGGCGCGCACGGACTTCGCCGACGAGGGGCAGCCCTTCCCGTTCTGCCGCGTCGAGGGCGCGGGCATCTTCGAGATCACCGTCGGACCCGTCCACGCCGGCATCATCGAGCCCGGCCACTTCCGCTTCAGCGTCGAGGGCAAGGCGATCGTGAACCTGGAGACCCGCCTCGGGTTCGTGCACAAGGGCATCGAGAAGCTGTTCGAGACGCTGCCCTTCGCGCGCACGTGGGCCCTCGCCGAGCGCATCTCCGGCGACGAGAGCGCGGCCCACGCGCTCGCCTACTGCCATGCCCTGGAGCGCCTGGCCGGCTGCACGGTGCCCCCGCGGGCGGCGTGGCGGCGCGTCCTCCTCCTCGAGCTGGAGCGGCTCTACAACCACGTCGGCGACGTGGGCATGATCGTGAACGACACGGGGTTCTCCTTCGGCCACGCTCACTGCTTCCGCATCCGCGAGGAGCTCCTGCGCCTGAACGAGCGCGTCACCGGCCACCGGCTGCTGCGGGGCGCCGTCGTCCCCGGGGGCATCGCGGGCCCGCTGGCCGAGGCGCCGCTGGCCGACGTGGCCCGGCAGGTCGCCGCGCTGGTCGACGAGTTCGCCGGCATCGCCGCGGGGTGTCTCGCCAGCTCGATGGTGCTCGAGCGCCTGCAAGGGACGGGGCGGCTGACGGCGCGGACCGCGCGCGAGATGCAGGTGGTCGGGCTGGTCGGGCGCGCGAGCGGGATCGACGCCGACGCCCGCCGCGACGCGCCGACCGACGGCTACGAGGCGCTCGACGTGCGCGTGGCCGGGCGCGACACCGGCGACGTGCTGGCGCGCACCCTGGTCCGGATCGACGAGGCGCGCGAGGCGGCCCGCCTCGTCGAGATCGCCGCCGCCCAGGACGGCGGCGGCCCGGCGGCGGCGCCCCTCGGGCCGCTCCGCCCCGGCGCCCACGCCACCGCCGTGGTCGAGGCGTGGCGGGGGCCCATCTGGCACTGGGTGCTCGCGGGCGGCGAGGCCTCGGTGGCGCGCGTCAAGGTGGCCGACCCGTCGTTCCGCAACTGGCCCGCCCTCGAGTACGCGGTGCTCGAGAACATCGTTCCCGACTTCCCCCTCTGCAACAAGTCGTTCAACCTCTCCTATTCCGGCAGCGACCTGTAGCCTCG
>DATKEI010000020.1:0-5201 GCA_035544455.1 Binatia bacterium | reverse complement strand
CACACCGTGATGGCCGAGGGCGGCATCGCGGCGGCCATGGCCAACGTCTGGAAGGAGGACAACTGGCAGGTCCACTTCCGGGACACCCTCCGCGGCGGCAAGATGCTCAACAACTGGCGCATGGCCCAGCTCCATGCCCAGGAGTCGCCCGACCGGGTGCTCGAGCTGGAGGAGTGGGGGGCCCTCTTCGACCGCACCAGGGACGGCCTGATCTCCCAGCGCGACTTCGGCGGGCACCGCTACGCGCGCCTCGCCCACGTGGGCGACCGCACCGGCCTCGAGATGATCCGCACCCTGCAGCAGCGGGCGGTGTCCCTGGGCATCGACGTCTTCATGGAATGCAACGTGCAGCATCTCCTGAAGGACGGGGACCGGGTGTGCGGGGCGGTGGGCTACTGGCGGCCGACGGGCGACTTCGTCCTGTTCAAGGCCAAGGCGGTGATCCTCGCCACCGGCGGCGTCGGCAAGTCGTGGAAGTTCACGTCGAACTCCTGGGAGTGCACGGGCGACGGCATGGCGCTCGCCCTCGAGGCCGGGGCCGACCTGATCGACATGGAGTGCGTCCAGTTCCATCCGACCGGCATGGTGTGGCCGCCGAGCGTGCGCGGCATCCTGGTGACGGAGGGCGTGCGCGGAGACGGCGGGACCCTCAAGAACACCGAGGGCGTGCGCTTCATGTTCAACTACGTCACCGAGTACTTCAAGGCGGAGACGGCGGACAACGAGAAGGAGGCCGACGCCTGGTACGCGGACAAGAAGAACAACCGCCGGACGCCCGACCTCTTGCCCCGCGACGAGGTGGCCCGCGCCATCAACACCGAGGTCAAGCAGGGGCGCGGCAGCCCGCACGGGGGCGTCTTCCTCGACATCTGCACGCGCCGCCCCGCCGACTACATCCGCAAGCGCCTGCCGAGCATGTACCACCAGTTCAAGGAGCTGGCCGGGGTCGACATCACCCGGGAGCCGATGGAGGTCGGGCCGACCTGCCACTACATCATGGGTGGCGTCCGCGTGGAGGCCGACAGCGAGGCCTCCTGCGTGCCCGGGCTGTTCGCCGCCGGCGAGGTGGCGGGCGGCATGCACGGCGCCAACCGCCTCGGGGGCAACTCGCTCTCCGATCTGCTCGTGTTCGGGCGCCGGGCCGGCCTCTACGCCGCCCAGTACGTGAAGGCGCTCCCGGGGCACCCGACCGCGGACGCCGGGCAGGTGCAGGCCGCCATCGGCGCGATGCTGGTGCCGCTCGAGACCAAGGGCACCGAGAACCCGTACGCGATTCACGCCGACCTGCAGGAGTGCATGCAGGCGCTGGTCGGCATCATCCGCACCGAGGGCGAGCTCCGGAAGGCCCTGGAGGAGATCGCCGTGTTCAAGCAGCGCCTGGGCCGGGTACGCGTGGATGGCGGCCGGGCGTTCAATCCGGGCTGGCACCTGGCCCTCGACCTGCACGCGATGCTGGCGGTGTCCGAGGCGTGCACGCTCGGAGCCCTCGAGCGCAAGGAGAGCCGCGGCGGGCACACCCGGGACGACTTCCCGATGGCCGACGACCGGTTCGCCAGGATCAACGTGGTCATCCGGCGCAAGGGCGGGCAGCTCACCGTCGCCCAGGAGCCGCTGCCGGAGATGCCGGCCGAGCTCCGCGCGCTGCTCCAGGAGAGGACGTGATGGCGGCGGAGTTCGCCCTCAAGGTGTGGCGAGGGGACGGCAAGACCGGGGCGTTCCGGGACTACCGGGTGCCCGTCGAGGAGGGGATGGTCGTCCTCGACGTGATTCACCGCATCCAGTCCAGCCACGCCCCCGACCTCGCCGTGCGCTGGAACTGCAAGGCCGGCAAGTGCGGATCGTGCAGCGCCGAGGTGAACGGCAAGCCGCGCCTGATGTGCATGACGCGCATGGACACGTTCGAGCCCGGCGAGACGGTCACGGTCGCGCCCATGCACACCTTTCCCCTCTACCGGGACCTGGTCACCGACGTGACGTACAACTACGAGAAGGCCAAGACGATCCCGCCTGTCCGGCTCCGGCCCAAGGAGGCGGACGGTACGAGACGCATGATGCAGGAGGACGTGGAGCGGAGCCAGGAGTTCCGCAAGTGCATCGAGTGCTTCCTGTGCCAGGACGTCTGCCATGTCATCCGGGACCACCCCGAGAACAAGCCGGCCTTCGCCGGGCCCCGGTTCCTCATGCGCATCACCGAGCTGGAGATGCACCCTCTCGATACGCACGACCGGATCGAGCTGGCCAAGGTCAAGGCCGGGCTCGGCTTCTGCAACATCACCAAGTGCTGTACCGAGGTGTGCCCGGAGCACATCCACATCACGGACAATGCCCTCATCCCGCTCAAGGAGCGCGTGGTGAGCGAGTTCCACGATCCCGTGATGTGGCTCGTCCGCAAGCTCGGCGGCCGGTAGGCGGCGATGAAGATCCACGAGTACCAGGCCAAGGTGATCCTGCGCGAGTTCGGGGTCCCGGTGCCGAGCGGCGACGTGGCGGAGACACCCTCCCGGGCGCGGGCCATCGCCGAGACGCTCGGCGGACCCGTGGTCGTGAAGGCGCAAGTCCACGCCGGCGGCCGGGGCAAGGCCGGGGGCGTCAAGCTCGTCGACGGTCCGGAGGCAGCCGAGCGGGCGGCCGCCCAGATCCTCGGCATGATGCTCAAGACCCCGCAGACTCCGCCCGAGGGCATCAGGGTCCTCAAGGTTCTGGTCGAGGAGGCGAGGGAGATCGCGAGCGAGCTGTACCTGTCGATCACGCTCGACCGGGCGCGCTCCACCCACGTGGTGATGGCCTCGGGAGCGGGCGGCATGGACATCGAGGAGGTCGCGGCGAGCCATCCCGAGCAGATCCTCCGCGAATGGGCGGACCCTGCGCTCGGCCTGCAGGCCTTCCAGGCGCGCCGGCTCGCATACGGGCTCGGGCTGTCGGGGGACCAGTTCAAGGCAGGCGTCGGGCTGGTCCAGAGCCTGTTCCGCGCCTATCTCGCCAGGGATTGCTCGCTCGCGGAGATCAATCCTCTGGTCGTCACCCGGGACGGCCGCGTCCTCGCCCTGGACGCCAAGCTGAGCTTCGACGACAGCGCCCTCTACCGGCACCCGGACGTGGTGGGCCTGCGCGACCTCAACGAGGAGGACCCGCTCGACGTCGAGGCATCCAAGTACGGCCTCAACTACATCAAGCTCGACGGCGACGTGGGCTGCATGGTCAACGGCGCCGGGCTCGCCATGGCCACCATGGACATGGTCAAGCTCGCCGGCGGCGCGCCCGCGAACTTCCTCGACGTCGGCGGCGGGGCCTCGCCCCCGCAGATCGAGAGCGCCTTCCGCATCCTGTCCTCCGATCCCAGCGTGAAGGCGGTGTTCATCAACGTCTTCGGGGGCATCCTCCGCTGCGACCGCCTGGCCGAGGGCCTGATCGCCGCCGTCCAGAAGCTGTCGCTCAAGCTGCCGGTGGTGGTCCGCATGGAGGGCACCAATGTCGAGCTCGGCAAGAAGATGCTGGCCGAGTCGGGCCTGAACTTCACGGCCGCCGACGACATGGGGACCGGCGCGGCCAGGGCCGTCGAGCTGGCCCGGGGGCGGCGATGAGCATCCTGGTCGATCGAAGCACCCGCGTGGCCGTCCAGGGCATGACTGGCAAGGAGGGCACCTTTCACGCCCTGCGCTGCCGGGAGTACGGCACCCGCGTGGTAGGTGGCGTGACCCCGGGCAAGGGGGGCACCACGCACGAGGGCTTCCCGGTCTGGAACACCGTGGAGGACGCGGTGCGCGCCGAGGGCGTCGACTGCGCCCTGATCTTCGTGCCCCCGCCCGCCGCGGCCGACGCCATGATGGAGGCAGCGGCATCCGGCGTGGCCCTGGTCGTGTGCATCACGGAGGGGGTCCCGGTCGCGGACATGGTCAAGGTCAAGGCGTACGTGGCGGGGACGGGGAGTCGCCTCATCGGCCCGAATTGCCCGGGGCTCATCTCGCCGGACAAGGCCAAGATCGGGATCATGCCCGGGCACATCCATCTCGCCGGCCAGGTCGGCGTGGTGTCGCGCAGCGGCACGCTCACCTATGAGGTCGTGCACCAGCTCACGCAGCGGGGCATCGGCCAGTCGACCTGCGTGGGCATCGGCGGCGATCCGGTCAACGGCACGAGCTTCATCGACGTGCTCCGGATGTTCCAGGCCGATCCCGGCACCGAGGCGATCATGATGATCGGCGAGATCGGCGGCACCGCCGAGGAAGAGGCGGCTGCCTTCATCAAGGCCCATGTCGCGAAGCCCGTGGTCGGCTTCATCTGCGGCCAGACGGCCCCGCCGGGTCGGCGCATGGGTCACGCCGGGGCCATCATCGCCGGGGGCAAGGGCACCGCGGCCGAGAAGATGGCGGCCATGGAAGCCGCCGGCATCACGACGGTGCGAAGCCCGGCGGACATGGGCGCCACCGTCGCTCGCGTCCTGGCTGGCCGCCGATGATGTCGAGCCGCCTGTGCATCCGCCCGCTCCCTCGCCGGGAGAGGGGACAGACCCGAAAGGACTGAGACCGACCGATGGCCCTGCAGCGGACCCTCACCATCATCAAGCCCGACGCCGTGGCGGGGGGCGTGATCGGCCAGATCATCGACCGCTTCGAGCGGGCCGGGCTGACCGTGCTCGCCGCCAAGCTCGTGCACCTGACGCCGCCCCAGGCCGGCGGCTTCTACATCGTCCACAAGGAGCGCCCCTTCTACGCGAGCCTCTGCGCGTTCATGACGCAGGGCCCGTGCATGCCCATGGTGCTCGAGGGCGACGAGGCCATTCCGCGCCTGCGGGACCTCATGGGCGCCACCGATCCGGCCAAGGCCAGCCCCGGCAGCATCCGCAAGGACTTCGCGGCCTCGATCGAGGCCAACGCCGTGCACGGGTCGGATTCGCCCGAGTCGGCCGCTTTCGAGATCGGCTACTTCTTCGGCGCGCTGGAGATCCTGCCTCGCTGACCGCAGAGGGCGCACCGGCGCGCCGGCCGGCTGCCGGCGATCCCCTCACCTTCGAGGCCCCTCTGGGCGCGCGGCAGCGGGTGGTCGCGGGCGTCCTCGGCGTGGGCCTGGGTTTCGGCATACCGTTCCTGCTGTCGGTGGCCCTGACGGCGAGCAGCGGCGACCCGTCGTTCGTGATCCTGCCGCTGCCCTTTCTCGGCGCGCTGTGGCTCGTGCAGGGACTGGCGCCGTCCGCGTACACGCTC
>DATKEI010000019.1:0-10272 GCA_035544455.1 Binatia bacterium | reverse complement strand
CAGCGTGTCCCGCGGGGAGGGCCCCCACCCCGCCCGGCGCTTTGTCGGCACATTTCTGACTCAGCACACTAGAGGCGGGAGGTCGGACCCGCGACGTGCATTGCGACGGCCTCGTACGCCCACTGGACTTCCTCCAGCCCGGGCCAGCGGGCAACCTCCATCGCATCGTTGACGTATTCCGTCCGCCGCATGCCCACCAGCACCGCGCTCACCCCCGGCGTGCTCGCGACGACCCACAGGGCCTTGCGCGAGAGTGACTGCCGGCGGAAGGGCGCGGGCAGCCACGGGTCGACGGCCGCGGCGACGGCGAGGCTGCCGGCCCGGCTCTGCTCCGCCCCGACCCGGCGGAACGCGGCGAACATCCGCTCGATCTCGGCCTGGTAGCGCCCGCGCCAGTCCTGCCAGCGCCCGCCCAGATCGCCCCGGAGGGCGGCGTCCAGGGCGCGGACGGCGTGGGCGACCCGCGGCACGATCATGTGGTTCTCGATCTGCTCCCAGTGATCGAGGCTCTCAAGGCTCTCGGCGAGACCGTCGAGGTGTTCGGCCCAGCGGAAGAGATCGTCGGGCGCGTTGGCGCCGCGCGTGACCTGGAGGCGCGACGCGATCTCGCGCCGGAACTCCTCCTCGAGCACGGCGAGGACGGCGAGCTGCTCGCCCGGCGGCGGGGCCTCCGCCACGACGAAGTCGGCGAGCCGGAGCATCCCCCGACCCGCCATGGCGTTGAGCGGGCGGTTGACGAGCACGGCGACCTCCTCGCGGATGGCGGCCGGGAGCGCGCCCTGAAGCGCGCCCGCCTCGACGAGGTTCAGGGGCAGCTGGAGCACGCGGAAATGGTGTCCGGGGCCGCCGGCCGCGCGCGCCACCTCCAGCATGCGGGCGAGCGCCGTGGCCTCGGGGTCGTCGGGCGGCGAGGTGCACGTGTTGGAGGAGACGCCGTACGCGCCGATGTGCCCCGCCGCGACCTCGCCCTCGAGGAAGCGGAACGCCTCCCCGAGGCGCCGGTAGAACTCGTCGCGGAGCTCGGGCAGGGACCCCTCGGCCCGCTGCTTGGCGTCGGAGAAGAAGTACTCCGGGTTGTGGAGCAAGCAGACGTCGAGGGTCTCGAGGCGCAGTCGTGCCAGAGAGCGCGGGAGCTGGTCGGCCAGGAACGCGGGGTGAAGGCAGTGCCAACAGCCGTCCATGTACTTGACCATCTCCGGGAAGGGCCGGCCCGCGGACTCGCGCGCCCGCGCGAGATCGAGGTTCTCACCCTGCACGTAGCCGATCTTGGAGACCACGACGAGTTCGTCGCGCCGGACCGCGCCGCGCTCGACGCCGTCGGCCACCACCTGGCCGATCAAGCGCTCGCTGCCGCCGTCCGTGTAGTTGGTCGAGGTGTCGATCAGGTTCACCCCGGCCTGGAGTGCGCTCTCGAGGGCCTCCCGGTGACCGGGCGTCTGGTCGTCCACGCGGTATGCGCCGAAGCCGAGCCGGCTCGCCACCAGGCCCGTGCGCCCCAGCGGCGCGAAGGCGCGGGGGCCGAGCCCGGCGAAGTGGTCGGCGTGGCGGGCGGTGCCGGCGGGGGTCGCGGCGCCGGCCAGGCGGTAGCCGGTCATCGCGATCCGCGGGTGAGCGCGCCGGTCGTCAGGGGCCATCGCCTGGCCGCGGCGCGCGCGCCGGCCGCGGGTTCGCGGTGCCTCATACCGGCCACGCCTCGCGCCGGTAGCCCATGTCCCAGAACATCCACTCGTAGCGGCTGGTCGTCTCGAAATGCCGCCGCATCGCGGCCCGCTGCGGCGCGCCCAGGCCGTCGGCCACGCGGTCCGTGGCGTCGAGCACGGCGCGGACGACGTCGCCGAACTCCTTCGAGGCGTAGGTGCTGATCCAGCGGGCGTAGAGCGGGTCGGGCGATCCCGCGCGCTCCAGTTCCTTGCCGACTTCCCAGTAGATCCAGTAGCAGGGCAGCAGGGCGGCCATCGCCTCGTGGAACGGCCTCTGGTGGGCCACGGCGAGGAGATAGCTCGTGTACGCGAGGTTGGTCGGCGCCATCGGGGCGGCTGCGACCTGCGCCGGAGTGAGTCCCCACGCTCCGAAGAAACTCTCGTGGAGCGCGCGCTCCACCTTGAGGGCCCCCGCCGCGTGCTCGTTGAACATGACGATCCATTCGTCCTCGGGCGCGCGGGCGGCGGCCAGGGAGAGGGCGCGGGCGAAGTCGCGCAGGTACAGGGCGTCCTGCACGGCGTAGAACTGGAAGCTGTCCCGGGGCAGAGTGCCCGCGGTGAGTCCGGCGAGAAAGGGATGCGCGAGGATGGCCGCGTAGATCTCCCCGACGGAGGTCCACAGCTCCCTGGTGAATGTCATGACCTGCCTCCGTCCTCGGCGACGCCTTTTTGGCCCGCGGGCCACGCCGAGAGTACACCAGGCGGTGTCGCCCGACCGAGACCGGCGGCGGGCGTCGGGCGCCTTGACCGCCACCGGGGGCCATGCTAGCGTAAGTCTCGGTTTTGACTGACGCCTCCTGCCCGGCCGGGCCGGAGGCGAATGTGTGTGTCCCCCCGGACTCGCATGTGCCCCCGGGTGAGCGCCGCATCGGCCGGGATCCGATCGGGCGACGGAGGATGCCCCCCATGGCAGCAGATCAGGTCAGGCTCCTGTACGAATCCATGCCCGCCCGGCTGGATCGGGCGCGCCAGCGCTTCGGTCGCCCGCTCACGCTCTCCGAGAAGATCCTGGTGGCCCACGCCGACGACTTCGAGGGCCAGGAGTGGGACCGCGGGCGCGCCCAGCTCCGGCTGCGCGTCGACCGCGTCGCCCTGCAGGACGCGACGGGCCAGATGGCGCTGCTTCAGTTCATGCAGGCGGGAAAGCCCAGGGTGGCGGTGCCGAGCACGACGCACTGCGACCACCTCATCCGCGCCCAGTCCGGGGCGCGGGAGGACATGGAGCGTGCCATCGCCGAGAACCGGGAGGTCTACAACTTCCTGCGCTCCGCGTCGCGCAAGTACGGCCTCGGCTTCTGGAACCCGGGCTCCGGCATCATCCACCAGGTCGTGCTCGAGAACTACGCCTTCCCCGGCGGACTCATGATCGGCGCCGATTCGCATACTCCCAATGCCGGGGGCCTGGGTATGGCCGCCATCGGTGTGGGCGGGGCCGACTGCGGGGAGGCCATGGCCGGCCTGGCCTGGGAGGTGCTCCACCCCAAGCTGATCGGCGTGCACCTCACCGGAAAGCTCGGGGGCTGGAGCTCGCCCAAGGACGTCATCACGTACCTGTGCGGGCTCCTCACCGTCAAGGGCGGCACCAATAAGATCGTCGAGTACTTCGGGTCGGGGGCGAGCTCCATCAGCGCCACCGGCAAGGGCACCATCTGCAACATGGGCGCGGAGCTCGGCGCCACCACCTCGCTCTTTGCCTTCGACGAGCGCATGTCCGCGTACCTCTCCGCGACCGAGCGCGCCGACGTGGCCGCGCTGGCCGAGCAGTACCGCGCCCATCTCGTGCCGGACCCCGAGGTGCTCGCCGATCCGCGCACGTTCTACGACGAGGTCGTCGAGCTCGACCTCTCCGAGCTGGAGCCCCATATCGTGGGCCCGCACTCGCCCGACCGCGCCCGACCCGTCTCCAGGCTGGCCGCCGAGGTGAAGAAGGAGGGCTGGCCGACGCAGATCAAGGCCGCCCTCATCGGCTCCTGCACCAACTCCTCCTACGAGGACATGAAGCGCGCCGCCCACATCGCGACCCAGGCGCTCAAGGGAGGCCTCACCGCCCGGACCCCGTTCCTGATCACGCCGGGCTCGGAGCGCATCTACCAGACCATCAAGCGCGACGGCATCATGGCGACGTTCGAGCGGATCGGGGGCACCGTGCTCGCCAACGCCTGCGGCCCCTGCATCGGGCAGTGGCGGCGCGGCGACGTCGGCAAGGACGAGGCCAACGTCATCGTCTCCTCGTTCAACCGGAACTTCCCCGGCCGCAACGACGGGAGCGCGGCCACGCTGTCGTTCCTCACGAGCCCGGAGATCGTCATCGCCCTGGCCTTCGCGGGCACGCTCGAGTTCGACCCGGTGCACGGCACCCTGCCCGGCCCCGACGGCAAGCCCTTCCGCTTCACGCCGCCGGAGAGCGAGGAGCTGCCCGCCCTGGGTTTCGCCAAGGGGGAAGAGGGGTACGAGGCGCCTGTGGCCGATGGGAGCGCGGTGCCGGTGGAGATCTCTCCGACCAGCGAGCGGCTGCAGATCCTCCAGCCCTTCCCGCGCTGGGACGGGCGGGACTTCGTGGACTTGCCCCTCCTGGTGAAGACGCGGGGTAAGACCACCACCGATCACATCTCGCCCGCGGGGACGTGGCTGCGCTACCGCGGCCACCTGGACCGGATCAGCGACAACATGTTCCTGGGGGCGGTCAACGCTTTCACCGGCGAGGCGGGCAAGGGGAAGAACCCCGTCACCGGCGAGGTCCAGGGCTTCTCCGCGATGGCGCGTGACCTCAAGGCGCGCGGGGTGGGCTGGGCGGTGGTGGGCGACGAGAACTACGGCGAGGGATCGAGCCGCGAGCACGCCGCGATGTCGCCGCGCTACCTCGGGGCGAAGGTGGTCATGGTCAAGAGTTTCGCCCGCATCCATGAGACGAACCTCAAGAAGCAGGGGATCCTGCCCCTGACGTTCTCCTCCGCCGCCGACTACGACCGCTTCGAGGAGGGGGATCGGGTGAGCGTTCGCGGCCTCGCCGCCCTCGCTCCCGGGCAGCCGGTCCCGGTGGAGATCCGCAAGCCGGGCGGGCAGGTGGTGACGGTGTCCTGCCGCCACACCATGACTGACGAGCAGATCGGCTGGTTCAAGGCGGGCTCCGCGCTCAACGCACTGGCTTGAGGCGCTTCGCGCGACGAACACCCGCCTCCACCTTCCTCTCCCGGTGGAGGGCCGGGACAGAACCGGGGGAGCGAAGATGGAGACAGGCGTCATGGCTGGCAAGGTGAAGATCCCGCAGGGCGAGCCCATCACCCTCTCCCACGGCAAGCTGCAGGTGCCCGACCACCCGATCGTGGCCTTCATCGAGGGCGACGGCACTGGGCCCGACATCTGGGCCGCCTCCGTGCGCGTGCTCGACGCCGCGGTGGCCCAGTCCTATTCGGGCCGGCGCACGATCGCGTGGGCCGAGGTCTATGCCGGCGAGAAGGCCCACGCCGTGTACGGGAAGGACTGCCCGCCGAACCTCCTGCCCCAGGAAACCCTGGACGTCATCCGCCAGTACCTGGTCGCGATCAAGGGGCCGCTCACCACGCCGGTGGGCGAGGGCTTCCGCTCGCTCAACGTCAGCCTGCGCCAGGAGCTGGACCTGTACGTCTGTCTCCGCCCGGTGCGGTACTACAAGGGCGTGCCCTCCCCGGTGAAGCGGCCGGAGAAGGTCGACATGGTTATCTTCCGGGAGAACACCGAGGACATCTACGCCGGCATCGAGTGGCTGGCCGAGACCCCCGAGTGCCGGAAGGTGATCGAGTTCCTCCAGAAGGAGATGGGGGTGACGAAGATCCGGTTCCCGAACACCTCGTCCATCGGCGTCAAACCGGTGTCGCGCGAGGGCTCGGAGCGGCTGACCCGGGCCGCGTATCGCTACGCCATCGAGCAGGGTCGGCGCAACGTGACGCTCGTGCACAAGGGCAATATCCAGAAGTTCACGGAAGGGCAATTCATGAAGTGGGGCTACGAGCTGGCCCGGCGAGAGTTCTCCGACAAGCTCGTGGGCTGGGACGACTGCGGCGGCAAGCCGCCGGCCGGCAAGCTCCTGGTCAAGGACGCCATCACGGATGCGTTCCTCCAGCAGATCCTGACCCGGCCCGACGAGTTCGACGTGATCCCCTGCTGCAACTTGACCGGCGACCTCATCTCCGATGCCCTCGCCGCCCAGGTCGGCGGCATCGGCATCGCGCCCGGGGCCAACATCAACTACGACACCGGACATGCCCTGTTCGAGGCCACCCACGGCACCGCTCCCAAGTACGCGGGGCTGGACAAGGTCAACCCGGGATCGGTCATCCTCTCCGGCGAGATGATGCTGCGCTACATGGGCTGGAACGAGGCGGCCGACCGCATCGTGGCCGGCCTGGAGAAGACCCTCGACCAGAAGGTCGTGACCTACGACTTCGCCCGGCTCATGGAGGGCGCGCGCGAGGTCAAGTGCTCCGAGTTCGGCACCGCCATCATCGAGAGCATGGCGAAGCTCTGAGCTGGCGCGGGAGAATGCCCATGGCAGCGCGTCCGAAGATCACCGTGGTCGGCGCCGGCAACGTCGGCGCCAGCGTGGCGCAGTACACCGTCGAGCGGGAGCTGGGCGATGTCGTCCTCGTCGACGTGGTCGAGGGGATCCCCCAGGGCAAGGCGCTGGACCTCGCCCAGGCCGGACCGGTCCACGGCTACGACGTCACGCTCGTGGGCAGCAACGGATACGACGAGACGGCTGACTCCGACATCGTCGTCATCACCGCCGGTCTGGCCCGCAAGCCGGGCATGACCCGCGACGATCTCCTGTTCAAGAACGCGGAGATCGTGGGCAGCGTGGTGGAGCAGGTGGTGGCGCGCTCGAAGAACGCCATTCTCATCCTGGTCACCAATCCGCTGGATGCCATGGTCCAGCTCGCCTGGAAGAAGTCGGGTTTGCCCCACCGCCGCGTGATCGGCATGGCCGGCGTGCTCGATTCCGCCCGATTCCGGACCTTCATCGCCCGGGAGCTGGACGTGTCCGTCGAGAACGTGACGGCGTTCGTCCTGGGCGGCCACGGCGACACCATGGTGCCGCTGCCCCGCTATTCCACGGTGGCGGGCATCCCCATCACCGAGCTGCTGCCTCCGGAGAAGATCGAGGCCCTGGTGACCCGCACCGCCAGCGGGGGGGCGGAGATCGTCGCCTTCCTGAAGACGGGAAGCGCCTACTATGCCCCCGCCGCCTCCACCGTGGAGATGGTCGAGGCCATCCTGAAAGACAAGAAGAAGATCCTGCCCTGCGCCGCGTACCTGGACGGCCTGTACGGCGTCAAGGGCCTGTACGTGGGCGTGCCCGTGAAGCTCGGCCGGTCCGGGGTGGAGCAGGTGATCGAGATCACGCTGACCGCCTCCGAGCAGGCGGCGTTCGACAAGTCGGCGGGAGCGGTGAGAGAGCTCGTCGACAAGCTGAAGCTCTAGGCGGGCCCCGGGGGAGCTGGCAATGCGAGAGATCCACGTCTCGGCGGTCGCGAATGCGGTCAAGAAGCTGTGCATGGAGGCCAACTACGAGATCGAGCCGGACATGCTCCGGGCGTTCGACCGCGCGCTCGGAACCGAGCGCTCGCCCGCCGGCCGGCAGGTCCTTCAGATCCTGAAGGACAACGCCGAGCTGGCGCGGACAAAGCGCATCCCCTACTGCCAGGACACCGGCATGGTCGTGTGCTTCGTCGACGTCGGCCAGGACGTCCACGTGACCGGCGGGCTCCTCACCGACGCCATCAACGAGGGCGTCCGACAGGGCTACACGGAGGGCTACCTGCGGGCCTCGGTCGTGCGGTCGCCCTTCGACCGGGAGAACACCAGGGACAACACCCCGGCGGTGATCCATCCCGAGATCGTGGCCGGTGACACCATCAAGATCCAGGTCATGGCCAAGGGCGGCGGGTGCGAGAACCGCTCGAAGTACAAGATGCTCACGCCCGCCGACGTCCAGGGCGCCAAGGACTGGGTGATCGAGTGCATCGAGACGGCGGGGCCGGACGCCTGCCCGCCCCTGATCGCGGGCGTCGGCATCGGTGGCACCTTCGAGCGCGCCGCCCTCCTGTCGAAGAAGGCGCTGTTCCGCGAGCTGGGCTCGCCGAATCCCGATGCCGCGGTGAACGCGCTGGAGCAGGAGCTTCTCGCCCGTGCCAATCGCCTCGGCATTGGCCCCCAGGGCTACGGCGGCGACACCACGGCCTTTGGCATCCACATCCTGACCTACCCCTGTCACATCACGAGCCTGCCCGTGGCGGTGACCATCGAGTGCCACGCCCACCGGCACAAGGACGTGGTGCTGTGAGGGGGCGCCGGGCCGGGGGCGGGCGATGATCACCACCGGGGCCGACGGCATCAAGGAGGTGGTTCCCCCTCTGAGCGACGCCGACGTCGAGTCCCTCACGGCGGGGGACCGGGTCCGGATCACCGGCGTGCTCTACACCGCGCGCGACGCCGCGCACGGGCGGCTCTTTCCCCTCGCCGAGGCGGGGCAGCCCCTGCCCATCGACATCAGGGGGCAGATCATCTACTACACCGGGCCGTCCCCGGCGCGGCCGGGCGAGGTCGTGGGGTCGATCGGCCCCACGACCGCAGGCCGCATGGATCGCTACACCCCCACCCTCCTCCGCCTCGGTCTCAAGGCCACCATCGGCAAGGGCGGGCGGTCCCAGCCCGTGAAGGACGCGCTTCGCGAGCACAAGGGCGTCTACTTCGGCGCCATCGGCGGGGCGGGCGCCGTGCTGTCGCGCTTCGTGAAGACGCTCGAGGTCGTGGCCTACGAGGACCTGGGCACGGAGGCGATCCGGCGGCTCGAGGTGGAGAGCTTCCCCGCCATCGTGGTCAACGACTGTCACGGGGGCGACCTCTATCAGGACGGGGTCAAGGAGTATGCTAGGCCGTGAAGACCGAGGAGAAGACGGCGAGGGCCATGCGCACGCGACTGTTCGGCAACCAGCGGGGCGAGGTGATTCCCGGAGCCACCCTGCGCACGGACGCCTGGTGGGTGGAGCCGCTGCTGGTGGTGCTGGTGCTCGGGAGCTTTGGCATCTACGCCACATGGGCGGCGGTCCAGAATGCCCACTACTACGTGGCCCCGTACCTGTCGCCGCTGTACTCGCCGTGCCTGGCGGCAAACTGCCAGCACGTGAGCCTGCCCCTGATCGGCTCCTGGTGGAACCTATCGCCCGCCTTCCTGATCCTGTGGATCCCCGGCGGTTTCCGCGTCACCTGCTATTACTACCGGAAGGCCTACTACCGATCCTTCTTCGGGTGGCCGCCTGGCTGCGCGGTGCGCGATCGCACGCGGAAGTACTCGGGGGAGACGCGGTTTCCGTTCATTCTCCAGAACCTGCACCGCTACTTCTTCTGGCTGTCGATCCCGGTCCTGGCCTTCCTGTGGTGGGACGCCATGCTGGGCTTCCGCTTCCCCGGCGGCATCGGCATGGGGGTGGGCACGCTGGTGCTGATCGTCAACGCTGCGCTCCTCACGCTCTACTCGGTCTCCTGCCACTCCTGCCGCCATCTGTGCGGGGGCCACGCCGACGCGTTCTCCAGGACCCCCGGCCGGTATGGCCTGTGGCGGACCATCACGCGGCTGAACGAGCGGCACATGCTCTACGCGTGGATCAGCCTGGTGTGGGTGGGCCTGACCGATCTGTACGTGCGGCTCCTGTCGATGGGCGTGATCCGGGATCTCCGATTCTTCTGATGGGCCTTCGGCGCCGTCTCCGGCGACGGGGGCGCCGGGCGATGCGACGGGGAGGATGGCTGAATGGCGGCTGAACCGTTCACGACGCACGAGTACGACGTCATTGTCATCGGGGCGGGCGGCGCCGGGCTGCGCGCGGCCATCGAGGCGCACGCCCATGGCGTGAGCGTTGCCCTCGTGTGCAAGTCGCTCCTCGGCAAGGCGCACACCGTGATGGCCGAGGGCGGCATCGCGGCGGCCATGGCCAACGTCTGGAAGGAGGACAACTGGCAGGTCCACTTCCGGGACACCCTCCGTGGCGGCAAGATGCTCAACAACTGGCGCATGGCTCAGCTCCATGCCCAGGAGTCGCCCGATCGGGTGCTCGAGCTGGAGGAATGGGGTGCCCTCTTCGACCGCACCAAGGACGGCCTCATTTCCCAGCGCGACTTCGGCGGGCACCGCTACGCGCGCCTTGCCCACGTGGGCGACCGCACCGGCCTCGAGATGATCCGCACCCTGCAGCAGCACGCGGTGCATAAAGGCATCGATGTCTACATGGAGTGCAACCTACAGCGTCTGCTCACCGACGGCGGCAGAATCAGCGGCGCCTTCGGTTACTGGCGCGAGAGCGGAAAATTCATCTTATTCAAATGCAAAGCCGTGGTGCTCGCCACCGGCGGCGGCGGCAAGGCGTGGAAAGTCACGTCGAATTCCTGGGAATACAGCGGCGACGGCGTGACCATGGCGATGGACGTAGGCGCCGACCTGATGGACATGGAGTTCATGCAGTTCCATCCCACCGGCATGGTTTGGCCGCCGAGCGTGCGCGGCATTCTGGTCACCGAGGGCGTGCGCGGCGACGGCGGC
>DATKEI010000018.1:0-5512 GCA_035544455.1 Binatia bacterium | reverse complement strand
GATTCCGCGCTGGAGGGTGCCCAGCGACCCGAACTGATTGGCCAGGACATCCACCAGTTGGAGCACCAGCCAGGCGCCGGCAAGATAGGCGAGGGCCCACTGGACGATCTTCCGACGCTTCAGCTCACCCCATGAAGACATAGCTCAACCCTCGGCTCATCGAGCCTCTTCATACCGGAGAGCGGGGGTGATCCAGCTCAGCCGCTCGGGCTCGCTCGTGTGCCCGTGGCGTAGATCCGGTCTTCGGATCCCCGGATCGTGAGGCGCACCGCCTGGCCACCGTCGAACTCGAACTCGTGGAAGATCTCCTCCACGTCAAGCAGCACGCCGTCCTGCACGTATCCCAGCAGAAACACGCCCGCCGCGCGCGGCACGAGCACGAATTCGAAGCCTTCCGCGCCCTGCCGGGCCAGCGCCCGCCTGGCTTCGGCCCTCTCCCGCTCCTGCGGCGTCATGTCCGCTTCCTCGACGGGCTCTTCTGCCGACGCCTCGGGCGGTGCGAACGTCCCGGGGGGAAAGCTGCCGCGAAGCGATCCGTTCTCGTCCAGACGGATCGTGAAGGTGGTGGGCGGCAGTGCCTGCCCGGTCTCCGGATTCTCCGCGAAGGTCATATCCCATTCGCCGACGTAGGATGCCGCCTCGTCCGCGTCCACCGTCAGCACGGGCACGTTCGGCTCGACCTCCACCTCGATGGCGATCTCCGTCGTGCCCCAGTTCATCTGAAGGGTGGCGCCGTCCTGCGCGATCCGCGGAAACGCAAAGGTGAGGGCCTCCACGTGCGGCGCTTCGTGGGTTACGTCCAGCACGAAGCGGATCTGCTCGTCGGTGGGATCCGGGCGCTGCGTGTGAAAGAGCGAGTCATTGGGGTCGAGGACCAACTCCCACGGCCCGACCTGCGAAGGGATGACCCACATCGACCAGCGCCCCTCCGGCACCGCATGGCCGTTGAGCTTCACCTCTTCGCTGACGTCGAGCACCGTCGCCTCGTTCGCCCCCGGCGTCCACAGCTCGCCCCAGTGCACCACCTCTCCGAACAGGTCGGTGCGACCGCGGGCGAGGGGACGGGAATAGTCGAGCGATATGACGGCCGTGCCCAGCGTCTGGCCGACGGTCGCCCGCTGGCTGATCCGATAGGTGCCTTCGGGCGCCTGCGCCGCGGCCTCTCCGGGCATGCCGAGCAGAAGCGCGAACGCGCCCGCCCCGAGCAGGGGCAGGAGCAGAGACAGGGGCAGCGGCAGATATGCTGCTGCCCTCGGGCGGGATCGAACAGTGGTCATGCGTCCTCCTGGGGAGATGCAGGGAAAGGTCAGGTGTGGCGGTGCACGTGCGGGGTGTGCGCCTTCCCGTGCTCCACGCCGCCGCCAGGCCCGTAGCGTGCATCGGTCGCCCGGCGGATCTGGTCCAGCGTTTGTCCCTCCTTCCAACGGGCGTGCGCGAGCCGGCCCTGCCCCTGACAGATGTCGCAGTGCTGTGCCATGCCGGGATCCTCGAAGCAGATCAGAAGCGAGCGATAGCCCTCGATCTGCGCGCACCCGCAGTAGCAGAGGATGCCGTCGGCGATGTGCGGGATCTCGCGAATCGCGTCGAAGAGCTCGACCACGTGACGCGCGTTCACGAGCTGCTCGGCGGTGAGCACCCCGGAACCATCGATCCCCGGCCGCGGATCGGGGTGGTTCGCGGGCCGCAGTTGGGCGGTCGGCAGTTGCCCGTACGCCCGACGCGGGAGCAGCGGCGCCATGAACGCCGCCGCCGTCGCCGCGAGCAGGCCGACGAAACGCCGGCGTGAGGGTGGGGACGATCCGTCCCGGTCCGGCAGACTCAGCTCATCGGAGGTGTTCATGTCCCCAATAGAACGGACCGCCGCGCGGGAGGCCACCACATGATCCTGCGACGTGCTGGGTGCCACCAGCGCTGGGTGCTCGCCGACCGTAGTGCGGGCGCATGTGGTTCTGCCGTCGCTTATGAACCGCGGAAGTGGTGAGGGGTTCGAAAGGCCGGCCGCAGGGGTCCGGCGTCAGGAGCCGAGGTCAGACCTCGGCCACCCATCATGGGGCCCGCAGACGCTCCTGTCTTGAACAAAACGCTCAGCCCTCGCCGCCAGGCGGCCCCTCGATCCCCATCCGCCGATCCACCGCCCGCAGCGCCGGCTCCCAGCCGGTGGGCGGCGCGCCCGAGAACCGGCGGTAGTCACGGACGAAGTGCGCCTGGTCCGCGTAGCCGAAGCGGCCGATGACGTCGGCCCAGGTGGCGTCGGGGGTCGTGCTGAGATACTGGTGGGCGCGGCGGAAGCGGACGACGGATGAGAACCGCTTGGCGGGCATGCCCAGGGCGGCGAAATGGCGGCGGAGGGTGCTCGGGCCGACGCCGAGCTCACCGGCGAGGGCGTCGATGCGGAGGTTGCCGTTGGCCCGATCGATCCGCTCGACCGCGGCCTGGAGCAGCCGCACGCGGGCGTCGGGCTCGGTGCGGTGGGCCAGGAGGAAGGCGTTCGTGAGCTCGATGCGTTCGTCGAACCCCGGCGCGTCCAGGAGGGCGTGTTCCCAGGCTCGCGTCGCCGCGCTCAGCTCGGGGCGGACCATCTCGTGGAGCGGGCGAGCGCCGTCGGTGAGCGAGTAGTCCTCGACGCCCAGGAGCGCGAGCGGCCCCACGGTGCTGAATCGCACGTAGAAGCCTCGTAATTCATCGCGAGCTTCGATCGTATACGCAGCCGGCTGCGGCCCGGCGAGAGTGACAGGCGGGAGGCGGAAGCCGCCGCCGATATGGATCACGACCGAGCCGGAGTACGTAACATTCAGCGCCGGATCCCTCGTCGCGCTGACGGGGATCCGGAGGGTTTCCCCGGCCGGGATGTCGAGCCCGGTCGCATAGTATTCGTGGACCCAGGGCCGGAGCGGGGCGGGGAGATCCGGGCCGGGGACCCGGAAGTCGAACGGGACCTTCAGGGCCAGAACAGCCGCGAAAGGGCATGACTACGGCCGCGGGAATGGCGGACCGGTGGCGTCAGAACCATGGCGTGAGCCCTGGCAGGCGCATGTTGCCCCTCATCACGGCGCTACCTCCGCATCCTGGATAATCATCGGCACCCGTCGCTCGCAGGCTCGCCGCGGTCAGGAGCTTCACCGCCGCGCCGTAGCCCGACCCGGTCCCGATCTCCAGCACCCGGTTGCCGGGCTCGATGCGCGCCGCCTCCGCCGGTGGTGTCGCCGGAGGTGGCGGGCTCGGCGGCGCGGGCCGCGGCCGGCCCGGCGTCGGGCCCGGGCTCGGGGGGCGAACAGCCGCCGGCGGGGGCGAAGCGCGGTGCGGCGAGGAAGCGGCGGCGGAGGGGGGACGACCGCCGGCGCGTCCGGGCGCCGTGCGGAGGGGTCGGCTCGCTCATGGGCTCTCCCGCGGTACGGTTCGGGTCGACGCCTGAAGATAACGGGAGCCGAGGACCGCGCGGGACCGCTACACCTCCCGCAGACCCATCCCCATCGACTCGGCGCACGCGGCCAGGCGGCGGTCGTAGGTGGCCAGCACCACCTCCTCGCCGTGCTCGCGCAGGAAGCTCATGGAGGCGAGGTGCAGCGCGTCGAGGGTCCGCACCGGGAGCGGAAACGGGTCCAGCGCTCGCTCGAGCGTTCGGGGCAGGAGCTCCAGGAAGGCCACCCGGGCGAGCAGCAGCCGGGCGGCGTCGCCGTGCGAGCCGGCGAGGCCCCGCGCCTGGAGGCGCGTCCACAGCTCGTACTCGAGGAGCCGGCTGGTCACGAGCTCCTCCGCCCACAGCCCTTCCGGCGGCCGTTGGTCCTCGGCCAGGAGGTGTGCCAGCGCGACCGAGGTGTCGAGGTAGGTCACCGATCTGCCCGGTCCGCCGACAGCTCGTCGAGGAGGTCCGCCAGCGGGGCGACGGGACATGACGGCGGTGGATCGCCCTGCGGGGCGGTGGGAGGCGTGACGAGGCCCTCGCCCACGAGATCGCGGAGCGGCCCGTCGTAGCGGACCCGGGCGAGCGCACGGATTCCGCGCCGGAGCGCCTCGGAGCGCGAGATGCCCAGGTCGGCCGCCACGCGATCGAGATCGGCGCGCTCCCCGGCGGTCAGGTACGTCTGGATCGGCTCGCGCACGCGATCGGCCATGGAGCAAATTCACAGACATCGTTTCCAAAGTCAACGATGACGTCTGCTGTCCGGGTTCAGTCGAGCGCCTCGCCCGGCCGCGCGCATGGCGAAAAACCCGCCGACGCGCCATTTTTGTTCACGGGAAAATTCCCGCTCCCCGTCACCTCTCGAACCCCGGCGGCCATGATCGACCGCCTGAACGCCGCCCTCGAGGGCCGCTACCGCGTCGAGCGCGAGCTGGGCGAGGGGGGGATGGCCACGGTCTGGCTGGCCGAGGACCTCCGCCACCACCGCAGAGTGGCCCTCAAGGTCCTCAAGCCAGAGCTGGCCGCGGTGGTGGGCGGCGAGCGCTTCCTGGCCGAGATCCGCACCACCGCCAACCTCCAGCATCCCCACATCCTGCCGCTCTTCGACAGCGGCGAGGCCGACAGCTTCCTCTACTACGTCATGCCCTACGTGGAGGGGGAGTCGCTGCGTGAGAAGCTGGACCGCGAGCGGCAGTTCCCGGTGGAGGAGGCGGTGGGGCTGGCGAGGAAGGTGGCGGACGCGCTGGACTACGCCCACGAGAACGGCGTCGTCCACCGCGACGTGAAGCCGGGCAACGTACTGCTGAGCGGCCGCGGCGAGCCGCTCGTGGCCGACTTCGGGATCGCGCTGGCGGTGAGCCAGGCCGGCGGCGGGCGCATCACGGAGACCGGCCTCAGCCTGGGCACGCCGCACTACATGAGCCCCGAGCAGGCCTCCGGCGAACAGACGGTCGACCGCAGGAGCGACGTTTACGCGCTGGGCTGCGTGCTCTACGAGATGCTGACCGGCGAGCCGCCCTTCGGCGGCCCGACCTCCCAGGCGGTGCTGGCCAGGATCCTGACGACCGAGCCGCAGCGCGTAAGCGAGATCCGCCGCACGGTGCCGCCGAACGTGGACGCCGCGGTGGCCAGGGCGGTGGAGAAGCTCCCGGCGGACCGGTTCCCCACCGCCGCGGCGTTTCGCGACGCGCTCGAGGACGAGGGCTTCCGCCACGAGGGCGGGGCCGCGTCCGGAGCAGGGCCTCGCCGCTCGGCCCGGGGGTGGCGGCCCGTGGAGAAGAGCCGGGGGATGTGGCTCGCATTCGCCGCCCTCGCCACGGCGGTGCTCCTCGCGGGCGCTTTCCTGGCCGGCCGGGTCGCCGCGCCCGAGCCGGAGCGTCCCGTCGCGCGCTTCCGGGTGGGGCTGCCCGAGGGCGTCACGGACCTCGGCATCTGCTGCGGCCCGGGGCAGGCGCTCTCGCCCGACGGCGAGTGGCTCGTCTTCGTGGGCTTCGACGGGGGAAGTCGGCTGTACCGCCGCCGCCTCGGGCAGCTCGAGGCGGAGGGGATCCCCGGGACTGCGGGAGCCAGCATCCCCTTCTTCTCCCCCGCCGGCCGCTGGATCGGCCTCCA
>DATKEI010000017.1:0-14706 GCA_035544455.1 Binatia bacterium | reverse complement strand
GGGCGTCCACACGGCTGCTCGGGACCCCGGGCGTCCCGGTACCGGAGCCCGGACCAGCTACGCCATCGCTTCGAGCCGACGCTCCTGGCAGTAGTAGGTGGGCAAGAGCGCCTGGCCCCGCCGCACAATCGGCCGCCTTGTGACGCCGAAGTGCTAGATTTGAAGACGATTGTAGATGGAACATTTGAGGGTTCGGCGGCGGGACCGGTGCCAGTCCGGCAGCGAGCGTGCCTCTTTGCCGGAGACAAGGGCAGGCAGACCCTTGACTCCCCCCGCGGGCGGCGCAATCCTCCCTCGCGTGATCCGTCCGTGACCGCACTGAACGCGCTCGACGTCTTCATCAGCTACGCGCACGCGGACGACGAGGTGCCGCAGGGCGCGCCCGCGGGCTGGGTCACGACGCTCATCGGTGAGCTGAAGAAGATCCTGCGGCGCAAGCTCGGCGGCTCCGGCGCCGCGATCTGGATGGATCACGAGCTGGCGGCCAACCAGAACGTGACCGCGGAGCTGCTCGACAAGCTTCGCGTCAGCCGCGTGCTCGTGATGGTGATGTCGCCGGGGTACCAGCAGTCGCCCTGGTGCCAGCGCGAGCTCGCCAACTTCCTGCTCGCCGCCGAGGCCAGGCGGCTCCGCGAGAACGTCTTCGTCGTCGAGATCGAGCCCGTCGACTGGCCTCAGGCCCTGAAAGACCTCGATCTCACCCCGATCCGCTTCTGGAACCGCGGGTTCGACGCCCCCGTGCCGGTGCTCTACGGTTATCCCCTGCCGCCGCCCGATGCGGCCTCGCCCTACTGGCGGCATCTCAACGAGCTCGCCCACTGGGTCGCGACGCGTCTGGTCGCGCAGCGGGCCGCGCCCGCGGCGCCGGCCCGCACGGTCCTCGTCGCCGAGACGACCGACGATCTCCTCGACCAGCGCGAGTCGGTCGCCGCGCTGCTGCGGCAGCACCAGTTCGAGCCGGTGCCCGCGCGCGCGTATCCCCACGACACCGAGGCGGCGTACGTGCGCGCGTTGCGCGACGACCTCCGCCGGGGCACGCTCTTCGTGCAGCTCCTCGGCCCCTACGAGGGCCGACGATTGCCGGACACGGATGCGCCGATGATCGCGCTGCAGACGCGCGAGGCGCTCGCGGCTCAGCGCGAGGGCGCCATCACGCTGATCCAGTGGCGCGATCCCGGCCTCGATCTGGCCACGGTCAAGTCCGACACTCACCGCGCGCTCCTGGCTGGCGCGTTCGTGCAGGCGTGCGGCTTCGAGCAGTTCAGACACGAGATCCTCCGGCTGCTGAGCCACGACGCGGAGCCGGCCCCTGCGGCGAAGCGGGCCGCGCCCGCCGCCGCGCGACAGCTCAGCATCTTCGTGGACGCCGACGCCGTGGACGCGGACCTCGCGTCCGCGGTCTGCGAATCCCTCGGGGCGTCCGACGTGCAGGCTGTGCGCGCCGCGGAACCGGCGCAGCCCCCGTCGTTCGCGCGGGCGCTCGAGCAGCAGCGAGAGACGATCCGGCGCTGCCATGGCGTCCTCTTCGTGTATGGCCGCGCCACGCTGAACTGGCTCAGTGCCCGCGTGGGCTACGCCACCGGGGCCGTGGGCCTCCGGCGCGACGACGTGTGGGGCGCCGTGCTGGACGGTCCGCCCGCTGACGACCGAAAGCTGCCGTTCCGGAGCCGCAACCTGCTGAACCTCGACTGCCGCACCGGCTACGATCCCGCCACGCTCGACGACTTCGTCGCGACGCTGCGCGCCCGGCCGAGGCCCGCCGATGCCTGAGGCCCACGAGATCCAGTCGCCGTATCCCGGTCTGCGGCCCTTCGAGCCGCACGAGGCGGCGATCTTCTTCGGGCGGGAGCGGCACGTCGGCCGGCTCCTCGAGATCTTGCTGCGCGAGCGCTTCCTGGCCGTGATCGGTCCGTCCGGCTCCGGCAAGTCGAGCCTGGTCCGTGCCGGGATGTTGCCCGCGCTGGCCGCGGGGTTCCTGGGGACGGGCGGCGCCTGGCGCATCGCGGTGATGCGGCCGGGCGACCGCCCGCTCCGTCAGCTCGCGCGGGCGCTCGTCGCCCCCGGGGCCCTCGGCGCCGAACTGCTCGTCGAGGACGGCCCGACCGCGAACGGCAATGCCGGCGCGTTGCCCATCGAGGCGGAGCTTCGCCGGGGATCGCTCGGGCTCGTGCACCTCGTCGAGGACGCGCGCGTCCGCGCCGCAGCGGGGCCGCCGTTCGATCTGCTGGTCCTCGTCGACCAGTTCGAGGAGCTGTTCCGCTATGCCGGGCAGGGGGCGCCGCAGGCGGACGAGTCCGACGCGTTCGTCGACCTCCTGCTGGAGTCGCGGAGCGTCGAGTCCGCCCGCATCCACGTGGTGATGGCGATGCGCTCGGACTTCCTCGGGCACTGCGTCCGGTTCCTGGAGCTGCCGGAGGCCATCAATCGGGCTCAGTACCTGACGCCGCGTCTCACGCGCGAGCAGCTCGCCTCGGCGATCCGTGAACCCGCGCGCGTGTTCGGCGGTGACGTGGAGCCGGAGCTGGTCAACGACGTCATCAACGCCGTGTCGGGGGATCCCGACCAGCTGCCGATCCTCCAGCACGCGCTGGCGCGGGTGTGGGACGCCGCGCTCGACAGAAATGCGCGCGCACCGATGGTCTCGCGCTCGGATCTGGTGGCGAGGGGCGGCATCGACGGCGCGCTGTCGCGGCACGCCGACGAGGTGCTGCGGAGCCTGCCGTCCCCGCTCCAGCCGCTCGTCGAGCTGCTGTTCCGCGCGGTCACCGAGGGTGGCGGCGACGGCGAAGTCCGCTACGTGCGCCGGCCCCGGACCCTGGGCCAGGTCGCTGGCGCGACCGGGCACGCGTGGGAGGAGTTCGTTCCGGTCGTCGAAGCCTTCGCCCGCGAGGGCGTGAACTTCCTGAGCTACGTCCGTCCTCTCGACGCCGGCTCCACGATAGACATCTCGCACGAGGCCCTGATCCGCCAGTGGCCGCGACTGCTCGCCTGGGCGGCCGACGAGGTGGAGCGGGCGACGGACTACCGTCGCTGGCGGAACCGCGCGCTCGAGCGGGAGCGCGGCGGCGAATTGCTCGCCGGCGCCGACCTCGCGCGCGCCCGAGAGTGGCTCCAGGGCACGGCCAGCTCGTGGACGCCGACCGCGGAGTGGGCAGCCCGGTATGCCTCGCGCGCGGGCTCGGGAGCGGAGCGGGATTTCGAGCGGACGGTCGCCCTCATCGAGGAGAGCGGCGCCCGGGAGCGCGCGGAGCAGGAGGCCGCGGAGCATGCCGCCGCCCAGGTGCGGAAGAACGAGCGTCAGCGGCTGGAGGCGGAGGCGCGTGCCGCCGAGGCCCGGGCCGAGGCCGAGCGCCAGCGCGCCGAGGCCGAGCGTCAGGAAACCCGGCTCGCGCAGAAGCGGATCCGAGACCTGGAGCGCGTGATCGCCCAGATCCCGGACAAGGCCAAGCGGCAAGCGCTGGCCAAGAAGTACCTGCCGGACTCCATCAAGCGGCTGTCCAAGCGCCAGGACAAGAAGCTCGCGGCGATGCTGAAGGCCGACGACTCGGGCCGGGCCCGCCCGAGGGTCCCGCCCCGGCCGGGCCTGAAGCTGTGGGAGAACGGCGCGCGTCTGCGCGTTCGGTTCCTGGGCGGCACGGCGACTCAGACCGCGCAGGTGAAACAGCAAGCCGGCGAATGGACGAAGTACGCCAACATGGAGTTCGACTTCGTCAAGCGCCGGGACGCCGAGATCCGTGTCTCGTTCGACGCGGGCCTCGGGTCCTGGGCCTACATGGGCACCGATGCCCTCGCCATCCCCGACGACCAGCCGACCATGAACCTGGGCTGGATCGCGGAGAACGTGCTCCACGAGCTCGGGCACGTGCTCGGCCTCATCCACGAGACCAACAACCCGAACGCGGACCTGCCCTGGAACAAGCCGGTCGTCTATCGGGAGCTTCAGGGGCCGCCCAACAACTGGTCGCGGCAGCAGATCGATCAGCTGCTGTTCGAGAAGTACAAGGACCTCGAGTACCGGCCGTACGACCCCGAATCGATCATGTCGTACGCCCATCCCTCGTCGTGGTTCACGGACGGCCGCGAGGTGAAGGGCGGCAAGACCCTGTCCGAGAGCGACAAGCGCTTCATCGCGGAGCTCTATCCCCGGGACCGGCCCCCGAAGTAGCAGCGTTTTCCTTCGTTCATCGTTCCGCTGCGCTATAGTCCGCGAATCTCAGGCGGGCATGGTCATGCGTCGACTTCGCAGGCGGGCGGGTAGCCCGAGGACGCCCATGGAGCCAGCACTATCGGAAGAGTGGAAGAGCAACCGTCAAGGAAGTCCGGACGGGGTTCTGTCGAAGGACAGGGTTGACCAGGCTCCTCCGGTCGGTCGGCGTCCGGTACAGGTCAGCCGAGCAACTGCGCCATGGCTTCGCGTTGACCGTCCTGGCCCGGGGCGCGCCCGTGACGTACGTGTCTCGGCACGGCGGGTGGGCGAGCCCCGGGGTGCTCTTCCGGCACTACGCCACCTGGATCGACCAGGCCGCGGACACCGCCCTCGGCGCCGCCGGCCGGGACCGACATTTCCGGCCACTCCTGCCGCACCCCCCGCGCACCCAAATGCCATCACCAGATCCGGAACATCCGGATCACGCCAGGTAATCTAGACACATGCGGACGCTCGTCGGCACCAGCGGATACAACTACCCGGAGTGGAAGGGCACGTTCTATCCGCCCCGGCTCGCCCCCGCCAAGATGCTGCCGTTCTACGCCGAGCACTTCGCCACGGTCGAGATCAACTACACGTTCTACCGGATGCCGAACGCCCGCATCGTGGCGGGGTGGACGGAGGCCACGCCGCCGGACTTCACCTTCGTCCTCAAGGCGCCCAGGCGGATCACCCACGATGCGCGGCTTCGCGACGTGGACGAGCCGCTGCGCTACTTCTGCGACACGGCGCGGGGCCTCGGCGGCAAGCTCGGCCCCCTGCTGTTCCAGCTCCCACCGAACTTCAAGAAGGACACCGGGCGCCTCGGCGACGTGCTCGTGCAGCTTCCCCCCGACATGCGCTGCGCCTTCGAGTTCCGCCACGAGAGCTGGTTCGCCGACGACGTGTACGAGCGCCTCCGCGCCAGGAACGCCGCCCTCTGCATCGTCGACCACGAGGACGGGTCCACGCCGGAGGTGGCCACCGCCGACTGGGGCTACCTCCGGCTCCGCGCCGTGGAGTACGCGGACCCCGCCCTCGAGCGCTGGGTGCGCACCGTGGGGGAGACCGGGGCCGGGTGGCGCGATGCCTTCGTCTTCTTCAAGCACGAGGACGCGGCCACCGGCCCCGCCCTGGCCAAGCGCTTCTCCGCCCTCCTCGCGCCCCCGGACCTGACGAACCCCGCGCCGCGCTGACGCGAACGGTCAGCCCGCGGGGTCCGGCCTTCTCCTCGACTCCCGCGAAATCCGTGGTTCCGACGGGGCGGGGCCGGTGGCACCGCGCTTGCTCACTCTCGCGGCAGGGCCCCGCGTCCCCTCCCGCCAGAGCGTCCCGAGCTGGCCGCCCGCGGGCCGGGGACGCGGTGGCGCGCGTGCCGGTCGAGAGGAGAGTCGGCCATGGGCCTGATGGACTTCGTCAAGAAGCAGTTCATCGACATCATCGAGTGGACCGAGGACGGCGACGAGGTCCTCGCGTGGCGCTTTCCGACCGCGGACATGGAGATCCAGCAGGGCGGGCAGCTCATCGTGCGCGAGACGCAGGTCGCGCTCCTCGTGCACGAGGGGCGGACGGCCGACCTCTTCGGTCCGGGGCGCCACCCGCTCCGCACCGGCAACCTCCCGGTCCTGACCGACCTCCGCCACTGGGGCAAGATGTTCGAATCCCCCATCAAGAGCGATGTCTACTTCTTCTCGACGCGGCTCCGGCTGGGGCAGACCTGGGGCACCAGCAGCCCGATCACCATCCGCGACGCCGAGTTCGGATCGGTGCGATTCCGCGCGTACGGCCTGTACAGCTATCGCATCAGCGCGCCGCGCGTCTTCTTCCAGCGCGTGTCGGGCTCGCGCGAGAGCTACCTCGTGGGCGACCTCGAGGGCCAGCTCCGGGGCGCGCTGGTGACGACGCTGGGCGATCACTTCGGGGAGAGCGGGGTCCGCTTCCTCGACATGGCCGCCAACCAGGTCGAGCTGGCCGCCGCGGTGCAGGAGCGGGCGCGGCCGATCTTCGCCGACCTCGGGCTCGCCCTCGAGGGCGTGTTCATCCAGAGCGTCTCGCTGCCCGAAGAGCTGCAGAGCCGGCTGGACGAGCGGATCGGCATGGGCATGGTCGGCGACCTCGGGCGCTACACGCAGTTCCAGACGGCCCGGTCCATCCCGATCGCCGCCGCCGAGGCGGGCGGGGCTGCCGGGGCCGGGGTCGGCCTGGGCGCCGGCATCGCCATGGGGCAGGCCATGGCCCAGGCCGTCGGGCAAATCCCGGTGGCGCCGGCTGGCGCGGCCGCCGCCGTGACGTGCGGGCGCTGCCAGGCCCGGCTCGCGCGGGCCAGCAAGTTCTGCCCCGAGTGCGGCGCCCCGCTCGCCTGATCACGTGAGCCAGCCGGCCCGGAGGGGCACCGCGGACGCGGCGCGACGCCCGTGCCCAGGCTGCAGCCAGCCGATGAGCGCCCAGACGTTCGACGGGCACTACGGCCGCACGGTCGCCCTCGACCTGTGCCACCCCTGCGGGGCCCTGTGGTTTGACGGCGAGGAAAGCCTCGGGCTGGCGCCCGGGGCCATCCTGCGCATCTTCGCCCTCATCAGCGACCATCGGGGCGAGCTTCGCGCGATGCCCGCCCCCGCCCCGACCTGTCCGCGCTGCCGCCGCGGGCTCGCCCGCACCCGGGACAAGCAGCGCGACACCGCGTTCGTCTACTGGCGCTGCCCGGCCGAGCACGGGCGCTTCACGGCGTTCGCGGAGTTCCTGCGCGAGAAGCGCTTCGTGCGCCCCCTGAGCCTTCCGGAGCTCACCGCCCTGCGCGCCAACGTGAAGACGATCCAGTGCTCGAGCTGCGGCGCTCCGGTGGACCTCGTCCAGAGCTCGGCCTGCGGCCACTGCCGGGCGCCGGTGTCGACGCTCGACGCGAGGCAAGTGGAGCGCGTCGTCGCCGAGCTCAGGCAGGCGGAGGAGAAGCGGCGCACGGTGGATCCGACCCTCCCCGCCCGCCTCATGATGGACCGGCTGGAGGTCGAGCGCCTCTTCCACCGACTCGACCACCCGGGCGACGGGTCGGAAACCGGCGGAGCTCGGGGCCTCGTCGAGGCCGGCCTGGACGCCGTGGCCGAGCTCTTCAGCTCGCGGGCGGGCTGATCGCGGCCGGGACCTCGCGGCGACACTCCTCGGGCCGCTTGTCGTCGCGCAGTCCGAGGAACGTCGGGTGGCGGATGCCGCCGTCGTCCGTCCACTCCGTGAAGCGCACCTCGGCCACGAGCGAGGGCTCGACCCAGTGGTGGCCGCGCCCGCGCGGGCTCCCCACCGCGAAGGGCGACGCCGTCCTCCGCAGCGGGGTCAGCCGCGCCCACAGGTCCTCGAGCCGCCCGCCGTCGAACCCGGTGCCCACGCGGGACACGTACACAAGCGCGCCGGCCGCATAGAGCCCGAGGTGAAGCGCGCCGAAGCGGGCCCGGGCGCCCTTGGGGTCCGTGTAGCCGCCGATCACGAACGCCTGGCGCTGCTGGCACTTGATCTTGACCCAGTCGCGGGTGCGGCCGCCCCGGTACGCGCTCGCCCCGCGCTTGGCCACGATTCCCTCCAGGCGGTGCTCCTCGGCGGCGGCGAAGAAGGCCTCGCCATGCTCCCGCACGTGATCGCCGTAGGACACCACGCCCCGGGCGGGAAGCAATCGAGCGAGCAGCGCCTTGCGCTGAACGAGAGGCAGCGCCCGCAAGTCGTGCCCCTCGAGGGCGAGCGCGTCGAAGAAGACGCCGCGGACGGGGATGATCGCGCGCAGGCGCGCGACGTCGGCGGGGCGGCTCACGTGCATGCGCGGCTGGAGGCGCTGGAAGCTCGGGCGGCCCTCGCCATCCAGCGCGACCACCTCGCCGTCGAGCACGAAGCGCGCGGCAGAAAGAGCGCCAAGGGCCTCCGCCACCTCCGGGTACCGGCTCGTCACGCGCTGCCCGCGGCGGCCGAACAGCGCGACCTCTCCGCCCGTGCGCTCGGCGAGCACCCGCACCCCGTCGTACTTGACCTCGAAGAGCCAGTCGGGATCCGAGAACGGCCGCGTGCCGAGCGTGGCCAGCATCGGCATCTGCTCCCGCGCCGACACCTCGCCCCTCGGCACTCCCGCGGGGAGGGGTGCTCGGGGCGCCACCACGGCTGGGTGTCGCGCGCGATCGCGAGCGCTATCTGTAGGTTTCCCCACTGCTTTTGAATCATAGAGGGCCGCGTGGTACCGTGCAAACGTCTGCGGCAGTCCGACAAGACCACGCAGGAGGAGCGGATGCCTTCCCATTCGATGGGCTCGGGAACGATCTCGTTCGGCCTGGTGTCGATCCCGGTCAGGCTCTACGCCGCGGCGGTGTCCGGCGGGGTGAGCTTCAACCTGCTCCACGCCAGGTGCGGCTCGCGGATCAGGCAGCAACAGATCTGCCCGGTATGCAACGTGGTGGTCGAGCGCGGGGACCTCGTGCGCGGCTACGAGTTCGCCAAGGACCAGTACGTCCGCTTTACGGACGAGGAGATCAAGTCGCTCGAGGGCGAGAGCTCGAAGGTGATCGACATCGCGGAGTTCGTCCCGCTGACCAGCGTCGACCCCATCTACTACGAGAAGACCTACTACCTCGGCCCCGACAGGGGCGGCGAGAAGGCGTACCGGCTCCTCGCCGACGCGATGGCGGCGGCCGGGCGCGTGGCCCTCGCCAGCTTCGTCATGCGCGGCAAGGAGAGCCTGGTCCTGGTGCGCCCCGCGGGCGGCGGGCTCATGCTCCACACCATGTACTTCGCCGACGAGGTCCGTGACTTCAGCGAGATCGAGCGGGGCCAGTCGGCCAGGATCCAGGACCGCGAGGTCCAGCTCGCCCGCCGCCTCATCGACGAGCTCTCGACCGAGGAGTTCGCGCCCGCGCGCTACGAGGATCACTACCGCAAGCGCGTGCTGGAGGTCGTCAACCAGAAGGTCGAGGGCAAGGAGATCACCGCCTCCGCCCCTCCGGAAGAGCGGACCAAGGTGATCGACCTCATGGATGCGCTCCGCGCCAGCCTCGAGAAGCGCGGCGCTCCCGTCGACGGCCCGGGCCGGCCCGCGGCCAAGAAGCCCCCGGCCAAGGCCACGCCCCGGCCGGCCGCCAAGGCCGCGCCGACGCCGCGCCGCGCCCAGGGCTCCAGGCGGTAGTCCGCGCCCGGACGCCGCTGCCGTCCTGCTGACGGCGGCCCTCGCCGCGGCCAGCAAGAGGGTCAGGCCGCGGCGCAAGACCGGGGGCGAGGCGTACCGGAGCGCTTGACCACGGACCCGGAACGTCCCGCGGTACCGGGTCCAGAGCGCCAGCGAAGCCGATGCGCCTCTATCGCCGCCCCAGGCCGTATTGCTTCGCCTTGCGGGCCACCGTCGACTGTGTCACGCCGAGGTGCTTGGCCGCCTCGGTCTGTGTCCCGTAGCGCGCCAGGGCGTCCCGCACCATCTGGGCCTCGATGTCCCGGAGCATCTTGCGCATGGTCAGCCGCTTTCCGGTCGCGGACCCCTCGTGCGTGCGCACCGCGAGCTCGGCCGGCAGGTCCGGGACGTCGATGATCCCGCTGCGCGTCCAGACCAGCAGCCGCTCGACGAGGCTCCCGAGCTCGCGCACGTTGCCCGGGAACGGACAGCGGGCCAGGACTTCCATCGCCGCCGGCGCCATCATGCAGGCCCGCCCGTGGGTCCGGGCGAGCCGGGCCAGCATCATCTCGACCAGCGGAGCGACATCCTCTCGCCGCTCTCTGAGGGGCGGCATGACCAGGGTGAGCACGTTCAGCCGGTAGTAGAGATCGGCGCGGAACGCGCCCTCGCCCACCATCCACCCGAGGTCGCGGCTCGATGCCACCAGAACGCGAACGTCGGGCCGCCGCGGCTCGGCGGCGCCGATCGACCAGACCTCGCCGTCGTCGATGAAGCGCAGGAGCTTGATCTGGAGGCCGGGCGGGAGGTCACCCACGTCCCTGAGGAGCACGGTGCCTCGGTGGGCCCGATCGAATACTCCGCCCCCGACTCCCTCCCCGCCGGTGTCGCCGAAGATCTCGACATCCAGGAGGGCCTCGGGCCGGGCGCCGCAGCCGATCTCCAGAAAGGGTCGGTCTCGCCGCGCCGAGGCCTCGTGGATCATGCGAGCCAGCAGACGCTTACCCGTGCCCGTCTCGCCCAGGATCAGCACGGGCGAATCGACCGCGGCGTACCGCCGGGCCTGGTCGCGGGTGGCGGCCATCGCGGGGCTGCGCGCGATCAGGTCCACCGGCGGCGCCTCTCGCGCGGGCGCGGGATGAGCCGGTGCCCTCGCCCCCGCGGTGGGAACAGCAGCGCCGATGGTGGTGAGATCGCGCAGGGTCAAGACGACGAAGCTGACGGCGCCGCTGGGCAACATGGTGGGGCGCGCCGAGGCCAGGAGGTGTCGGCCGTCCTCGAGGATCTCCACGCGCTCCACCAAGCTGCGGCTCTGCACCGCGTGATCGACGATAGACCAGTCGAGGTTCTTCAAGGGCGCGGTGCCGTCGGCGCCTGCCAGCGACGCTCGATGCAGGCCGAGCAGCTCGAGGGCAGCGGGGTTTGCCGCCAGGAGGCCACGGCCCGGGGCCAGGAGGCACAGCCCGTCCAATGACCCGTTGACCATGACCTGCAGCAGGTCGCGGTCGGCGTGAGCCATCGCCACGGAGCGGAGGTCGCAGGCAGTATCGTTCATCGGTACGTTCGTTCCACCCTGATCTGCCGCGGCATCCCGCCGGGGCTTCGTTCCTCAATCCACAGCGATGCCAGAGCATGTCCTATGCCAACGGCAACATCCGACATGTATACACGTACTTGGGTGGCATACGCGAAGTGCTTACGTCAGCGAGCCAGCATTGGCCGGCGGGAGCCCGCAGCCGTTGCCCCGCGCCTTGTTGCTCCTTGCAGGGGGCGCCGAACCTGGGGGGTCTATCCCTCGAGGAGGCGGGCCGCAGCTTCCATCAGGGTTTCGGAGAGGGTGGGATGAGTGTGAATGGTCGCGGCCAGATCCTCGACCAGCAGGGCCGCCTCCACGGCCAGCGCGCCCTCCGCGATGAGCTCGCCGGCGCCGGGCCCTACGATGCCGACACCGAGCACCCGCCCGGACTCCGGATCGGCCAGGATCTTGGTGAGCCCGTCCGGCCGCCCCAGGCTGACGGCGCGCCCGGAGCCACCCCACGGAACGCGGGCCACGCGAACCGGGCGGCCCTTTCGCTCGGCCTCGGATTCGGTGAGCCCGCACCAGGCGACCTCCGGATCGGTGAATACCACCGCGGGCACGGCAACGTTGTCGAACGCCGATGGCCGGCCGCCGATCACCTCGGCCACGACGGTCCCCTGGCGCATGGCTCGATGCGCGAGCATGGGATCTCCGGTGACGTCGCCTACCGCGAAGATCCGCGGATCCAAGGTGGCGCCGCGCTCGTCCACGGCAATGGCCCCGCGGGCGTCGGGGCGCACCCGGGTGGTGGACAGGCCAAGGCCCTCGGTGAGGGGCCGCCGGCCGACCGCCACCAGCACGCGGTCGAACTCGAGGGCCTCGCCGCCGCCGAGCTGTACCTCGACGCGCGCTCCGGTGTCGCGCAGCGCCGCGACCGTGGCGCCCAGATGCACGGCCGCGAACAGCGCCTCGACCCGACGCGCGAGGGGCGGCACGAGATCGCGGTCCGCTCCGGCGAGGAGGCCGTCGGTCATCTCCACCAGGGTGACCCGACTGCCGAGGGCAGCGTACACCTGGCCGAGCTCGAGGCCGATGTATCCGCCGCCGACGACGAGCAGCCGCTCGGGCACGTCGGCCAGCTCGAGCGCCGCCGCCGAGTCCATGACCCGCGGGCCCGGGCTGATGCCACAGAGGGAGGCGGGGACCGATCCCGTGGCGACGACGGCGTGTCCGAAGCGGAGACGCTGCGTCGACTCGCCGTCGACCCTGATCGTCCTCGAGTCCTCGAAGGCGGCCCGGCCGCCGATGACCTCGACCCCCTTGGCTCGCGCCGCGCCGGCGAGCCCGCGCGCGAGGCGGCCGATCACCCGCTCGGCCATCCACGTGCGCAGGGCCGGGAGATCGATCCGCGCAGGCCCGAGCTCCACGCCGAAGTCGCGGGCGCGGAAGGCCTCGTGGATGACAGCGGCGACGTGCAGGAGCGCCTTGGAGGGGATGCACCCCTCGTACAGGCAGGCGCCGCCGAGCCGCGCGGAGGCGTCGACGACCACCACCTCCATGCCGAGATCCGCGCAGCGGAACGCCGCGGAGTACCCGGCGGGTCCGCCCCCGACCACCGCGACCTCCACCTCGCGGACCAGGTCCCCCATCACCATGAGAGCCCTCCGGCGCCCGGATCTCTCCCGGGCGGCGGCGCCAGGTCGCGGGTGCTCACAGGCCCAGCAGGAGCTGGTCGGGCCGCTCGAGCTGGCGCACGATGTCCGCCGCGAAGCGGGCCCCGTCGGCCCCGTCCGCCACGCGGTGGTCGAAGGTGAGCGACAGCGGCAGCATCAGCCGCGGGGCGATCTGCCCCTCGCGCACGACCGCCTCCTCGCGCGCGCGGGACACGCCGAGAATGGCGACCTCGGGATAGTTGATGATCGGGATCGCGCCCGTTCCCCCGAGGGCCCCGATGTTCGTGATGGTGAAGCAGCCACCGCGGAGGTCCTCCAGCGTCACCGTGCCCTCGCGCGCCCGCGCCGCCACGGCGGCGAGCTCGCGGGCCACCTCGAGCAGCGGCTTCCGGTCGACGTCCCGCAGCACGGGGACGATGAGCCCGCGCGGCGTCGCCACCGCGACCCCGAGGTGGCAGTACCGCTTGAGGACGAGCTCGCCCGCGGCCGGATCGAGGCTCGCGTTGAACCGCGGATGCTCGTGGAGCGCGCCCGCCGTCGCCTTGAGCAGAAACCCGGTCAGCGTGAGCGGCACCCCCCGGGCCTCGGCAGCCTCGCGGTTCCGGCGGATGAGGGCGTCGAGGTCGGTGATGTCGGCGTGGTCGAAGTGCGTGACATGGGGGATGAGGGTGGCGGACAGCGTCATCCGCTCCGCGATGGTGCGGCGGAGGTGGGACAGCGGCTCCCTCTCCACCGGCCCCCATTGCTCGAAACGCGGCAGCGGCGGCGGCTCCTGCCGGACCGCAGCCAGCCCCCTTCCCCGGCGCTCCTCCGCGATCGCCGGAGGCGGCGCGGCCGGCGCGGTTCCCGTCACTGTCGGCCCCGAGGGCTCGGGACCGCCCGGCGCGGCGGCGGCCCTCACGTCCTCGGCGGTCACGCGGCCGCCCGGCCCCGAGGCGCGCACCGTCCGGAGGTCGACGCCGAGCTCGCGGGCGAGGCGCCGGGTCGCCGGCGTCGCGGGAACAGGGCCAGCGGCGGGATCGCGGGCCGGGGCCGGCGACGCCTCCGGGACCGAGGCCGCGAGGCTCGGCGCCGCGGGCGTCGGAGCCGCCCCGGAAGCAGCCGGGCGCTCGGCGGCCGGGGCCCGGGCGGCCAACGGCTGGACGCCGTCGTCGAAGGTCACCAGCGCTTGCCCAACCTTGACCACCTGGCCGGGCCGGACGTGAACGCGCTCCACCCGCCCCGCCACCGGCGAGGGGATCTCGACCTGCGCCTTGTCGGTCTCCACCTCCAGGAGGGGGGCATCGCGCGCGACGACATCCCCCTCCCCGACGAGCACCTGGACGATGGTCGCCTCGGCGAGCCCCTCCCCCAGATCTGGCAGCACGAACGCCCGCGCCATGCTAGAAGGCGAGCGTCTCGCGGGCCGCCGCTACCACGCGGGGCACGTCGGGCAGGTTCGCCTTCTCGCGGGCGAACCCCACGAACGGCAGGTCGTGCGCGGTCACGCGCCGCACCGGCGCCTCGAGGGACAGGAAGGCGCCTTCCGTGATGCTCGCCGCGATCTCCGCCCCCGGCCCGAAGCTTCCCGGCGCCTCGTGGACGACGACGGCGCGCCCTGTCTTGCGCACCGACGCGCACAGGGTCTCGCGATCGAGGGGCGAGAGGGTCAGGACGTCGACAACCTCGACCTCCACGCCGTCCTCGGCGCCCAGGACCTCGGCGGCCTCGTCCACGACCCGGAGCATGGCGCCGTAGGCGATCAGGGTGAGGTGGCGACCGGCCCGCACCACGTGCGCCCGGCCGATCTGCAGCGCCTCCTCCTCGTCGGGGACCTCCTCGCGCGCCGCGTGGTACAGCGCCTTGGCCTCGAAGAACACGACGGGGTCGGGGTCGCGGATGGCGCTCACGAGGAGGGCGCGCGCGTTCCGCGGCCCCGAGGGCACGACCATCTTGAGCCCGGGGATGTGGGCGTAGAACTGCTCCTCGCTCTCGGAGTGGTGCTCGAGGGCGCGCACCCCGCCACCGTAGGGCATGCGGATCACCATCGGGCAGTGAAAGCGGCCCTGCGTGCGCTGGCGGTAGCGGGCGGCATGGTTCTCGATCTGGTGGAAGCACTGGAAGGCGAAACCCGAGAACTGCACCTCGCAGATGGGCCGGAGGCCGTACAGGGCCATCCCGACCGAGGCCCCGATGATGGCGGCCTCGGCCAGCGGGCTGT
>DATKEI010000016.1:0-3775 GCA_035544455.1 Binatia bacterium | reverse complement strand
CTGGGAGCTCGAGCAGCTCGTCGCCGCCGGCCTCACGCCGTGGGAGGCCCTCGAGACCGCCACCGTCAATCCGGCGCGGTTTCTGGGCGAGGAGGAGCACGG
This sequence comes from Binatia bacterium, assembly GCA_035544455.1. Lineage (GTDB taxonomy): Bacteria > Methylomirabilota > Methylomirabilia > Rokubacteriales > CSP1-6 > DATKEI01. The sequence goes on along the minus strand of DATKEI010000016.1, from coordinate 3,673 downwards.
CGGGAGTGTGGGCGAGGGCCGGCGCGCCGACCTCGTGCTTCTCGACGCCGATCCGCTGGCCGACATCCGGAATACGGCCCGGATCGCCGCCGTGATCGTGGGCGGACGGCTCATCGAGCGCCCGGAGCTGGACGCGATGGTGGGCACGGCGTGCCCGTTCGCGCGATGAACGAGCGGGCGGAACTGGAGCCGGCGAGGCGGGCGTACGAGCGTCGCGAGTGGGAATCGGCGTACCGGTCGTTCGCCGCAGCGGACGACGCGACGCTGGGGCCCGACGATCTCTGGCGCTTCGCCATGGCGGCGCATCTCACCGGTCGCGATGACGAGTTCGTCGCCACTATCGACCGGGCGCACCACGCCGCCCTCGAGGCCGGCGACCCGGCGGGAGCCGTCCGTTACGCCTTCTGGCTCGGGTTCTACCTACTCGATCGTGGTGCGATGGGTCCGGCCACGGGGTGGCTGGGACGTGCGGCCCGGCTGCTGGAGCGAGCGGGCGAAGAAACGGTCGAGAGCGGCTACCTGCTGATTCCCGAGGCGTTTCGGCGACTGGCGGCGGGCGAGCCGGACCGGTCCTGGGACATCGCCACCGAGGCGCTGGCCATCGGGGAGCGGTTTGGCGAGCGGGACCTCGTCGCCCTCGCGGTCCACCTGCAGGGTCAGGCGAGGCTGGGCGCCGGGCGGTTCCAGGAGGGTCTCGCGCTTCTCGATGAGTCCATGGTCGCGGTCGCCACCGGCGACGTCTCGCCACTCGTGACCGGGCTCCTCTACTGCAGCGTCATCGGCGCCTGCCGCCGTGTGTACGAGGTGGGCCGCGTCCACGAGTGGACCGCCGCGCTGCGGGACTGGTGCGCCGATCAGCCGGAACTGGTGCTCTTTCGCGGCGAGTGCCTAGTGTACCGTTCGGAGAATCTCCAGCTCCGGGGAGAATGGGACGAGGCCATGGCCGAAGCACGCCTCGCCGCGGAGCTGCCGGGTCGTGGTGCCACTCCGGTGGCCGGTGGCGCCTTCTACCAGCAGGGCGAGGTCCACCGACTGAGGGGCGAATACGCGGACGCCGAGGAAGCATTCCGGGCCGCGCGGCGCCTGGGCCGGGAACCGCAGCCGGGACTCGCGCTGCTCCGGCTGGCCCAGGGCGACATCGCGGCGGCCGCGGCCGCCATCCGACGCACCCTCGCGGAGACCGGCGACCCTCTGCGCCGTGCCCGAATGCTCCCCGCGTGCATCGAGATCTCCCTCGCCGCGGGAGACCTGGGTGAGGCACGTGGCGCCGCGGACGAGCTCGAGACGATCACCGCCCGGTGCGGCGCCCGGGTTCTCCAGACCCAGCTCGCCCAGGCGCGCGGCATGATCGCCCTGGCCGACGATGACCCGCTGGCCGCCCTCAGTTCGCTCCGCCGCGCCGTGAGCGGCTGGCAGGAGCTGGGCGCCTCGTACGATCACGCGCGCGCACGCCTGCTCCTCGCCCGCGCCTGCAGCGAGCTCGGTGACGACGACACCGCGCGACTCGAGAGGGATGCCGCTCGCAGCGCTCTGGAACGGCTGGGCGCCTCGCCGTGCGGATCGCCCGCCGAGGCTGGATCCGCACCCGACGGGCGTCGCCCCCACGGCCTCACGCCGCGCGAGCTGGAGGTGCTCGCGCTGCTGGCCACGGGGAAGACGAACCGTGCCATTGCCGGATCCCTCTTCATCAGCGAAAGGACCGTGGCCCGGCACGTCAGCAACATCTTCGGCAAGCTCGGCCTCTCCTCTCGCGCCGCAGCCACGGCGTTCGCCTACGAGCACGACCTGGTCTAGAGCTGCACAGAATTACCCAGTCGCTCCGCCCGTGGAAAATGGGCGGTTCGGCCGATGCGGCGGTCGCACTCCCGAGGCTACCGTTCGTGAAGGCGGGCCGGGCCTGCCGAAACCGCGAACCCCGGATGGAGAGAGAGCACCCATGCAACCCACCAGGGAGCCGACCCGAATCGAGACGCTCATCATCGGCGCCGGGCAGTCCGGCCTGTCGGTCGGCTATTTCCTGGCGCGCATGGGGCGTCCTTTCCTGATCGTCGATGCGAACCCGCGCGTCGGCGACGCATGGCGCAACCGCTGGGACTCCCTGCGCCTGTTCACGCCGGCCCGCTTCGATGGCCTGGCCGGGATGCCCTTCCCCGCATCGGCGTACAGCTTCCCGACCAAGGATGAGATGGCCGACTACCTCGAGGGCTATGCCACGCGCTTCCAGCTTCCGGTACGGACCGGGGTGCGCGTGCAGCGGCTCAGGCGCGAGGATGGGCGCTACATCGCCGAGGCCGGCGACGAGTGGTTCGAGGCAGACCACGTCGTCGTCGCCATGTCCAGCTATCAGAAGCCGCGCGCACCGGCGTTCGCCGGTGAGCTGGACCCGTCCATCGTCCAGATCCACTCCCGCGACTACCGCGATCCGGGCCAGCTCCGGGAGGGAGGCGTCCTGATCGTCGGCGCGGGCAACTCCGGTGCCGAGATCGGCGCGGAGCTGTCCCGCCATCACCGGACCTGGATCTCCGGGCGGCACACGGGGCACCTCCCCTTCAACATCCACGGGCGCCCCGCCCGCATGGGACTCTTCGACCTGGTGCTGCGCGGGCTCTTCCATCGGGTCCTCACGGTGGACACACCCATCGGGCGAAAGAAGCGTCCCGAAATCCTCAGCCAGGGCGGGCCGCTCATCCGGACGCGCCCGGGTGACCTCGAGCGACTCGGTGTGACGCGGGTACCGCGCACCGAGGGGGCCCGTGATGGCGTGCCGGTACTCTCCGACGGCCGTGCCATGGATGTCGCCAACGTCATCTGGTGCACGGGCTTCCACCCCGGATTCTCCTGGATCGATCTGCCCGTGCACGGCGAGCTCGAGCCGCACCACCACCGCGGGATCGTGGCCGACCCGGCGGGCCTCTACTTCGTCGGCCTCGAATTCCTCTATTCGCTGTCATCCACCATGATCCACGGCGTGGCGCGCGACGCCGAACGCGTCGCGCGCGCCATCGCCGGTTCACCGCGGCGGAGGGCGGCGCGGCACAGCCGTGCCGACTCCCGGCCTGTCGCTGGTACAGCTTCGCTGCGGAGGTGAATCCCCCGACGGCCTCCGGACTCCTCTTTGCCACGAGACGTCAGTCCACCAGTACGTTCCGCTCGGCGAGCCGGTCCTGGCGGACATCATCCTTCAGCGAGAGCCACGCCAGGATCAGGTCGTCGAGGTGCTCGTGCACCAGCCCCAGGATCCTCGCCTCGTCGCGCCTCCCGAGGCCGGGTTCCTTCATGAACGAAACGTCGTCCTCGTCCAGCCAGATCTCAGCTTCCACGCGCCCTCCGCGCACCAGCACGCGCGGCGGCTTCCAGAGCTCCCGGGTATCCATCAGGAACTCGAAGCCCTCCGCCTCCAGCACCAGCGCGTAGATCCCATGCGACCCGTAGCGATCCACGCTGCGCTCTCGACGTCTCACCATGAGAGGTACGAGCGCTCCAGCGCCTCCCGCCAATGCTCCGGCCAGGCCAGCTGGACCGCCTCCTCCAGCCCGCAGTTCGTCAACAGCAGGGCGAGCAGCTCCAGCCGCCGCTCCTTCGACTCCGGGCCGTCCAGCAGATAGCCGGACACCAGCTCCAGCTTCTCCGGCGTGAACGCCTGATACTGCTCCGGCGTGATCGGCTCCGGCCA
>DATKEI010000015.1:0-3672 GCA_035544455.1 Binatia bacterium | reverse complement strand
CCGTTGCCCCGCGCGGGCCGCCTGCTCCACGGCGAGCGCTGGATCCTTGAGCAGACGCTCGAGGGCGGCGCGCAGGCTGGCCGCCCCGAGGGCGCCATCGTAGCTCGAGCCCGAGTCGCCGATGGTCTCCAGGTTCTCCGGGGTATCGTTCACGATGACGGCTGTGGACGCCGCCATGGCCTCGAGCAGGGCGGGGTGGGTGCCCCCGACCTCCGAGGTCTCCACGAAGCAGTACGCGCTCGAGAGAAGCTCGCGGCACCCCTCCCCGAAGACGTAGCCGGTGAAGACGACCCGGGGATCGGCGGTCTCCCGCAGCCCCCGGATGTACCGTTCCGCGTAGGGGGCGTCGCCGACGATGACGCACTTCCAGTCCGTCGACAGGCCGGCCCACGCCTCCAGCAGGTGGTGCGCGCAGTTCTCCGGCACGAGGCGGCCCACGAAGATCACGTAGCGCCCGGGCTCGAGCCCGAAGCGCCGGAGGGCCGCCCCCGGGGGCACCCGCCCGGGGACCGCCCCGTAGGCGATGTATGTCGTGGCCGCGCCATGGCGCTCCCGGTAGTACTCCTGCACCCGCCGGGAGTCGGTCACCACCCGGTGGGGGTTCCGCGTGGCCCATCGCTCGGACGATCGGATGTACCAGCGCGCGAGGCGGCCCCACTTCTTCCGCTTCCAGTCGAGGCCGTCGACGTTCAGGACCACCCGCTGCCCGGCCAGCCGCGGCATCCAGCAGAGCGAGGCGTTGCCGACGTTCAGGTAGAGGGCGATGTCGTACCCGGCGCCCAGGGCGTGCAGCGACGACAGAAAGGTGTGGACGATCGTGTCCAGGTGCTTGCTCCGGATGGTCGGGAGCTTGACCAGCCGCATGCCCCGGTACTCGCGGCCCGGGTATGAGATGTGGGGAATGCGGCAGTACACGGTCACCGCGTGCCCGCGCGCGGCCAGGCGCGCGCCCAGCTCCTCGGCGCAGGTCTCGAAGCCGCTGTAGCTGGCAGGCACGCCGCGGGTCCCGAGCACGGCGATGCGCAATGCAGGCTTACCGTGCGGCATGAGGCATTTTCCCACAGCCGGGGCCTCGCGACATTCACCCACGGCCGGCACCCACGGCCGGCACCCACGGCCCGGCAAGCACGGCCGGTGCGGACGGCCGGTACGCACGGCCAGCATCCACGGCCGCCGCCCACGGGCTGCATCCACGGCCGGGAGGTGGCGGCCCCGCAGGCGTAGCTCCGGGACTGCAAGCTCGCCGCGCGTCTCACCCGGGCCCTCGAGGAGCCCAAGCGAAGGGGTCGCACTCCTGCCAGGCGTGGAGGTCGGTCTGTGGGTTTCGGATGACCGCGCACCCCGGGTCAGCGCCGGCCCACCTCGCGGTAGACGTCGAGGGTGCGCCGGGCGGTGTCCGCCCAGGTGTAGCGCCGGCTCCGCTCCAGACCCTTCTCGCCGAGGTCGCCGGCGAGGGCGGGATCGTCGAGCAGCCGGGCCATCGCCGCGGCCAGGCCGTCGATGCTCCACGGATCGACCAGCAGCCCGGCCTCGCCGACAAGCTCGGGCAGCGCGGTGCGGTCCGAGCTCACCACGGGCGTCCCGCACGCCATCGCCTCGAGGACAGGCAGGCCAAAGCCCTCGAAGAGCGACGGGTACACGAGGCACGCGGCTCCCCCGAAGAAGTACGGCAAGTCTGTCTCGGGAAGCACTCCCATGAACCGGACGCTCGAGCCGTCGGTGGCGACCTTCGCCCGCCGCAGGACGTCGGAGGCCCCATAGTCCGGCTTGCCAACGATGACGAGGGGCACCTCGGACACCCCGGCGGCGCGCAGGCGCCCGTAGGCGAGGAGGAGGCGCTCGAGGTTCTTCCGGCGATTGAGGCGGCCCAGCGAGAGCAGGAACCCGGGCCGGAGCCCGTACCGCTCGAGCGCACTCGCCGTCTCCGCCGGGGGGCGAGGATGAAAGCGCGGCGCCACGCCCAGCGGGATCACGGCGATCTTGCCGGGGTCGATCCCGTAGCGCGCCGCGATGTCGCGGCCGCAGAAGTCCGAGGGGGTGATGACCCGGTCGGCGCGCGCCACCGACCGCGGCACGAGCACGCGCAGGGCCATGCGCAGGAACGGGGGAAAGGCCTCGGGCACGTGGAGGAAGCCGAGATCGTGCACGGTCACCACGAGCGGACGCGCGTAGCCGAGTGGCGCCACGTACTGGACGTGGAGACACTGCACACCCTCCCGCCGGGCCATCCGCCCGAGGGTGGCCAGGCGGAACAGGCCGCCGCCCTGGCGCACGCGGATGGCATGGGATCCGGGGCGCGAGGGCAGCGTGGCGTAGAAGCCGTGGCCGGGATCCGCACCGAACAGGGCGAAGGCATCGTCGCCGGGCGCCGCGAAGAGGCCCTCGACCAGATTCCGGGTGTAGGTCGAGTTCCCGTCGGCTTCCTGCTCGGCGCCGTGGGAGTCGACGCCGTAGCGTGCCACGCGCATCAATCCCGCTCGCCTCCGAACCCCGGGGGCACGGTGAGGCCAAGCCCGGGCGAGGTCATTCCGCGATGTCGGTCCGGCGCGTGGGCGGAGACGTCAAGCGCAGCGTCGACGCTCACGAGCGCCCAGGGGCGGAGCGGCTCGACGCCCACGCGCACGATCCTGCCCCGCGGGCGGGCCGGATGCAAGCGCGTTGGGCGGCGCCGCCACCCGTTTCACGGAAGCGCGACCCGCTCCGGAAGGGCCGGCCGGCGGTACGCCCCTTGTTGGTCCGCCGGCAGTATGTCCCCGGCGCCCGGGGATCCAGCTGACGCTCCCTTCCAGCGCCGGCCCCTCGCGGCCCGCCCGCCGCGGGTCCCGCGCTCTTGTCAGCTCGGGCTTCTGGGCTATCATGCGAGGTCATGGCGCAGCGCTCCGCCCCTGTGAAGCCGGCCACGCCCGGCGCCGTCGCCTGGCGGCGCGCCACCCCGATGGCGTACCTGCGCTGCATCCGTTACAGCGACGTGCTCGTGCTCCAGGGCTCGCCGGTGCTCGGGGCTCTGTACGCGCTCGACGGCCTCTCCCTCCCGGCCCTGCCCAGGCTCGCCGTCTTCGTCGTCGCCAGCTGCATGCTCGTCGCCCACATCTTCAGCCTCAACGACTGGGCCGGCATCGCGGCCGACGGCAACGACCCGAACAAGACCGCCGGCACCTTCCTGAACCGGGGCGTCAGCGCGCGCGCGCTCCTCGTGCTGTCGCTGGGCCTCTTGCTGGGCAGCCTGGTCATCTTTGCCGTCCTCGACGCGCGGATGGCGCTCGTCGCCCTCGCCATCGCCGCTCTTTCCGGCGTCTATTCCCACCCCGCCTTCGACGCCAAGGGGACGCCGATCGTCTCGTCGGTCCCGCACGTGCTGGGGGGCGTGCTGCACTTCCTCCTCGGCTACTCGCTGTTCAGCCCCATCGACACGAGGGGGGCGCTGATCGCGCTCTACTTCGCGCTCACCTTCACCGCCGGGCACCTCAACCAGGAGGTCCGCGACTACGAGGGAGACCGCCGGAACGGGATCCGCACCAACGCCGTTCGCTTCGGCCCACACCGGGTGTTCATCGCCAGCTTCGTGGTCTTCACCCTGGCCTACGCCCACCTCGGCGTCCTGGCCGCCACCGGCGTGGTCCCGGCAAGCCAGGAGGTGGTGCTGCTGCTGTATCCGCTCCACGCCTTCTGGTC
>DATKEI010000014.1:0-5035 GCA_035544455.1 Binatia bacterium | reverse complement strand
GTGCCGCGAGGCCTGCTCCTTGCCCTGGCCGGCTCGGCCATCGCTCCCCTCGCGGCAACGCCAGCCTTCTCAGGGGTGCGGCCCCCATGGGGCCGCCGTCAGCAACTTGACCTCCTGGGAAACGAGCAGCGGACGGAACTTCACGGCAAAGCCGTCGACGAAGTCCTTGTTGGCAAGAACCGAAGTCCAGTGGGCGCGGCGATCGGCATCGTCGTCGAACTTCCAGAGGTGGACGAGCTGGTTGACCGTGCCCGTGTCGGCCTGGAAGTATCCGATCAACTTCTTGTCCTGGCCGCCTTTCTGAGCGCCGGGTAGCCGAGCTCGGTATACAGCGTGACGGCCTCGGCCATCTTGCCGACCTGGAGCGTGTAGGTCCGCATTTCATATACCGTCATGGCGATCCTCCTCGGTCTGGACAGATCAGGCGGTGGCGAGAGGGTAGTCCGGCGGCCCAGGGCGGTCAAGGCCATCGGACGAGGGGGTGGACAGAATCGCCCGGACGCACGAGGATAGGGCACCGGGAGGAAGCCATGAAAGGCGTCGTGTTTGTCGGCAATCGAAAACTGGAGCTGAGGGAGTTCCCCGATCCGACACCAGGCCCCCGGGACGTGATCCTCGAGATCAAGGCCTCGGGCATGTGTGGCAGCGACCTGCACAACTATCGAGCCCCGGCCCAGCCGGCCGGCGTGGTGACCGGCGGCATCAAGCGGCAGGCCGGGATGATCGCCGGCCACGAGCCGTGCGGCATCGTCGCGGCGGTGGGCGCCGCGGTCGCCGAGAAGGAGGCCCGGGTCGGCCAGCGCGTGATGGATCACCATTACGACGGCTGCGGCAACTGCAAGCATTGCCGGGCGGGCTGGACGCAGATGTGCCTCGCGGGCACGGTGGTCTACGGCTCGGGCGGGCACGGCGCCCACGCCAGGTACATGAAGGTGCCGGTGTCGACGCTGGTGCCGCTGCCAGACTCGCTCTCCTTCGTGACGGGCGCCGCGATCTCCTGCGGCACCGGCACGGCCTGGGGTGCACTGAGGCGGCTCAATCTGCAGGGCGGCGAGACGATCGCCATCTTTGGCCAGGGCCCGGTGGGGCTGTCGGCGACGCAGCTGGCCGTCGTCATGGGCGCACGCGTCATCGCCATCGACGTCGCGCCCGAGCGGCGCAAGCTCGCCCAGGCGTTCGGCGCGCACGAGGTGATCGACGGCACGTCAGGCGACATGGTGGCGGCGATCCGCGACCTGACGCATGGCGAGGGCGCGCACAAGACGCTGGATGCCTCCTCGGCGCCGGAGGCCCGCGCCGCGGCCGTGCGCGGGGTGCGCTCGTGGGGCACGGCCTGCTTCGTCGGCGAGCGGGGTCAGGTGACGCTCGACGTGAGCCCGGATCTCTTGCGCCGGCAGGTGACCCTGGTGGGGTCCTGGACGTTCTCGAAGCAAGGTCAGGCCGAGTGTGCCGAGTTCGTCGCCGACAGGGATATCGACGTGGAGAAGCTCTTCACGCACCGCTGGAAGCTCGAGCAGGCGGAGGAGGCCTACCAGCTCTTCGACACGCAGACGACAGGCAAGGCCGTCATCCTGCCGTCCTGAGCGGAGTCAGCGCTCGAGCCCGGCGTCCCCCAGCACTGCCACCACGCGGACCTGGCCGCTCCTGGCCGTGGCCAGTGCGTGCCATAGCCGGCTGAGCTCTCTGTCCCGGCCGATGAGCGGAGGCGCCGCCGCCGTCTCCGCCACCGAGCTCGCGCGGCTCCCGCCCTCGGGCATCCGATGCCCGTCATCGCCCCGGGTGGACGCCGATCGCTCGGCGAGGATGTCGCGATAGAGCTGTCTCGTCTCTGCCTCGGGCTCCACCAGGAGCTCGCGTCGCCGCGCGTCGACGCAGCGCTGGTACTGCCGAAGAGCGATCGCGCGCCTCCCCTGCGCGGCATGGGCCCGCATGAGCGCCCGCTGCACCGGCTCCAGCAGGGGATCGAGGGCCAGGAGCCGATTGGCGGTCTCGATCACCGCATCGAGGGCGCCCGCCGCGAGGTGCTGGTCGAGGCGCCTCGACAGGACGCGAAGCGGTCGGTGCGGCGGTGGTCGAGCGGGCCAAGCGCGACGGGGCCGAGTGATGACCCAGTCGGGCTGCACCGCGGCTCTCGTGGGGGCCCAGTCACGGCGAGCCGCCCCGTTCAGGTGTACCTGGGCGGCACCGATGCGCCCGCGGCACCGGCCGCGTCAGGGGGCGATGGTCACCTTGACGGTCTCGAACTGCACGTGGAGCTTCACCTTGTTGCTGGAGCTCACGCTGTAGAGGGACGAGTAACCCGCGTTCACCGTCACGAGCTGGATCTGCGCCCCGACCCCGACGTTCGCCGCGTACTCCTCCTGGCCGTGGAACTCGAACTCGGCATCGATGGTGGCGTGCTTGGGCAGCAGCAGATGGAGGTCCGAGGGCTCGGCGGTGGCGGCGGCCACGTTGCGGATGGCGTCGCGAATGGCATCGACCCCGGGGAGGCTCGCTAGCGGCGTCAGGGCGCCCTCCGCGTCGCTGTCGCTCACGGGCTGCCCGGAGTCCGCCCGCTGCTTGGCGATGCGCTTGAGGGTGTTCGCGGTCTCGACGAACGTAGCCGGGATGAGGGTCGAGAGCATGACGGCGCCGAAGGCCTCGGCGAGGACCACCGAGAACGAGGCCACGGAGAGAGCAGTGGTGAGGGCCACGACAGACCTCCTTCTAGGTTTGCGGCCGGGGTGAGAGGGTGAGGGCGATCCGGGTGCGTGCGCCAGGCTGGCCGTCGACCGCGGCGAGCAGGGAGGCCTCCACGGCGCCCGCGGCGATCGCGAGGTTCTGCGCGTTCAGTGCCTTCTCGGCCTGCGCCACCGCGCCGGCCACGGCCGCGAGCGCCTCGAGCGGATCGACCGGCGAGGGGCCGGCAGCCGCCGACCCCGGGACCGCTGGGATCGGGACAGTCACCGCCAGGTGGGCGGGCACGCCGGCCGCCGCCAGGGCGCCCAGGAGCTGCTCCGCCGCGGCGGCCGGCCCCGGGCCGGCGGAGCCGGCGGCGGCCCGGAGCCACTCTGCCACGTCCAGGCGCACCGTCACCGCGTCCACCGCGGCCCACTCATCACGCGAACGGTCTCGGCCGGATGTCGAGCTTCACGGTGGCCTGGGCGCCGGCGAGGTCCCCGACCTTCACGCTCAGGTTCACCTCGACGCTCCCTGAGGCGATGACGAGGTTCTGGAGGTTGAGGCGCTGCTCGGCGGCGTTGATGGCCTCGGCCAGGCGCTGCAAGGGCGCCAGCGGGTCCACGGGAGCGAGGGCGGGCAGCCCCGGGCCCGCTCCCGGCGCCGTCCCCGGCGGCTGAGCGCCCAGGAGGTCCTGGAGCTCCTGGACCTTGCCTTCGAGTTCCTCCTTGGCGGCGCTCAGCAAGGCGACCCAGTCGGGCAGCGGGATCTCGAACGACCGATCACCCAGGCCGAGCTGGTTGGCGGTGGCCTCCAGGCCGTTCACCGCTCCCTGCCAGAGCGAGTTCTGGGAGATGCTCCCGAGTCCCGCGATCGCGGCGGAGACGCTGAGGGTGATCTGCTGATCCGGCATCGGTCACCTCGGGGAACGCGGGCCGCGCCGGCGCGAGGGCGCCGGACTCCCCGGTGGCGGCGGCGTGGCGTCCGGGCGGTCGGTCGTTCCTTCCGCCGACGGTGTCCCGAGGTCGAGGCGGTCGAGCGCCTGGCGGACCTCGGGCGGCAGGGCCAGATCCCGGGTGCGAGCCCGGAACTGCTCGATGGCCCCGACGAGGTGCCGTCCGGCCTCGGCCACGTCCCGGCTCAGGAGGGCCTGCCCGGTGGCCGCGCCGAACTCCCGCTTGACCTCCTCCGGCACGGCCAGATTGGCCACCAGGGTGTTCAGCGCGACGATCGGGCCGCGCAGCTGCGCCCGCCACGGGTGGGCCTGTGCCTCCGCGCCCTCGACCGGTCCTGCCCAGGCCGCCAGGTCCTCCATGGCGGCGCGCACGTCTGGCGGCGGCGTGGCGCCCGTCTCCGCGAGCAGCGCCTCCAGCTCCTGCAGGACCGCCGCCGCTCGCCGGCGCGCGTCGGCCTCCCGCCCCGCCGCGAGCAGGTCTCGAACCTCCACGAGGGCGGTGAGCAGCAGCGCGGCGAGGCGCTTCTCGGTCTGGATCCACTGCTGGACGACGGCGATGAGCCTCAGCGGATCCGGCGCTTCGCCCGGCGGGAGCGGCCGGCGCTCTTCCGCTGCGAGCACGTTGACGACCTGGAGGACGACGGAGGCCCGGTTGCCCACCTGGAGGGTCTGCTCCTGGCTGGCGACCGCCGCCGACAGGCCGAACGGCACCGTCGGTCGCACGCCCACGCCGATCCCGTGCTCCGAGGTGCGGGCCACCGCGCTCAGGGCGAACTCCACGCGCACCTCGGCGCTCTTCACGGCGAGGATCCCGAGGTCCGATCGCGATTCGCGGACGAGCGCGCGGTGCCCGCGGCCGAGCGCCTCGAGCACGTCGCGCAGCAGGTCCGTGACCAGGACAAGGTTGTCCGGGTACTGCATCGCTCCTCCACACCGGCGCGGTGGCGGCGCGCGCCGGCGCCGCCCCGAGTCTCATAGCAGGCTCTCGGGTCCGGGGGCAAGAGGAATCGGGGCGCGACCCGCCTCTACAGCGACACGGTGACCCGGCCCACCCCGGAGATGCGCCGCTTCATGTGCGAGGCGGAGGTGGGCGACGAGCAGGAAGGGGACGTCGGGCGCGCCGGAACGGCCTCAACCGCTTCGGCAAGCCCGAGGAGGTGGCGAGCACCATCGCCTCCCTCCGCTGGGAGCGCGCGAGCGACATCCAGGAACACACTTGACAGCCCTTCGGTACTTCGGTACATTTCGAAATATGAAAAGGACGACGCCGCTGACGCGCGAGCAGCTCGAGGCCGACGAGTCGCACGTCGAGGCGTTCCGGGCCCTGGCCCACCTCACGCGCCTTCAGGTGTTCTTCTTCCTCGTCCGGGCCGAGCGGGAGGTGCCGGCGGGCGAGATCCAGGAGGCGGTGGAGGTGCCGGG
>DATKEI010000013.1:0-6209 GCA_035544455.1 Binatia bacterium | reverse complement strand
CTGCGGATGGCCGAAGCCACCCACCACCCATCTCGTGGCCCCATTGAGTGCCGGTAGCGCTCCGCGACACAGCGTGTCCCGCGGGGAGGGCCCCCACCCCGCCCGGCGCTTTGTCGGCACATTTCTGACTCAGGACACTAGACCGACCTGTTCATAACCCTGCCCTTCAGCTCGTGCGCGCCCCCTCACCCTGACCCTCTCCCCCGGGAGGGGGCGAGGGAATCGCAGCGACTTGCCCCTCGGAGAGGGAGAGGGCCGGCGTGAGGGTGGGCGTCTTGTTCACGCATAGTCCGGGCTAGAGGATCCGGAAGACCCGCAGGAGCCGGATGGCCCGGATCACGTCCTGAGTCAAGATTCGTCGCCTTGCGCTTTGTCGGCACATCTCCGACTCGGGACATATTTGTGGGTCTCGGCGGCGCCTGCCGCCTCCGCGGGCCGGGCCTGCCTGATATGGTGCCCCGGGTCCGGCCGCCCGGCCGGGAGTTGCCGGGGCGACTAGAATGAAGCGAGATCCCTGGCCAATGACCGTCCCCGCCGTCGAGCTGCGCCACCTCAGCAAGGTCTACCGCGAAGGCGAGAGCGAGCGCGTGGTCTTCCGCGACGTCGACGCCATGATCCAGCGCGGCGAGATCGCCGTCCTGGTCGGGCGAAGCGGGTCGGGCAAGTCCACGCTGCTCAACCTGATCAGCGGGATCGACCTGCCCTCCAGCGGGGCCGTGCTCGTCGACGGCATGGACCTCGCCGCCGTCGACGAGCACCGGCGCACGTTGTTCCGGCGGCGGCACATCGGCTTCATCTTCCAGTTCTTCAACCTGATTCCCCTGCTCACGGTGGAGGAGAACCTGCTGCTTCCCCTCGAGCTCACCGGGCAGCTCGACGCGCCCGGGCGGGCCCGCGCCCGGGCGCTCCTCGACCGGGTCGGGCTCGGCGACCGGGCGCGGAGCGATCCCGAGCGCCTGTCGGGGGGCGAGCAGCAGCGCCTCGCCGTCGCCCGCGCCCTCGCCCACGACCCCGCGCTGATCCTGGCCGACGAGCCCACCGGGAACCTCGATGAGGAGACCGCCGGCGTCGTGCTCGGCCTCCTCGACGGCCTCGCTCGCGAGCGCGGGAAGACCGTCATCATGGTCACCCACAGCCGCGACGTCGTGGGCGTGGCCGATCGCATCATCACCATGCAGCACGGCCAGCTCGTCGAGCAGGAACGGGGGCGCGGCGGGTGAGGTCGCTGCTGCGGCGGACCAGCCTTCGCCACCTCGCGCGGCACCCATGGCAGATCGGGCTTTCCATCCTCGGCATTGCCCTCGGAGTCGCCGTGGCCGTGTCCATCGACATCGCCAACGGCAGCGCCCGCCGGGCGTTCGAGCTCTCCACGGAGGCCGTGACCGGGCGCGCCACGCATCAGATCGCGGGGGGGCCGGGCGGGCTCCCCGACTCGGCGTACGTGGCCCTGCGACGGCTCGGCGTCCGCGACGCGGCGCCGGTAGTCGCCGGAGACGTCGCCGCTCCCGACCATCCGGGCCGCAGCTTTCACCTGCTCGGGATCGATCCGTTCGCGGAGGCCCCATTCCGGCCGTACCTGACGGGGGAGGCGGACGACTCCGCGCCCGCCCGCCACCCGCTGGCCCTGCTCGCCGAGCTGGTGGCCGAGCCGGGCACCGGTCTCGTGGCGGCGCCGACCGCCCGCGCGCTCGGCCTTCGCCCCGGGGACTCGCTGGCCATCCGGGTCGCGGGGACCCGGCGCGCCGTGCGGATCGCAGGGCTGCTCAGGCCGACGGACAGGCTGAGCGCGCGCGCCATGGAGAGCCTCCTCGTCACGGACATCGCGACGGCCCAGGAGCTCCTGGACGCTCCCGGCCGCCTGACGCGCATCGACCTCGTCGTCCCGGACGACGCCGGCGGCCGGGCCCTGCTCGCGCAGGTCGCCGCCGCCCTGCCCCCCGGGGCCGAGATCTCGACGGCGGGCGCCCGCGCCGACAGCGCGCTGCAGATGGCGCGCGCCTTCTCGCTGAACCTCACCGCGCTGTCGCTCCTCGCCTTGCTCGTGGGGATGTTCCTCATCTACAACACCATGACGTTCTCGGTGATCCAGCGCCGCCCCCTGATCGGCATCCTGCGCGCGCTCGGTGTCACGCGCGGCGAGGTGTGGGCGCTCGTCATGGCCGAGGCCTTCCTGGTGGGGCTCATCGGGACGGCAGCGGGCCTCCTCCTCGGGGTCGCGCTCGCCACCGGGATGCTCCGGCTCGTGACGCGCACGATCAACGACCTGTACTTCGTGGTGTCGGTCCGCGAGGTCGCGGTGACGTGGGCCGCCCTCGGCAAGGGCGCGGCGCTGGGCCTCGGCGCCACCCTCGTGGCGGCACTCGCCCCGGCCCGGGAGGCCACCCTGGCCCGGCCCCGCGCCGTGCTCAGCCGGAGCCACCTCGAGGCCCAAGCCCGGCGGGCGTCGCCGCGACTGGCCGCGGCCGGGCTCGCCCTCGGCCTGGCCGGGCTCGGCGCCCTCGCCCTGCCCGGAGGGAACATCGGCCTCGGCTTCGCCGGGCTCTTCGCGTTCGTTCTCGGCTGCGCCCTCCTCACCCCGCTCGCCGTCGTCCTCCTCGTGCGCGCGCTGGCCCCCGCCGCGGGCGCGGCGTTCGGGGTGCTCGGCCGCATGGCGGTGCGCGGCATCGCGGCGTCGCTGAGCCGCACCGCGGTGGCCGTCGCCGCGCTCATGATCGCGGTGGCCACGACCATCGGCGTCGGCCTGATGATCGGGAGCTTCCGCCAGGCCGTCGTCCGCTGGCTGGAAGGCACCCTCCGCGCCGACGTGTACATCTCGCCGCCGAGCCTCGTGGGGAACCGCCCGGACGCCACCCTCGATCCCGCCCTGGTGGCCCGCCTGATCGACGTCCCCGGCGTGGCCGGGGCCAGCACCTCGCGCGCCGTGGTGGTGGCGGGCGCGGACGGGCCCGTCAACGTCGTGGCCCTCGGTCTTGGACCGGGCCGCCGCCCGGGCTTGCGGTTCCTGCCGGGGGTGGATCCGGAGCGCGCCTGGGCCGCCTTCGACGCGGGTGCGGTGCTCGTTTCCGAGCCGTTCTCCTATCGCCGCCGGGTCGACCCGGGCGGCATCGTGCGCCTGCGCACCGACCGCGGCCACCAGGATTTCCCCGTCATCGGCGCCTTCTACGACTACGGCTCGAGCGCGGGCGCGGTGTTCATGAGCCGCGCGACGTACGAGCGGCACTGGGACGACCGCGCCATCGCCGGCCTCGCCGTGGACGCGGCCGCCGGCGAGGACGTCGACGTGCTGATGGCGCGACTGCGCGCCGCCGCTGGCCGGGCCGGGCAGGAGACGGTGATCCGCTCGAACCGCGCCCTGCGCGATGCCTCGCTCGTCATCTTCGACCGGACGTTCGCCATCACCTCCGTGCTGCGCCTGCTCACCATGGCCGTGGCCTTCATCGGCGTCCTGAGCGCTCTTCTCGCCCTGCAGCTCGAGCGGCGCCGCGAGGTGGGCGTGCTGCGGGCCGTCGGGCTGACGCCGGGCCAGGTCTGGGGCACGGTGACGGCGCAGACCGGCCTCATGGGCGCCATCGCCGGGCTGCTGGCCGTGCCGGTCGGAGTGCTGCTGTCCGTGGTCCTGATCTTCGTCGTCAACCGGCGCTCGTTCGGGTGGACCATGCCCCTCGACCTGGACGTGGCCGTCGTCGGGCAGGGGGTGGGCCTGGCCGTCGCCGCGGGGTTGCTCGCCGGGCTGTACCCGGCGTGGGTGATGTCGCGGGCCTCGCCCGCGGAGGCCCTGCGTGACGAGTAGGCGCGCCGTGTTCTGGCTGGCCGGAGCCCTCGCGGTGGCGACCATCGCCGCGATGGTGCTCCGGGGCGGTGAGCGGCGTCCGGCCGGACGCGTGCAGGGCGCGCTGGCCGTCACCTCTGCGCTCGGTGGCGACGCCGCCGGCTTCGCGCGGGCGGAGCGACCGCGCGAGTTCGCCTTCCCGGCCGATCACGGCCCGCACCCCGACTACCGGACGGAGTGGTGGTACTACACGGGCAACCTGTCGGGCCCGGATGGACGGCACCTGGGCTTCCAGCTCACCTTCTTCCGCATCGCTCTCAGCGCCGCGCCCGCGCCGCGCCAGTCGGCGTGGGGCGCGAGCCAGGTCTACCTCGCCCACTTCGCCCTCACGAACACGCGGGCCACCCGCTTCCAGGCGTGGAGCCGCACCGCGCGGGGCGCCCTCGGTCTCGCCGGGGCCGAGGGGCAGCCCTTCCGCGTCTGGGTCGACGACTGGTCTGCCGAGGGAGAGGGGCCGGACGGGCTGCCGATGCGTCTGCGCGCAGCCGCCGGCGACGTCGCCATCGACCTTGCGCTCGACGGCGGCAAGCCGGTGGTGCTGCAGGGAGAGCGCGGGCTGAGCCGCAAGGGCGGCGAGCCCGGCAACGCGTCCTTCTACTACTCGCTGACGCGCATGCCGGCGCGGGGCCAGGTGCGCCTCGGCGGCGAGATCGTCCCCGTCGCCGGGCTCGCGTGGATGGATCGGGAGTGGAGCACGAGCGCGCTCGGCCCGGACGTCGTGGGCTGGGACTGGTTCGCCCTGCAGCTCGACGACGCGCGGGACCTCATGTACTACCGGCTCCGCCGCCGCGACGGGACGGCCGATCCGTGGAGTGGCGGGAGCCTCGTGGACGCCGCGGGCGGCGTGCGGCCGCTGGCCCGCGACGACGTGCGCGTCGAGCCCCGCGGCGCCTGGACGAGTCCGCGGAGCGGCGTGCGCTATCCGTCGGGATGGCGAATGACCGTGCCGTCGGCCGACCTCGTGCTTGACATCGCGCCGCGGCTCGCCGACCAGGAGCTCGATGTCGGCACGCGCTACTGGGAGGGCGCGGTGGCGGCGCGAGGGACCGCGGGCGGCCGCGCGGTCGCCGGCCACGGCTACGTCGAGCTGGTCGGCTACGGCGAGGACGTTGCGGCCGCGACGGAGGGGGCCGCACCGGGGGTTGACAACCCTCGGTAGTTAGGTATACCTAACTCACGGTGATGCCCCCGACGAGCGATGCCCGCACCGATGGCCAGGGAGGGAGTTGTCATGGACAGGCGGGGAGCGCGGCGGGCACTGGCGCTGACCGTGGTCGCAGCGGTGGTCGGCATGGGCGGCTCGTCCGGGCGCGCCGAGGAGAGCCCGCGGGCGCGCGGGGTCAGCGCCATCACGAACATGGCGGGCTGCTACCTTGTCGACTACAGCTACACGGAGGTGGAGAGCCTCCGGCCCGGGTACGTCCGCGACGCTCGCGTGTATGACGTCAACCGCGACAAGTCAGTGAAGGAATGGATCCAGGCCGATGCGATCTCGCCCGGGCGCATCCGCCTCGACCGGGTCCTCTTCGCCACCGACCTCGCGGGGGCGGTCCGGCCCGGGAGCGTGATCAGGCACCAGGCCGAGGACTGGGAGTACGACGCCCCGTTTCTCTACGACTTCGCGGCGCCTTCCCGCTGGACGGTGAAGGATCTCCGGGCGACCCCGGGCCTGTGGACGCGGCGGATCACCAACCTCGACGACGGGCTCCGCTACCAGTGCGCTGCGCGCTGGGCGGCCGACACCGCCTATCCCGAGTGGTCGTGCTCGAACTACGCGCCGATTCCAGGCCGGGAGACGCGGGACATGGGGCGCGCCGACTACGACGCGCTCGAGCGCGGCACGCGGATCGTGATCTACGGCCGGAGCTGGCTCGAGCGCCAGGACAACGTCAAGACCAGCGATGGCGACGGCGGCCGCCGCCCCCTGGCCCGCGAACTCGGGAAGAACTGGTACGTGCGCCTCCCCGACGCCGAGTGCGCGGAGGGCCAGGCCTTCGCGCGCGCCCGCCAGCCGTTCTGGACGCTGCTGCGGGAGACGTGGGACGGCGTGCTCCGGGGCGAGTCGCCCTTCGTCGAGACGGTGCCCGCCGGCCAGCCGCCCCGCTTCGTCAAGATGTGGGAGGTCGAGCAGGACTACCTCGGCCAGGATCTCACCGATCCCGCGGTGCGGAGCGCGGCCCGCGCCCGGATCCTCGAGGTCATCGAGGCCTACCGCGTGCGCTGACACGCGCTCCGACCGGGTCCCGTCCCGAGTCAGGGATGCGCCGACACGGCGCCGGGCGGGGTGGGGGCTCTCCCCGCGGGACACGCCTGTAACGCGGGAGCGCTACGGCACTCACTGGGGCCACGAGATGGGTGGTGGGTGGCTTCGGCGATCCGC
>DATKEI010000012.1:0-4219 GCA_035544455.1 Binatia bacterium | reverse complement strand
GTGCGCGGCGTGCCGGTCGCAACCTGACGCGCGAGGCGCTCATCACGGCGCTCGAGTCCATCAAGGGCTGGGAGAGTGGCATCCTGCCGCCCCTCACCATCGGCGCCGATCACGAGACGCAGAAGCAGGGCTTCTGGGTCCGGCTCGAGAAGGGACGATTCAAGCCGTTGTCGGACTGGCTGAAGTCGGACTAGCGCCCCACCCGCGCTCCGTGGCGTTCCTCGTCCTCGACGACCTGTCCATCAGCTTCGGTGGGCTCGCCGCCCTCTCGAGCGTCAGCCTTCAGGTCGCCGAGGGCGAGATCTTCGCGCTGATCGGCCCGAACGGCGCGGGCAAGACCACGGTGGTGAACCTCGTCACCGGGATCTACCGGCCCACGCACGGGCGCATCCTCGTCGAGGGCCAGCTCGTGAATGGCTGGCTTCCCCACGCGATGGCGCGCGCCGGGGTCACCCGGACCTTCCAGAATCTCCAGCTCTTCGGCCAGATGAGCGTGCTGGACAATGTCCTCGCCGGCTCCCACCTCTCGTGCCGCTCCCGGGTCGTCGATGCCGCCCTGTCCACCGCCCGCCTCCGGCAGGACGAGCGGATCCTCCGCGACTCCGCCCTCGCGCTGCTGCACGAGGTCGGGCTCGAGCAGCACGCGGAGACGATCGCCACCACCCTGCCGTACGGGCAGCAACGCGTTCTCGAGATCGCCCGCGCGCTCGCCGTCCGCCCGGTGCTCCTTCTCCTCGACGAGCCGGCGGCGGGGCTCAACAGCCAGGAGATCCAGGTGATCGATGGCCTGATCCGGCGCATCCGCGACTTCGGCGTCACCGTGCTCCTGATCGAGCATCACATGGACCTGGTGATGGAGGTCTCGGACCGCGTCACCGTCCTCGACTACGGGGTGAAGATCGCCGAGGGGACGCCCGAGGAGGTCCAGAAGGACGAGCGCGTCATCGAGGCCTATCTCGGCCGCCCGCGGAGCGCCGTCGCGTGCTGAGGGTCGCGGGCGTCCATGTCCACTACGGGCACGTCCACGCCCTCCGCGGGGTCTCGATCGAGGTCGGCGACGGCGAGCTGGTGGCCGTGGTCGGCGCCAATGGGGCCGGCAAGTCCACCCTCATGAAGACCATCATGGGGCTCGTGCGTCTGTCGGCGGGCGAGGTGACCTACGGCGACGCGCGCCTGACGGGTCAGCCCGCGTACCGCATCGCCCGCCGCGGCCTCGCCCTCGTCCCCGAGGGCCGCCGCGTCTTTCCCGACCAGACCGTCCGCGACAACCTGGTCCTCGGCGCCTATGGCGTCCGCCGCCGCCCCGGAATGCCGAGCCTCGCCGCGGACATCGACCGCCTCACCACCCTCTTTCCCCGCCTCGCCGAGCGCATGCCGCAACAGGCGGGCACGCTCTCCGGCGGCGAGCAGCAGATGCTCGTCCTCGCACGCGGCCTCATGTCCCACCCGCGCCTGCTCATGATGGACGAGCCCTCCCTCGGGCTCGCCCCGATCCTCGTCCAGGAGGTCTTCGCGGCCCTCGCGCGGCTCAAGCAGGAGGGGCTCACCATCCTGCTCGTCGAGCAGATGGCGTGGATGGCCCTCGAGACGTGCGACCGGGCCTACGTGCTCGAGACGGGCCAGCTCGTGGCCAGCGGCCGGGGCCCAGCGCTCCTCGCCGATGCCCAGGTGCTCGAGGCCTATCTCGGCCGCCGTCGCGGCGACGCCCGTGCAACCGGCACCTCTCCCTGACACCAACCGGACACCAGGAGGCCACCTCATGGCGCAGGTCATCCGCACCGTACTCGGCGACATCAACCCTCCGGAGCTCGGCTTCACCTCGCCCCACGAGCACGTCATCCAGGATCACTGCCCGATCTGGGGGGATCCCGATCTCACGTTGAAGGACGAGGCGGAGATGACAGCCGAACTCACGCTGGCCCGGACATCCGGCATCAAGGGGATCGGCGAGCTGTCCACCGTGGACACCAACCACGACCTCGACGCCCTCACGCGCATCGCCGGAGCCACGGGCGTCAACATCATCGGGAGTACCGGCTGGTTCTTCGGCCAGCACCTGCCCCCGCTCGTTCATGCGGGCGACGTCGGCCGGCTGGCCGCCATCATGGAGCACGAGATCCTGGTGGGCACGGCGATGACCGGCGCCCGCGCAGGCGTCATCGGGGAGATCGGCTGGAGCGCGCGCACGGCGCTCCCCGCGGAGCTCAAGGTCTTCGCGGCCGCGGCCATGGTCCACCAGCGAACCGGGGTGCCCATCTACACCCACACGACCGACGGCACCCTGGCCCCGGAGGAGGTCGACTTCCTGACCGAGCGCGGGGTGCCACCGCGAAGCATCGCCGTCTCCCACATGGACACCAACCAGTCCTGGGACTATCACCTGGCCGTGGCCAGCCGGGGAGCCTATCTGAGCTTCGACCGCATCGGGAACCCCGACGACATGACCGATCAGCAGCGTGTCGACATGATCGTCCGGCTCATCGAGAAGGGGTTCGTGAAGCAGATCCTCCTGGCCCAGGACACCGCCCGGCGGCGCGACCTGGCCGGCCGGGGCGGGCGCGGCTACAGCCGGCTCGTGACGGAGTTCCTGCCCATGCTCCGGAGCGCGGGCGTGGACGAGGCGGGCATCACGACGATGACCGAGGAGAATCCGCGCTCCTACTTCGCGTTCACGCCCCCCCGCTGACGCGATCGGCGGCGGGCCCCGCGGGCGCGCGGTCACCGCGGGGCGCGGGCCGGTCACACCGGGAGCGGGCGCCGATGCCAGTCGGTGGCCTCCTCGTAGGCATGGCCGGCGCGCAGCACGGTGGCCTCCTCGCCGTGGCGGCCGACGAGCTGCAGGCTCAGCGGGAGCCCGGCGTCGCTCACTCCGCACGGGACGGAGATGGTCGGGCTCCCGCTCCAGTCGAAGGGCGCGGTGAAGCGGAGCAACGGGGCGACGCGCTCGCGTCCAAGGATCGCGTCCGGCGGCGTCTCCGAGACCGGTGGCGGCAGGGCGGGCATGGACGGGCAAAGGAGCAGATCCACTTCCTGCCAGAGATCGTCGATGGCCCGGCAGACCGCTTGCCGCGCCTCCTGGATCCGCGCGTACTCGACCCCGCCCACGCGGACGCCGTCCTCAAGGAGGGCGCGGAAGGTGGCGCCATAGTCGGCGGCGCGGGACGGAAAGGTGCCCTCGTGCGCCACCGCGGCCTCGACCGCGCAGACCACGTACCAGTCCCGGGCGGCGACCTCGAGACCGTGGACGCGCACGTCCCGGACGTCGGCGCCCTGCTGGCGGAGGACGCGCACCGAGGCCAGGACGCCACGGCTCACCTCCGGCTCCGTCCCCTCGGTGCCAAAGGCCTCGTCCACCCCGATGCGGAGCCCGCGTGCACCACCGGCGAGGGCGGCGAGGTAGTCGGGCACCGGCTCGCGTCGCGTCGTTGGATCCCGCGCATCGAACCCCGCGATGACTCCGAGCATCACGGCGGCGTCGGCCACGCTCCGGGTCATCGGGCCAATGTGGTCGAGCGAGGCGGCGAGCGGGAACACCCCATGGCGACTCACCCGCCCGTATGTCGGCTTCACTCCCACGATGCCGCAGGCCGCCGAGGGAAACCGGATGGAGCCTCCGGTGTCGGAGCCGAGGGAGCCGAAGCAGAGCCCGGCCGCGGTGGCGGAGCCCGACCCGCTCGAAGAGGCGCCCGGCCACCGATCCGGGGCCCGCGGGTTCACCGGTGGCGGCACGCTCGGGTGGTAGCCCCCGTACGCGAACTCCGTCATCCCGAGCTTCCCGAGGATGACCGCCCCCGCGGCCTTCAGCCTCTCGACCACCGCCGCGTCGTAATCCGGCACCCAGCCCGCGAGGATCTTCGAGGCGCAGGTCGTGCGGACGCCCCTGGTGGCGCAGAGGTCCTTGACCGCGATGGGCATCCCGTGGAGCGGCCCGCGATACCGACCTTGCTGGATCTCAGCCTCCGCCGCCCGGGCCTGCTCCATCGCAGAGTCGGCCGTGACCGTGATGAAGCTGTGGAGCGTGCCGTCGAGGGCGCCGATTCGATCGAGGACCACGCGGGTCAGCTCGACCGGTGACAGCTCGCGCCGCCGCAGCAGCGCGGCCGCCTCGACCAGGGTCTTCCCGCACAGCTCTGCACCCGTCCCCATGTTCGGATCCCCCTCTCGTGTGACTGGCACTGTCGGCTCGTCTGCTCTCGCGGAATGCCCAATGTCGTACCAT
>DATKEI010000011.1:0-2002 GCA_035544455.1 Binatia bacterium | reverse complement strand
ATTCGCCGCATCTTTCCCGGTCCACCTCTGGCGGGCTGCTCGCAGCATGACCTCTGCCGAGAGCAAAATGTGTGCCCGAGTTGCCCGCGGACCGACCATACGACGCCCGTCGCAGGTCCGGAAGAACGAGGAGCCCGGTCGGAGGACATGACAGGGGGACCCCCAGTATCCCGATACAGGGCCGCATCCACTCGCGTCAACCGGGGTGCATGTCTCTTGGCACCGAGGTTGCCTCATGCCCGGGCGGGAGGAGCGCATGCCTTCGAACTCTCAAGTCGTCGTGATCACAGGCGCTTCCGCGGGCGTGGGGCGCGCCGTGGCGCGTGCCTACGCCGTGCGCGGCGCCCGCATCGGCCTGCTGGCGCGTGGTCGGGATGGCCTCGAGGCGGCCCGGCGCGAGGTCGAGGAGGCCGGCGGCCAGGGGCTGGTGCTGCCGACCGACGTCGCGCATGCCGATCAGGTCGAGGCGGCCGCCGCGGCCCGCCTCGGGCCGATCGACATCTGGATCAACAATGCGATGGCCTCGGTCTTCTCGCCCATCAAGACCACGACCCCCGAGGATTTTCGCCGCGTGACGGAGGTGACGTACCTCGGCTACGTGTATGGCACGCTGGCGGCGCTCCGCCGGATGCTGCCGCGCGATCGCGGGGTGATCGTGCAGGTGGGCTCGGCGCTGGCGTACCGGGGCATCCCATTGCAGGCCGCGTACTGCGGGGCGAAACACGCGATCCAGGGCTTCACCGACTCACTCCGCTGCGAGCTGCTGCACGACGGCAGCCGGGTCCACGTGACCGAGGTGCAGATGCCGGCATTGAACACGCCGCAGTTCGGGTGGGTCAAGTCACGGCTCCCGCGCCAGCCGCAGCCGGTGCCGCCGATCTTCCAGCCCGAGGTCGCCGCGCGGGCGATTGTGTGGGCGGCGGATCACCACCGCGCCGAGCTCTATGTCGGCATGCCGACCGTCATCGCGATCGTGGGCAACAAGATCGCGCCGCGCCTGGCGGATCGGTACCTGGCGTGGAGCGGTTGCCAGGCGAGGCCCAGCAGATCGAGGAGCCCGTCGCGAACCCGACCGGATCGACAACTTGTGGGAGCCCGTCCGGGGCGACCACGGGGCCCACGGCAACTTCGATGATCGGGCCAAGTCGCGTAGCTGGCAGCTCTGGGCCTCGATGCATCGGGGCTGGCTGGCGCTCGCCCTCGCCGGTGGCGCCGCGGTGCTCGGCGCGGCCTTCGCGGTCGCCTGGCGGTCCGCGGCGGGCGGGGGCGCGGGCGCGTAGCCATGGCCGATCTGACGCCGCCCGGGTGGAGCGCGAATCCGTCGGCCTGGTTGCAGCGCCTGCCGATCCTCGCGCTTGCTCTCGTCGGCGCCAGCATTGCCGGGTACTTGGCCGGTTACCAGCTTCGTCTGGTCTCGAGCGTCTGGGAGCCGTTCTTCGGCGACGGCAGCCGGGTGATCCTCAACTCCTCGGTCTCGCGCGTGCTGCCGATTCCTGATGCGGCGCTCGGGGTGTTCGGATATCTGCTCGATGCGGTCACCGGCGCCATCGGGGGGCGGGCGAGGTCCGCCGCAACCTCGTGGCGGGGCGCATCACGACACCGAAGAACGGCAAGACCCGCCGGGTGGACATGTGGACATGTCGGGACAACTCACGGACACGCTCCGGGCACTGCTGATAGCCCGGAAGGGCGAAGCGCTCCGACGCGGATGGGGCCGGGCCACATTCCCGACTGAGTGTTTTGCAACGAGGCAGGCGGGGCGCTCAACGGCGACAATCTCCGCCACCGGGCCTTCCATCGCGTCCTGGCCCAGGCCGGCCTGCGGAAGATCCGCTTCCACGACCTGCGGCACACCTACGCCTGCTGGTACCGGCCGAACGTGAACGCCCGGATCAGTCGAACGTGAACGCGCGGATCGGTGCAACGTGAACACTCCGATCGCTCATGGTGAACGCCAGGATCGGGATGGTGAACACGTAGATCGGTGATCGTGAACAGTGCG
>DATKEI010000010.1:0-6657 GCA_035544455.1 Binatia bacterium | reverse complement strand
ACACAGAGCCGCGATCCCGGGGAGATCCGATCCCGATGCGCGGAGGCCGTGGCCACGCTCAAGCGGGAGTGGGAAGCGCGGGTCGCTCCCGGCGACCGGCAGTCGATCGAGCGCTTCTACGACGAGAATCAGACCGTCCTGTTCGAGCTCATGTGGTGGCACGGCCTCGCCGACGACGCCTCGCCCCTGGCCCACGTCACGGCCCTCCACTTCGCGCGGCAGCGAGGATGTGGCCGCTACCTGGACTTCGGCGCGGGAGTCGGTTCCGGGGGCATCCTGCTCGCGCGCCACGGGCTGGACGTGACGCTCGCCGACATCAGCTCGAGCGTCCTCCGCTTCGCCCGGTAGCGGATCGAGCGGCGCGGGCTCGTCGCGAACTACGTCGATCTCAAGATCGGCTCCCTGCCGCCGCAGGCCTTCGACTTCGTGACCGCCATGGACGTCTTCGAGCACCTGGTCGATCCGGCGGCGGCGATGGATCAACTCTCGGAGTCATTGACGCCGGGCGGTTACCTCTATGCACGCATCGCGGCGGAGCCCGATCCGGATCGGCCGCAGCACATCATCCAGGACTTCGGCCCGACCTTCGAGCGCTTGCAAGCCCTCGGGTTCGCCCGGGTCTGGCAGGACGAGTGGCTCTGGGGGCACCAGGTCTTCCAGAAGCCCTCGTGACCCCGCGGCCGCGCCGGCGGGCGCGGCCGGCACCGCGGCTTCACGAGCCGGACGCGGTCGCCACGGTGCCCGGCCGATTCATCCCGGGATCCGCTGGGGGGATGCGCACTTCGACGACGGAGGGCGGACCGCCCCCCTCGCCCTGCACGGCGAGCAGGCGGGCGTGGAACGGGCGCAGGGTCGTCCGATGGCCCACGCTGAACACGGTCGCCCCCGGCAGCCGCTCCCGGATCAGACCGTACAGCCGCGCCTCGGTGGGCTCGTCCACCGCCGAGGTGGCCTCGTCCAGAAACAGCCAGTCGGGCTTGTGGACCAGGGCGCGGGCGAAGGCGACGCGCTGCTGCTCACCCGGGGAGAGCTGAAGCGCCCAGTGGCCGGACTCGTCGAGCCGGCCGGCGAGATCGGACAGCCCCACGGCCTCGAGCGCCTCGCGCAGGACCAGATCGTCGTCGGTGCCCTCCGCCGCCCTCGGGTATCTGACGGCGTCCCGGAGGGTGCCGATTGGCAAGTACGGCTTCTGCGGAAGGAAGAGGCTGCGGGCGTCGCGGGCGCCAGAGATCTCCCCGCGGGCGAACGGCCAGATGCCCGCGATGGCGCGGAAGAGCGTGCTCTTGCCCGAGCCCGACGCTCCTCCCAGCAGCACGGTGTCTCCCTGCCCCACCGAGAGATTGACGTTCGCGATGAGCATCTCCCCCCCGGGGAGATAGAGATCGACGCCCGCCACCGTGAGATCCCCGGGGCTGCCGTCGGCGCGCCGGACGCCGCCGGCCTCCGCCTGCGCGCGCACGCGGTCCAGCGCGCGGTCGAATCCGGCGAGGCGCTCGACCACCGAGCACCAGGAGGCGATCTCCTTGTACGACTGCACGAAGAAGCTGAGCGCGTCCTGCACCTGGTTGAAGGCCCCGATCGTCTGCATGAGCCCGCCCAGGGGCAGCTCCCCCCGGAAATAGCGCGGGGCGGCCACGACGGACGGGAAGATCCACGACGCCTGCCCGTAGCCGGCGGTGAAGTAGGTCAGCCGCTTCTGCCGGCGCATGATGCGCCACCAGTTGCTGACCACCGCCTCGAACCGCGCGCGAAACCCCCGGAGCTCGTCGGCCTCGCCACGGTAGAGCGCCACCCCCTCGCTGTTCTCGCGCAAGCGCACGAGGGCGAACCGGAAGTCGGCTTCGAAGCGCTGCCGATCGAAGTTCAGCCGCACGAGCGGACGGCCAATCCAGTCGGTGAGCCACGTTCCGACGATGGCGTAGAGCAGGGCCACCCACACCATGTAGCCGGGCAGCGTGAGAGACCATCGGCCCAGCGGGACGGTCAGCGTTCCCGAGAGTCCCCACAGGATCGCCACGAACGTCGCCAGCGTGACGAGAGCGCGCAGGCCGCCGATGAACAGCGCGACGCTGTGCGAGATCAGCAGGTACACGTCCTCGGCGATGCGCTGGTCGGGGTTGTCGGCCTCGTTCGCCACGAGCTGCATTCGGTAGTAGGCGCCGTCCGCCAGCCACGCCCGGAGGTAGCGCTCCGTCAGCCACCGCCGCCAGCGGATCTCCAGCATCTGATTGAGATAGAGCTGGTACACGGCGAAGAGGATGAACACGGCGATCAGCCAGATGACGCGGAAGAGCTGCTGCAGAAAGGCGGTCTCGTCCCGCTCCTGCAGCGCGTTGAAGAAGGCGTTGTTCCACTGGTTGAAGAGGACGTTGATGTAGACCATCCCGAGAGTGAGCGCCACCACGACGAGGAGCAGGCCGCGGGCCACCCAGCGGTCCTCCGAGAACCAGTACGGCCGGATCATCGCCCAGGCGCTCGGGAGCAACCGGCGCAGCCGAGCGAGGGATGGGTCGGCGGGACGGGCGGGATCGCTCACGTGGGGAGAGGCTTCCCGCCCGTTTTCATCTGGCACCGGCCGCTCGTCGCCGCCGGCGCGGCCTGCGGACCGACACCGCCGTGGCTCGGGGGTCGCGCGGGTCGCGCCTCGGCGGCGCCAGCTCCGGCGTGGCGCTCCCATCCTCCCACGCGGCCTTCGCGCCGCCGTTCGCCGATCTCCCCGGCGCCCTCGCGAGACTTCTTGGTCTCCGCCATCCGCCTCGCCTCCCCGATCGAGGCGGGGCGCGGTCGAGTCGGGAAGCCTCCTGCACCGGCGGGCGGGCCGAGGGCCGCCCTCACGGTAGTCTCCGGGTGCGCTCGGAGGTCTCCCGCTCGCGCTGATGGCGCTCGCGCTCCTCGGCCGCTCGCTCGAGGGACCACTTCGCCCTGAGCCGATCGCCGGCCTCCCGGGCGACCTCTTCGGTCACCCTCGCCCTCTCGAACACGCCGGACTGGCCGACTCTTTCCGCCATCGCCTCGGCCGCCGCGATGGCGGTCGCCAGGTGTGCCTCCACCAGCTCCAGGTTCTTCGCGAGGGCCGTGGCCGCGTCGCGGAGCGCTCGTCGCTCGGCGCCCGACGCGCGGCCGGCCGCGTCCAGGAGGTGCTCCTGGGCCCGGTACAGATCGCCGAGCATGGCCGGCTGGCGGGCCGCCCGCTCGGCCATCCGGGCCAGTCGATTGCCCTGCCCCCTCGCGCCGAGCGTCGCCCGCAGCCCGGCGATGCCGTCTCTGGTCATCTTCTCGGCGCGCCCGGCCGTCACGCCCCGTTCCCTCGCATAGAGACCGGCGATCCGGGCCTCCGCGCTCTGGAGCGCCCGGTCGTACTTGTCGCGAACCGCCTCCCGCTGCCTCCTGACCTCTGCGTCATCGGCCGATGCCGGCGAACCGGCGGCGAAGGGGATGGCGGGCAGCGAGACCACGAGCATGGCCACCAGGGGGCTCAGATATCGCGCGCCGGTCCGGCCGAGGGGCATGTCCGGCCTACTTGATGGCGCCCACGTTCTTCTGGATGGTCTCGAGTCGCTCGCCGAGCTCGGTGAGCTGACGGCCCAGGCTCTCCGACAGCTGGCGCATGGTGTCGGCCAGCCGGGCCGAGGTCGCCATCAGCTCCTGGCTGCTCGCCGCGACCTTCCGGATGAGGCCGGCATTCTCGACGTTCAGCTCGTGATTGAGCCAGCCGAGCTGGGCGGTCTGGAGCGTGAACCGGCGATCCGCGGCAAGCTCCTGGGCGAGGGCGTTCACCGCCTTGTCCAGATCCGCTCTCGCCGCCACCGACGTCTGCGTCTCCTGCCGCGTCGCGGCGATCGCATCGGAAAGCTCCCGCTGGATGGACGCCACCTGCGCCATCGCCGCCGCGAGCCGTTCCTCCGTGCGCCGCTGCTCGTCGCGGAGCGCGGTCTCGAAGGCGGTCCCCAGGGCCTGAGCGCGGGCCTCCGCGGCATGCCGGTCCGCGAGCTGCTGCTCGAGCACGGCCACCGCGAGCGTCTCCGGGCCCTTCGGCACATCCGCCCGGGACACGAAGCTCACGACGGCCGGCACCGCCGCGCGCCCGCCGGGGTCGCCCGCGGTGGAGGCGGTGTGTCGCGCCCAGGCGTCGGCGGGACCGGTGCCCGGCACGATCACCAGGCTGTCCGCGGCGTCGAGAAAGACGAGCGCTCCGGGCTCCCCGGATTGCCGGATGGCCTCGTGGATGACCGCGGAGTGAGCAGCCAGTGCCCGGTCCCGGCTCTGGATCGCGGCGGCCTGCTCCTGGGGCACGAGGGAGTGGCGCGCGCACCCGACGGCGAGCAGCGCCACCATCGCGGTGAGCAGGATGGCGGGGCGGAGCGTCGGCGCGGCTCGTCGCCGCGCAGTAACCGTGGCGCACGCCTCTCGCGAGGCCAGCAACACGCGCAGGAGTTGGCGCATCGTCGGCTCCTCCATCGGCCATGCCGAGGCGGACAGGCCAGAAGCGGACAGGGCAACCGCGGCGGAACTGGTGTCTCGAGTCAGAAACGTGCCGACAGAGCGCCAGGTGGGGTGGGAGTCCTCCCCGCGGAACACGCTGAGTCGCGGAGCGCTCCCGGCACTCAATGGGGCCACGAGATGGGTCGTGGGGGTCTTCGGCAATCCGCAGACGAGACGGTCCCGCGGGGAGGACTCCC
Source organism: Binatia bacterium (assembly GCA_035544455.1). Classification (GTDB taxonomy): domain Bacteria; phylum Methylomirabilota; class Methylomirabilia; order Rokubacteriales; family CSP1-6; genus DATKEI01. Next base: position 1,978 of record DATKEI010000010.1, on the reverse strand, counting down.
ACCCCACCCGGCGCCGCGAGTCCACGAGCTTCTGACTCGGGACACCAGGGCGGGACGGGCGCTGCGGAGGTGTTTACCCACCGCGCATCGACGGCCAGGCACCCAACCAGTGTACCCGCACCGGACGGCGACGGGGAATGCTGCGGATCCCGTCGCATGTCAACAGGCGCCCCCGATCGTCGGGGCTCCATCGGTGCCCGCAAGCGACTCAGTGCGCACGGAGCGGGGGAGAGCGCGTTCGATCGCGACTCGAAACCGTACGCCACCACGCGGCACGCCGAGAAGCCGGATCCGTCGAGGCTCCGCGCCCACCCACACACGGGGTGCCGGAGCCGCCCGGCCGCGGGGCGGGGCAGTGGCCGGGGCGTGGCCCCCGCTGGATCCAGCTGCGCGGCCCGCTCACTAACCCCGGGATGGAAACGGGAGCCCGAATGACCTGTTGCGGCGTAGTGCGGTGCGTCACACGGGCTGTTCTCGCACCTGCCGTCTGACGCGAGAGGGCTTGCCTTGGGGAGGACAATAGCGGACAGTGCCAGCAATTCCGGTCCAGGGGGAGGGACGCGATGGCAAGTTTCACGATCAACGGCCGGTCGGTCAACGTCAACGTCACTCCCGGCACGCCCTTGCTGTGGGTCATCCGGGAGCAGGTCGGTCTCACTGGCACCAAGTACGGCTGCGGCATCGCGCAGTGCGGCGCGTGCACGGTGCACCTCGACGGGGTGGCGATCCGCTCCTGTGCGATACCCGTGGTCGCGGCCGAAGGCAAGCAGATCACCACGATCGAGGGGCTCGCCACCGGCGGCGTCCTGCACAAGGTGCAGAAGGCCTGGCTGGACAACGAGGTGCCGCAATGCGGGTTCTGCCAGGCGGGCATGATCATGGCGGTGGCGGCGCTCCTGAAGGACAAGCCAAGGCCGACCGACGCCGACATCGACGGGACGATCACGAACATCTGTCGCTGCGGAACCTTCCAGCAGGTGCGTGAGGCCATCCACGCCGCGGCCAAGGCATAAGGGGGCGATGCCATGATCACCAGCGCCCGGACGATCGATCGCCGCTCCTTTGTCATCGGCACCGCCACCATCGGGGGCGGGCTCGCCCTCGGCCTCAACCTGCCGTTCGGCGGCAGTGTCGTCCGCGCCCAGGGCGGCGCGCACGAGGTGACCCACTGGGTGGTCATCCGCCCCGACGACACGGTCGTGATCCGGGTCGCCCGCTCCGAGATGGGGCAGGGCACGCTCACCGGCCTCGCCCAGCTGGTCGCCGAGGAACTCGAGTGCGATTGGTCCAAGGTGACGACCGAATACCCGACGCCCGGCCAGAGCGTCGCGCGCAAGCGCGTGTGGGGCGATTTCTCCACGGGCGGCAGCCGCGGCATCCGCGACTCGCACCAGTACGTGCGCCAGGGCGGCGCGACCGCGCGGACGATGCTGATCCAGGCCGCCGCCGACGCCTGGGGAGTGCCGGCCTCCGAGTGCAGCGCCGCCAGCAGCGTCGTCACCCACCGTCCCTCCGGCCGCACGACGACGTACGGCACGGTGGCCGAGGCCGCGGCCAGGATCACCCCGCCCGCGAACGTTCCGCTCAAGGACCCGAAGGACTGGAAGCTCATCGGCAAACCGGTGAAGCGCCTCGATACGATGGACAAGTTGACCGGCGCCCAGGTCTACGGCATGGACCTGAAGCTGCCCGGGATGCTCAACGCCGCGATCAAGGACTGCCCGGTCTTCGGCGGCAAGGTCAAGAGCTTCGCGGCGGCCACCGTCAGGAGCATGCCGGGCGTGCGGCACGTGGTGCCGGTCGGCGACTCCGCGGTCGCCGTCGTGGCCGACACGTGGTGGGAGGCCAAGACCGCGCTCGACGCGCTGCCCGTCGTGTGGGACGAGGGCGAGCATGCCAAGGTGTCGAGCACCGACATCGCCGCCATGCTCAAGGCGGGCCTCGACGCCGACCAGGCCTTCGTGGCCAACCAGAACGG
>DATKEI010000009.1:0-13257 GCA_035544455.1 Binatia bacterium | reverse complement strand
TCGCCCCCGATGGCCAGGGCTTGCATCCGGGAGGCGAGGTTCACCGCGGATCCCAGGACTCCGTACTTCACGCGGTCCGGGCTGCCAATGTTGCCGGCGACGACCGGACCGGCGTGGACGGCGATGCCCATGGCCAGCTCGGGTAGGCCCAGGGTCCGGTTGTCCGTGTTCACGAGCTGCATGGCCCGCTGCATGCCCAGCGCGCAGCGCGCGGCCTGCTCGACGTCGTCGGGATGGGTGATCGGCGCTCCGAAGACAGCGAGGACTCCATCGCCGATGAAGTCGCTGATCGTGCCCCCGTGCCCCACGATGATGGGCGTCATCCGGGCCAGATAGCGATTCACGAGGGCGATCAGCGCCTCGGGCCCGATCCGCTCCGACAGCTCGGAGAAGCCGCGGATGTCCGACATGAGAACCGCGACCTCCCGGACCTCGCCGCCGAGCCGGAGAGCGGTGCGATCGCGGAGACATTGCCGGGCGAGCTCTGGGTTGACGTAGCGCCCGAGGGTTTCACGGATAAAATCGCGATCGCGAAGGGCCTTTGCCATGTCCCCCATGGCGCGGGCGAGCACCCCGATCTCGTCTCGGCTCCGCGGCGCGATGGTCACCTCGAGGTCGCCTTGCCGGATACGGCGCGCCTGCTCGGCCAGCTCTCGCAGCGGGCGGGCGATCCAGCGGGCGATGAGGAGCCCGCCGCCAAGGGCCAGCGCCAGGGCGAGCAGGCCGAGGTGGATCGTCCGCTGCGCCTGGGCGTCGATGGGCTCCATGTAGTCGCGTTCCGGCACCACCACCTGGACCAGCCACCGGAGGTTGCCGACGACGAGCGGAGCCGCGCGGCCGAGATAGATCTCGGGGCCGTGCGCAAACTCGAAGGCGGTCTCGCGATCGGGATCGATGTGGCGGGTCATGATGTGGGCAAGGTTGGCGTCGAGGGCGGCGTCCCCGCCGATCCCGGGCCCGCGCTGGCGCCCGAGCAGCAGGGATCCGTCCCGGGTGGCGAGGAAGACCCGCCCGCGCTGCGACACGTCGAGCGTCCCGAGGAACCTCGCCAGGCGGTCGAGGGAGAAGTCGACCGTGAACACGCCCTGGACCTGCCCCGCCGCGTCGAGGACAGGCGCCGCGCAGGTGATCCCGAGCCCGCCTCCCGCGTAGAACTCGTAGGGCTCGGTCCACACCACGGCGCGGGCGCGCTCGGCGGCGGCAAAGTACGGGCGCTCGCGGGGCCGATACCCGTGGTCGTCTGACCGGCGCACGAGGCGGCGCCCGCCGTCGGCCAGGATCTCGTCCTCCTCCAGGCGGATGCGGCCGTTCAACGGGTAGCTGTGGTTCAGATACACGCGCCCGTCCGCGTCGCGCCAGGCGCCCGCGAAGCGGTCGCCGCGATCGCCGTAGCTGACCCAGCTCAGATCCGCACGGGAGCGCAGCACGGCGATGGTGAACTGCGAGATGGCGGCCGTGTCGGAGGGGTCGAGCTGGCCCTGGGCGACCAGCTCGGGCCCGAGCTGGACGGCGGACTCGGCGTCGCTCAGAAAGCGGGCGGCCTGCCCGGCGGTGAGCCGAGCGGTCTGGGCCATCGCCATCTCCACGAGCGAGCGCGAGATGACGCGCGTCTCGCGCCAGGCCAGTCCGCCGATGGCCAGGCCGGTCAGGGCGGTGAGCACCACCACCAGCCCGACGAGGGCAACCGTGAAGGGCGGGCGGCGCCCACGCGGCGACGGGGGCGCCGCCTCTTCGCCGCTCATCATCATCTCGTGCGACGGAACCCGCCGTCGCTCGTGGGTCCGTCGCCCTGTCGCGGGAGGCACGACGGGGCCTCGCCCCGGGGGCCGATGGCCAGCGCCCGGGTGATCGCCTCGCTCGGATGGCGGCAAGCGCCCATGGTCGCGTTCACGACCCTGATCGTACCCTGGCTCGTCGCCCGGTGTTCCGGAGGTCTTTCGCCGCGCCGGGGCAGCGCGCGCTGGCCTCGGCAGGCGCCTGCCTGCTGGCCAGGCGGCCCTGGCCGGGACGGGCCGGGGCCCGACGGGATCCGGAAGGGGTCGCGAGGCGCGCCCGCGAGGTCAGGGCGAGCCGGTCTCGACGGTGCCGCGCTCCACGGCCAGCAGCTTCTCGAGGCCGATCACGGCGAGCATGTCCCGTTCCACGCCGCTCCAGTCCGACCTGGCCGCCGCTGCGCCAAATCCGTCGCGCAGAGACATCGGACGGTCCTCCTCGGGCGCAGGGGCGCATCGGGTGCCCTCGCGGGGCATGGCGCGGCCTCTCGTGCCGGCGACGAGCTTACCCCGGACCCCCCGCGTCGGGGAAGCGACGGGCACCGCTCGGTGGGCCGGTGCGCCGCCCGCCTCGCGGTGGTCAGCCCGACCGGGGTCGGCGGCCGCGTCCCGCGCGGGCGCGGCCTTGACCGGCGTCCCGGGGCGCCCGTACAATCCGCCGCTGTGACGGCGCGCGTCTCGACCGGCATCGCCCGCCTCGACGAGATGCTTGGCGGCGGTCTGCTGCCCGGCACGCTCACCGTGGTCTACGGCGCCACGGGCATCGGCAAGACGCACCTCGGCCTCACCTTCGCCGCCCACGGGCAGCAGGCCGACGGCCGGGCCGGACTGCTGTTCGACATGAACGCGCGCGGGGACTCCCAGCAGCATCACGAGTACGCGCGGCGCCTGTACGGCTGGGAGCTCGGGCGCTGGACCCACGGCGTGACGCCCATGGCGCATCCGTTCCCGCCCGCCGGCCAGATGGAGGCTCACTACTGCGACGCCCTGCCGTGGGTGGGCAAGCTGCGCGACTACCAGGTGCAGAGTGGGGACGGGCCGGAGTTCGACTGGAACTGGAAGGCGGTCTACAACCACGCCCTGTACACCGTGCGGCCCTTCGTCTACTTCCACCTGGGGGCGGGCAGCCGCCGGATCGCGGTGGACGGCATCGAGCCGATGGACGTGCCCGGCGACTACATCCAGCCCTACCTGTTCGACCAGCTCTACCGCACGGTCATTCACCGGGACAGCGAGACCCTCGGCATGGAGATCTGCATGCCGGTCTGGCAGCACCGGGCGTTCATCGACGCCCACCGGTACGATCACGAGCGGGTGACGTCGCTCCTCCTGGTGACGACCGAGGAGACGCAGATCGAGCACCTGATCTCGCGCAAGGTGGCCAGCGGGGACGTCGGCGCCGTGGCCAACACCATCGTCATCATGGGCAGCGAGCGGATCGGGTCGCGCCTCGGCCGTTTCGCCTGCGTGGTGAAGCACCGCGGCAGCGCCAAGAGCGATGACATCGTCGAGTACCGCGTCACCGAGAGCGGGCTCGTCTTCCCCTGACCGGGCAGCCCGCGGTCCGGCCCGCCGGGCGGTGGCGGCGGGCCGGACCGCATCCGTCGCCGCGTTCCCCCTCGAGAGCCGCCCTCTCGTCGCCCGGCGGGAGACGCGCTTCCGCCGCCGGCCCGCGCTGCGTATCCGGTCGGATCGCGCCGCCGTGGCCTTCGTCGGCGATGTTGGACTCTGCTCGACCTTCCACCGCTTCGCCGAGGGGTTGCCCTGCCTGTGGGAGGCGGTGGTGGGCCGCCGCGACCCGCGCTGGCCTCGGCGCTCGCACCACGACGCCGGCATCGGGCTGGCCTGGGGGCTCAAGGACCGGCTGGCCGCGCGGCGCCACGTCTACTATGGCAAGCTCCTCAAGGGGCGGCCTCTCCTGGTCGCGCTCGACCTGTTCCCGGCCTTCTACGCCCTGGTGCGCGGGCGGCAGCGCGCCCGCGACTACGTGGCCGAGTACCGCGCGGGACGGCTCTCCGCCGTGGGCAAGCGCATCATGGACAGCCTGGTCCGCGAGTCGCCGCAGTACACGCGCGGGCTGCGGGCCGACTGCTTCATGCTCGATCCGTCGCGGACGCGCGAGTTCGAGAGGGGCATGGCCGAGCTCCAGCAGGGGCTCTGGATCGTCAAGACCGAGGAGCGCGACGAGCCGAGCTTCTCCTACCGCTGGGACCTCGTCGAGCGCTGGCTGCCCGGGGAGGTGGCCGCCGGCCGGCGACTCGCCCGCGCCGTGGCCGTGGAGCGCGTCTGCGCGCGCTACGTGGATGCCGCGGTCTACGCGACGCCCGCCGTCATGGCCCGGCTGTTCTCCATCCCGCGCCCGGAGGTCGAGGCGGCGGTGGAGCGCCTGCACCGGGCCGGGCGAGTGCGCGCCGGCGTCGAGGTCGCCGGCTGGCCCGGGCGCTTCGTGGTGAGCGCGCGATGACCGTGGGCGGCGACCACCCCGCCACCGCTCCGCCCGAACCGCCGCCGGGATGGCCCGCCGACTTCCGGTACATCGACATCCACACGCACCTGCACCCGGCGTGGCTCGCGCGCGCGATCCGGCGCTGGTTCGCCGAGCACTCGACGTGGCGGCTCGGCCACCCGACCGATCCGGCGGCGGTGGCGAGCGCTCTCGCTGGCCACGGAGTGGAACGCTTCGTCTATTTCTCCTACGCCCACAAGGCGGGCATCGCCCGCGACATCAACGCCTGGCTCGCGGCCACCCGGGAGGAGGTCACCGGCGGGATTCCGCTGGGGACCTTCCATCCCGGCGATCCCGACATGATGGACGTGGTCGACGAGGCGCTCGGACGGCACGGCTTTGCCGGCTTCAAGGTTCACATCAACGTGCAGCGCTTCTTTCCCGACGACCCGCGCGTGCTCCCCGTGTACGAGCGCCTGCTCGCCGCGGGCGCCCTGCTCCTGATCCACGTCGGCACCGCGCCCTGGCCGAACGAGTACGACGGGTTCCCGCGCTTCGCCCGCGTCATGGCGATGTTCCCCGCCCTCCGCGTGGTCGTGGCCCACATGGGCTCGTTCGAGACGCGCGAGTTCTTCGGCCTCATGGATGGCTGCCCCCACCTCCACCTCGACACCACCATGGCCTTTGCCCCGTGCCGGCCGGAGCACCAGGGCATCGCCCGGCTCAACGCGATCGACGTCCGGCGCGAGGACCTCCTGCGCTGGCAGGACCGGATCGTCTTCGGCAGCGACTTTCCCAACCTGCCCTGGCCCTACGAGGAGGAGCGGGAGGCGCTCTGGCAGCGCGGCCTGCCCCTGACCGTCTACCGCAAGATCTTCCGCGACAACGCCGCGCGCCTGCTCGGACTGCCGTGAGCGGGCCGGCCGTCCTCGAGGCGGCCGCGCTCGCGCCGGAGGCGCGCGAGGTCCTCGCGGCGGTGGCGGCGCTCAGGCGCGGCCAGCCCGCCTGGCTCGTCGGCGGCACGGTGCGCGACATCCTGGCGAGCGGTGCCGCCGGCGACGTGGACCTGGCGGTGCCGGGGGGCGCCATCGCCCTCGGCCGGGTTCTCGCCGCGCGCCTGAGCGCCACGCTGGTCGTCCTGGACGAGCCGCGGGGGGCCTGCCGCGTGGCCGGGCCGGTGCAGATTGACCTCGTCGACCTGCGGGCGCCCACCCTGGAGGACGACCTGCGCGCCAGGGACTTCACCGTGAACGCCCTCGCCGTCGCGGTGGGCGCGCTCGCGGATGCGGGGCGCGCTGCCGTCGTCGACCCCACCGGGGGTGTCGCCGATCTCGCGCGGCGGACGGTCCGCCTGGCCGGACCCCGCGCGCTGGCCGACGACACCGTGCGCATCCTGCGCGGGGTGCGGCTCGCCCTGCGCCCCGGGTGGGCGATGGCGCCCGGCGTCGAGGCGGCGGCGCGCGAGGCCGCCCCCGGGCTGGCCGCGGTGGCGGGTGAGCGCATCCGCGAGGAGCTGGTCGGGCTCCTCGAAACGGCGCAAAGCGGCGCGGGGCTCCGGATGCTCGATACCGTGGGGGCGATGGCCATCCTGCTCCCGGAGAGCCTCGCCATGCGCGCCACGTCCCAGCCGCTGCCGCACCACTTCGACGTCTGGGAGCATTCGCTCCGCACGGTCGAGGCCGCCGACGCCCTGGTGGCGGACGCCGCCGCCCTCGCGCCTGGCGGCCAGCCCCTCGCCGCGCACCTGGGCGAGCCCCTCGGGGACGGCCTGACCCGGGGCGGGGGAGTCAAGCTGTCCGGGCTGCTCCACGATATCGCCAAGCCCGAGACCCGGGCCGAGGTCGACGGCCGCGTGCGGTTCCTCGGTCACGACGTGCTCGGGGCGGAGCGCGCCGCCGCCGTGGCCGACCGCCTGCGCCTGTCCCGGCGGTCGACGGCCGTCGTCGAGCGGCTCGTGCGTCAGCATCTGCGCCCCATGCACCTCGGCCACGCCGGGCTCCTGACCCGGCGCGCCCGCTATCGATTCTTCCGCGACCTCGGGGACGAGGCGCGCGATCTCCTGGTTCTCGCCGCCGCCGACGCCGCCGGGCTCCGCGGGGATCCGCCGGCCTCGGTGTGGCGCGGGGCGGGCGGCTCGGTGCTGCGCGACCTCATGGGGGGGGTCCGGGAGGAGGAGGCCCGAGCGGAGGCCGCGCCGCTGCTCCGGGGCGGGGACCTCATGCACGCCTTCGGGCTCACCCCCGGCCCGGAGGTGGGGCGACTGCTCCGGCTGGTCCGCGAGGCCCAGGCCCTCGGTCTCGTCGCGACTCGCGCCGAGGCCCTTTCCCACGCGGCCGGGCTCCGGCGAGTGGTCGGGGGAGAGTGGGAACGGGGCCCGATCCCGTAGGGCGGGATCTTCCCCCGGCGCCGGGGCGTTTCTTGACAGTCCGCGCTCCTTGACAGCCTGCTGGAGGGCCAATAGAGTATGGCAACTCTTCGCTTTACCCCACTCCCGGAGGGAAACCACATGAGATACATCCGTCTATTCACGGCGCTGTCGCTGATCGCCGCGGGGCCCGGGCTTGCCGCGGCGGCGCCCGAGGGCAAGGTCGTCATCGCCCAGGGCGTGGACCCGAGCACGCTCGACATGATGAACCAGCAGGAGACCCCGGCCTCCAACCTCGGAGCCCAGATCTTCGACACGCTGGTCGAGCGCGACCCGAATCTCAAGCTGGTCCCGGGCCTGGCCGCCGAGATGCCCAGGCTGGTCGCCCCGACCACGTGGGAGGTGAAGCTGCGCAAGGGAGTCAAGTTCCACAACGGGGAGGACTTCAACGCGGACTCCGTGAAGTTCAGCCTGGAGCGGGTGTCCAACCCCGCCAACAAGCTCCGCGGCAGCTCCTCGCTCCTGCCCATCGACCGGGTGGAGATCGTGGACGCGCACACCGTCAAGGTCCACACGAAGAAGCCCTGGCCGATCTTCGCGACCGCTCTCGGCTTCCGCCAGGCCTCGATGTACCCGCCCAAGGCCTACGCCGACAAGGACAGCGCCTTCATCTCCAAGGGCCCGATCGGCACCGGGCCCTACACGTTCGTCCGCTGGTCGAAGGACGAGGAGATCGTGCTCGAGGCGGCCCCCGATCACTGGCGCGGCGCCGCGAAGATCAAGACCGTGGTCTTCCGGCCCATTCCCGACGACGCGGTGCGGGTGGCCGCCCTGCAGAACGGCGAGATCGACGTGGCTGTGAACATTCCGCCCCACCTGGCGCCGGTCATCGACAGGCACCCGAAGCTCTTCCTGTCGACCGCGCCCAGCATCCGCACCATCCAGATCATGTTCTACACGCACCAGATGGACGCCCAGCACAAGGTGCAGGGGCCGTACGCCGGGCCCACCGCCGACAAGCGCGTGCGGCAAGCCATCTCGTACGCGATCGACGCCGACGACATCATCAAGAACGTGCTGGACGGCAAGGGCGTGCGGATCGCCACCATGCTCACGAGCATGCACTTCGGCTTCGACCCCGCCCTCAAGCCGATCAAGATGGACCTGGCGCGGTCGAAGCAGCTCCTGGCCGACGCCGGATTCCCGAACGGGGTGGACATCGTGCTGAACGGCCCGCAGGGCCGCTACGTCCGCGACAAGGAAGTGGCCGAGGCGGTTTCCGGGCAGCTCACCAAGGCCGGCATCCGGACGACGCTGCGCACGTTCGAGTTCGTGAACTACCTGAACAACATGGTCTACGTGCACAAGGCCGGACCCATGTGGCTCATCGGCTGGGGCACGCCGACGGTGGACGCCGAGACCGTGTACCAGCCTCTCTTCCGCTCCGGCAACATCTTCGTGAACTGGCACAATGAGGACTTCGACCGGATGATGGACGAGGCGCAGACCATCATGGACGAGGGCAAGCGCCGCGATCAGTACCTGCGGATCAACAAGCTCTGGGTCGAGGAGGCGCCGGCGGTGCCCCTCTACCAGCAGATCGACCTCTACGGCGCCAGCAAGCGCCTGACGTGGAAGGCCCGGAGCGACGAGCTGATCAAGGCCTACGACATGTCGGCGAAGTAGCGGCGGGGACCTGCGCGCCGCGCCCGGCCGGGCGCGGCGCGCGCGTTGACATGGCGGCCATCGGCACTAGAATAGGGGACGTCGAGCGGCCGTAATTCAGTGGCAGAATGCCAGCTTCCCAAGCTGGACGTCGCCGGTTCGAATCCGGTCGGCCGCTCCAAATTGTCAAGGGGTTACGGGGCGACCTGTAACCCCTTTGGCATGGTGGGTGTGCCCGCCTTCTCACCCGAAGGACCGCGAAAGCCGCAGCGTCGAGGGCGACGGCGGTCTGGTCCTGTCGGCGCCGCCACGGCACCGGGTCCAGTCCGGAGTCTCCGCCGCGGTATCGCGCGCATCCGCGGATTCTACCGGGCTGGCCCGCCGCGGGTCCCGCGCAGGCGTGGGTCGAGGACGTCCCGCAGCGCGTCGCCGAGCATGTTGAACGCGAAGACGACCAGTGAGATGGCCACGCCCGGCCAGATGGCCATCCAGGGCGCGAGATACATGTACGTTCGCCCCGAGCCCGACAGCATCGAGCCCCACGACGGATGGGGCGGCGGCACGCCATAGCCCAGGAAGGACAGGGCCGACTCGGCGAGGATGATGCCGCCGAGCCCGATCGTGGTGATGACGACGATGGTGGCCGTGACGTTGGGCAGGATGTGGCGAAGCATGATTCTCGAGTGCCCGGCCCCGAGGGCGCGGGCGGCCTCGACGTACTGGTTCTCGACCACGCTGAGGGTCGCGCTCCGGATGACCCTCGACGCGGCGGCGGCCACGAGGATGGACAGGGACAGGATGACGTTGAGCATCCCCGGCCCCAGCACGGCGAGGAGGGACAGGATGATCACGAGGAACGGGAAGGCCTGCCAGGCGTCCACCACCCGCTGGACGGCGATGTCATAGCTGCCCCGGAAGTAGCCGCTCGTGATCCCCACTGTCGCGGCCAGGAGGTTGCCGAGGAACACGGTGGCGAAGCTCACGGTGACGGTCACGCGGGCTCCGTACACGATGCGGCTGAAGATGTCCCGGCTCACGTTGTCGGTGCCGAGGAGGAAATCTCGCCCGGGAGCCCGGAGTCGGGCGCCGGGGATCTGCTGATCGTAGGTGTATGGCGCGATCCACTCGGCGAAGACCGCCATGACCAGGAGGGCGAGGATGATGACCGCCCCCACCGCCCCGAAGGGCTTGGCGCGCGCGAAGCGGGCGGCGGCGGTGAGGGTGCGGCGGAGGGCGCCGGGGCGACGGGCGGTCTCGGGCCAATCGACGGGAGTCGCGACCACGACGTGGTTGGCCATCGCTCAGGGCCCCCCTCAGAAGCGGATCCGCGGGTCGAGGTAGGCGTACACGAAGTCCACCATGAGGTTGACGCCGACGACCGTCGTCACCACGACCAGGTTGATGCCCTGGATGACCGGGTAGTCACGCTCGGTAATGGCGTCGAAGAGGAACCGGCCCATGCCGGGGAGCCCGAAGATGGACTCGAAGATCACAGTGCCGCTCAGGACCTGGGCAATCTGGATGCCGAGCACGGTCACGACGGGAATGAGCGCGTTCTTGAGGCTGTGCTTGAGCACCACCACGCGTTCGCTCATGCCTTTCGACCAGGCGGTGCGGACGTAGTCCTGGCGGAGCACCTCCAGGAGCTGGGTCCGGGTCAGGCGCATGATGGAGGCCGCCGAGCCGATGCCGAGGAGCAGGCCGGGCAGGATGAACTGGGCGACGTGGCGCCACGGATCGTCCGTGAGCTTGGTGAACTGGATGGACGGGCTCCACTTGAAGTAGATCGCCGGCAGCACCACGACCAGGGTCCCCAGCCAGAAGCCGGGCACCGACAGGCCGAGAATCGCCCCGCCGCGCGCGACGTAGTCGCTCGCCGTGTCCTGCCGGGTGGCCGAGACGATGCCGATGGGGACACCCAGGAGGATGGCGAAGAAGATCGCCACCGCCCCCAGCTCGAGGCTCACCGGGACGCGGGTCAAGAGCTCCTGGGCGACCGGCCGGCGGGTGTAGAGCGATTCTCCCAGGTCGCCGACCAGCGCGCGGCCGATCCACTCGAAGTACTGGACGTAGATCGGCCGGTCGAGGCCGAGCTTGGCCCGCATCGCCTCCAGGTCGTCGGCGTACTGATTCTCCTCCATCATCAGGACCACGACGTCCCCCGGAATGAGGCGGACCAGCGAGAAGACGATCAGCGAGGCGATGACGAGAGACGGAATGGCGAGCAGCAGGCGCTTGAAGAAGTACTTGCGCAGCACAGTGATGACCGCGAGCGGCGCCGGGCGGGCGGCGAGCCCCGCCCGGCGCTGACGGGGACTCCTACTTGTTCCACCACGCGGCCATCATGCGGCCGCCGTAGTCGTAGCCCAGGTTGGGCGCGAAGTTCTCCAGCGCGGGGTCCAGGGCCGCGATGTAGACGCCGGACGGGAAGCGGATGTAGTACGCCTGGTCGGCGATGTGCTTCTGGATGGTGTAGATCTGCGCCTGGCGCTTCTTGTCGTCGATGATCCGGCGCGTGTTCAGGATCATGTCCGCGAGGGCGGGATCCTTGACGTGGCTCTGGTTCTTGGGCTCGTCGGGCAGGTATTGGGCCATGAAGTTCCAGGGGTCGAGCGCTGGGAACTGCGGGCCCATCATCATGGCGTCCTGCTTTCCCTGGTAGGCGGTGGCGAAGTAGGCCGCGTAGGGCTTCTCGACCACCTTGACGTCCACCCCGACGTCCTTCCAGAACTTCACCGCCATCTGCACCGCGTCGATCAGCTCCTGCGAGCCGTAGGTCGCGTACTCGAGCGTGGTGCTGAAGCCGTTCGGGTGGCCGGCCTCGGCCAGGAGCCTCTTGGCCTCGGCCGGGTTGTAGGCATCCCACTTCAGGCCCTCGCCGAGCTGATCGTAGGGGATGGCCAGGGACACGAGCCCGGCCGGGATGGGCGGGTTCATGACCCCGACCCCCTCGGCCGTGGCCTGCAGGACGGCCTTGCGGTCGATGGCCATCGAGAGGGCGCGGCGGACCCGGATGTCGCCGAAGGGCGCCTTGTCCGTCCGCATCCCGGCGTGCGTCATGACGTTGGACGGGAACTCCACGTAGCGCAGCTTGGGTCGCTGCTCCTTGATGAGCTTCCAGTCCTGGCGGCGGATCATCATGCCCGGGAACTCGGGGCCGGCGTCGATCTGGCCGGTCACGAAGGCGGCCAGCCGCGCCGCGGGATCGTTGAAGTCGATGCCCTCGATCCGCTGGATGTACGGCAGCCCCTTGATGAAGTAATCCGGGTTGCGGACGAAGGTGGTCCGTACCTTGGGCTCGTGGCCCTCCAGCATCCAGGGGCCGGTGCCGATGACCGCCTCGGGCTTCTTGAGGTCGGTGAACGTCTCCACCGCTTCCCGCGCCACGATGCAGAGGGCCATGGGATTGGCGAGGAAGTCGAGGAAGAAGGCGTCGGGCTCCTTGAGGGTGAACTTGACGGTGTGCTTGTCCACCACCTCGGTGGCGGCGAGCGTCGCCATCATGTGCTGGTTGGCGTTGCCCTTGATGGTGGTGAAGCGGTCGAACGTGTACTTGACGTCCTCGGCGGTCAGTTCCCGCCCGTCCACCGGGGGCTTCTTGTGCCACCTCACGCCCTTCCGGAGCTTGAAGACGTAGGTCTTCTCATCGGGCTGGGTCCAGGACTCGGCGAGATCCCCCACGATCTCGAACGTGCCCGGCTTCACCTCCGGGCCGGCCTTGTGCTTCAGGAGCCGGCTGTGGGTGAAGGACAGATTGATCATGGTGGTGTACGACGCGGTCAGGTGCGGGTCGAAGTGGGGCGGCGTGTATCCCCGGAAGCGAAACTCGCCGCCGGGTTTCGGGGTGGCCGCGCCGGCCGGCCGCACGCCGAGCACGTAGGGGCCCGCCGCCGCGGCGGCCAGGGCGGTGCCGCCGACCTTGAACAGATCGCGCCGGCTCAGGTGAGTGCGATGACTACCGTGACGCTTGTCCATGGAACCCTCCCCTTTTGGTCGCGGCGGAGGCTCTCGCCGCCAGGCGACCGCAGATTGCTCCCGGAATGACCGCAGAGTGAACAGCGCTGCTCCGAGCGACACGGTGCGTGACGTAGCCCATCCGGAGGACCTTGGCGCCTCTGCCACGGACAGCAGGGGCCGAATTTCGCGACAATCTGGAGTCAAATCGCCCAGATGTCAAGCTTCGAGTTCCAAAGCTCAACTCCCGGGCGCCGGCCCCGGTTCCCCCCTCGGGCCGGGGCGGCCCGCTCGAGCACCACCGGCCCCTCGCCGTACGCCGCCACCATCCGGCCAAAGCTGGACGCGATGTCCCCGGTGAGCACGTTAGCGCGCGCCTGCCGCGCTTGAGCCGGGTGCCGACCGGCAAGGTGACCAGGCCCCGCGGCCGATGCGCACGTCCCGTTCCAGTGATCCGCCAGGGAGCGGAGGAGCCTGGTGGAGGCAGGATGCGCTCCAGGCCCGGTCCCGGATGGCGGAGCGTGGCGCGCCCGCTGCGCGACGGCCTTGCGCCGGCGCGATGAGGAGAGGCGTGACGCGTGGAGGATCCCTCCAGAATGGAAGCCGCCCGACGCAAAGCAGGCAATGTTCTGCCCACCGGTCTATGCAAGCTCGCGTGAGCATTGCGACGCAGGGCTTGGCACGAAGGGTGCTGTCCATACGAGGAGTTGGCTCAGACGTGTAGGCCACGAGGTGCGATTGATGATTGTTCCAGGGATTGCCATTCTCCTTGCCGCTGATGAACCGTTTGTCAGCGATGGCACAGGGCGTGTGATCGCCGGGCGCCAGCCGGGGACGCTGCCCGCAACCAGTCGCCTCGGGTCCGCCGTCTCAGGTCCGGCCAGTGCCCTCATTGGGCGCAGCCAGGTGCCCGCGGGAACCAGGCCGCGACCAGCGGCTCGCGTGGCGGTTCGGGACGCGATCAAGAGGATCGCGAACGGGAGGCTGCGGTGCTGGTTCCGCGAGCACGTGTTCGTCTCGCACGAGGTCGAGCTCCTCAAGGCGTGCAAGCACTG
>DATKEI010000008.1:0-3050 GCA_035544455.1 Binatia bacterium | reverse complement strand
TCCATGAAGATCGCCGTCGTCACCGGCACGAGCACGGGCATCGGGTTCGCCACCAGCCTTCACCTGGCTCGCCACGGGTACCGGGTGTTCGCGGGGATGCGCAGCCTCGACAAGGCGGATCCGCTGCGGGCGGCCGCGGCCGAGGGCGCCCTCCCCGTCGACATCATCCGACTCGACGTCGACTCGGCCCCGTCCGTGGACGAGGCGTTCCGCGCGGTGGCGGCCTGCGGCCCGGTCGACGTCCTGGTGAACAACGCCGGCATCAGCGGGGCCACGCCGCTCGAGCTCACGCCGGAGGCCGAGCACCGCGCCATGTTCGAGACCAACTACTTCGGCGCCATCCGCTGCATCCAGGCGGTGTTGCCGGGCATGCGCGAGCGGCGCCAGGGCGCCATCGTCAACGTCACCTCCGTGGCCGGCCTCATCGCCATGCCGAACCAGATCGCGTACTCGGCGTCCAAGTGGGCGCTCGAGTGCGCGGGCGAGGCTCTCGCCCATGAGGTCTGGCGCTTCGGCGTGCGCGTGGTGAACGTGGAGCCAGGCGTGGTGACGACCAGCATCTTCGAGAATTCAGCCGCGGCCACGCGCTACGACAAGACATCGCCCTACCAGCCCCTGATGCGGCGGAACGGCAAGTTCTACTCCGCCGGCTTTCGCGATCCGTCGACGCCGGAGGACGTGGCGCGCTGCATCCTCGGCGCCATCCGCGCCCCCGAGTACCGGCTGCGCTGGCGGGTCGGCAAGGACGCTGTGGGCTTCTCCGACGGCCGGGCCCGGATGAGCGACGAGGAGTGGATCGCCATGGGCGCGGATCTGCCGGATGATGAGTACAACCGCCGGACCGCGGAGCACTTCGGCATCCAGCTCCGCTGACGGCCGGCGGGCGGCGCGCCCGGACGCCGCGCGGTCAGCCCGAGCCACCTCGCTCTCCGCAGCCACGCGTTGTCAGCAGGCGGGCCCGAGGGTATCTTCGAGGCCATGACCGACGCGATCGCGCCCGGCCCGGGCCGCTCCGCTCTGGCGACCCTGGACATCGTCCCCTCCGTGTGCCCCCACGACTGCACGAGCACCTGCGCGCTCGACATCGAGCGCCTGGACGCTCGCACCATCGGCCGCGTGCGCGGCGCCCGGCGCAACACCTACACGCGCGGCGTGATCTGCGAGAAGGTCGGCCGGTACGCCGAGCGCGTCCACCACCCCGATCGCCTGCAGTACCCGCTCCGGCGTGTCGGCCCCAAGGGGGCAGGCCAGTTCACTCGCGTGTCGTGGGACGAAGCGCTCGACACCGTGGCCGCCGAGCTCGCGCGCCGCGCCGCCGCCCTCGGCCCGGAAACGGTGTGGCCGTACTACTACGCTGGCACCATGGGCCTGGTCCAGCGGGATGGCATCAACCGGCTCCGCCACGCCCTGCGCTACTCGCGGTTCTTCTCGACGATCTGCGTGACCCTGGCCGACACCGGCTGGGCGGCGGGCACCGGCGCCAAGCGCGGGGTCGACTTGCGCGAGATCGACGAGCACTCCGACCTCGTGGTGATCTGGGGCGGCAACCCAGTGAACACCCAGGTCAACGTGATGAGCCACGCCATGGCGGCCCGGCGGCGCGGGGCCACCCTGGTCGTGGTCGATCCCTACCGCACCGGCACCGCCGAGCGCGCCGACCGGCACCTCGCCGTCCGGCCGGGCACCGACGGCGCTCTCGCCTGCGCCGTCATGCACGTGCTCTTCCGCGAGGGCTTCGCCGACTGGGACTACCTCCGGCGCTACACCGACTGCCCCGACGAGCTCGCCCGGCACGTCAGCACCCGGACCCCGGAGTGGGCGGCCGCCATCACCGGGCTGACCGCCGCGGAGATCGCGGACTTCGCGCGGCTCTACGGGCGCACTCGACGGAGCTTCATCCGCTGTCACCACGGCTTCAGCCGCTCCCGCAACGGCGCCGCCAACATGCACGCGGTGAGCTGTCTGCCGGCGGTCACCGGCGCCTGGCAGCACCTCGGCGGAGGCGCCCTGTACGGGCAGACCTCGATCTATCCGCTCGACCGCACGCTGATCGAGGGGCTGGATCTGGCCGATCGGTCGATCCGCGCCCTCGACCAGTCGCGCCTGGGCCCGATCCTCACCGGGGACCGCGCGGCCCTCGGCGATGGCCCGCCCGTCACGGCCATGATCGTGCAGAACACCAATCCCGCCGTGGTGTGTCCGGAGCTCGGCCTCGTGCACCGCGGCCTGGCCCGCGAGGACCTGTTCCTCTGCGTCCACGAGCAGTTCATGACGGAGACCGCGGCCTTCGCCGACATCGTGCTGCCCGCGACCACCTTCGTCGAGCACGACGACTTCTACACGGCGAGCGGCCACACATACTTCCAGGTGGCCCGCAAGGTGATCGAGCCGCCCGGCGAGTGCCGCGAGAACCACGCGGTGATCTGCGGACTGGCCGAGCGCCTCGGCGCCACGCACGCGGGCTTCTCGATGACGGCGTGGGAGATCATGGACCACACCCTGCGGGCCTCCGGCATGTGGGACGCCGAGACCAACTGGCGCCGGGGCGGTCAGGACTGCGCGCTTCCCTTCGAGACCGCCCACTTCCTCGACGGGTTCGCCACGTCCGACCGCCGCTTCCACTTCCGGGCGGACTGGAAGTCCTTCGGCGGGCGATGGGAGGAGATGCCGGCGCTGCCCGACCACTTCGACGCGATCGATCGAGCCACCCCGGATCGGCCCTTTCGCCTCGTGGCCGCGCCGGCGCGCACGTTCCTGAACTCGACCTTCACCGAGACGCCGGGCTCCCGGGCGCGCGAGCGCCGGCCCACCGCGCTCATGAACCCCGGCGACTGCGCGGCAATGGGCATCGCCCCGGGCGATCGGCTGGTGATCGGCAACGCGCGCGGCGAGGTGATGGTCCACGCCGCGGCGCGCGAGGGCCAGCAGCGCGGAGTGGTCGTGGTCGAGGGCATCTGGCCCCGGCGGGACTTCGAGAACGGGACCGGCATCAACGCCCTGACCAGCGCCGACCCCGGTTATCCTCACGGGGGAGCGGTGTTTCACGACAC
>DATKEI010000007.1:0-9147 GCA_035544455.1 Binatia bacterium | reverse complement strand
GTCGGTGCGGTTCCCTCGCCCCCGGTCGCCCCCGGAGGGGGAGAGGGCAGGGTGAGGGGGTGCGCTTTCCGGGTGAGGGTGCTCCACGACCTGCGCCATCCCGCCGTGGGCGAGGTGCGCGCGCTGGCCCTGCCCGTGGAGATGGACGCCGCCGGCTTCCGACCCGCGCCGCGGACCGCGCCTCTGGGCTCGGAGTCCCGGGCCATCCTGGCCGGAGCCGGGTTCTCCGCGGCGGAGATCGACGGCCTCATCCGCGACAAGATCACCGCGGGCTACGGCCGTGACGGCAAGGGGAGAGGGGCGCCGGGAGCGGGTCGCCCCCGCTCACATGCCGAGGTAGGCCTTGCGGACCAGCTCGCTGCCCAGGAGCTCCCGGCTCGAGCCCTCCATGACCACGCGGCCGGTCTGCAGGACGTAGCCCCGCTGGGCGAGCCCGAGGGCGGAGGGCACGTTCTGCTCGACGAGCAAGATGGTCATGCCCTCTCGCTCGTGCAGCCGTCGCAGGACCGCGATGATCGTGTCCACGAGCCGCGGCATGATGCCGAGGCTCGGCTCGTCCAGCATCAGGAAGCGCGGCCTCGACATGAGGGCGCGGCCGATGGCGAGCATCTGGCCCTCGCCGCCGCTGAGCGTCCCGGCGCGCTGTCCGGCGCGCTCGCTCAGGCGGGGGAAGAGGTCGTACACGCGCTCCAGCATCTCCTGGCGGTGGCGCGCGTCGCGGTTGGTGGCGGTGCCGAGGGTGAGGTTCTCGAGCACGGTGAGCCGACTGAACAGGCGCCGCCCCTCGGGCACGAGCGCCATGCCGAGGCGCACCCGGTCCGGCGCCTCCACCGTGTCGATCCGCTGGCCGCCCAGCCAGATCTCCCCCGCCCGCGCCGGCATGAGCCCGGAGATGGCCTTGAGCAGGGTGGACTTGCCGGCGCCGTTGGCTCCCACCAGCGCCACTACCTCCCCCGCGCGAATCTGCAGCGCGACCCCTTGCAGGGCGATCACCCCGGTTCCGTAGGCCACGGCGAGCCCGCGGACGTCGAGCAGCGCCTCGGCGGGAGGCGCGGCGGGTTCAGGCCTGGCCAGCGTAGTGGTCCCCCAGGTAGGCCTTGATCACCTGCTCGTTGCGGACGATATCCTCGGGCGGGCCGTCCGCGATCTTCTCGCCGTAGTCCAGGACCACCACCCGATGCGAGAGCGGCATGACGACCTCCATCACGTGTTCGACCACGCAGATGGCCAGGCGCAACTCGCTGTGGATCCGCCGCACCAGCTCCACCGCCTCCGCGGTCTCGGTGGCGGTGAGGCCCGACATGGCCTCGTCGAGCAGCAACAGGCGCGGGCGAGTGGCGAGGGCCCGCGTGATCTCGAGCCGCTTCTTGTCGGCCAGCGTCAGGTTGGCCGCGAGTACGTCTTCCTTGCCGTGCAGGCCGGTGAAGGCCAGGAGCGCTTCGGCCCGGGCCCGGGCCGGCCCCAGCCGATTCTCCCGCTTGAGGGAGCCGCAGATGACGTTGTCGAGGGTGGTCATGCGCCCGAACACGCGCACGACCTGCCAGGTCCGGGCGATGCCGAGGTGGCAGACGCGGTCGGGCCGGGTCCGCGAAATGTCGTGGCCGGCGAACTCGACGCGGCCTTCTTCCGGGTGGTAGTGGCCGCTGATGCAGTTGAAGAGCGTTGTCTTGCCTGCCCCGTTCGGGCCGATCAGGCCCACGATCTCACCCTCGGCGATCTCGATCGAGACGTCGCGGCTGGCCACCAGGCCCCCGAAGCGCTTGGTGCAGTGGTCGAGGGACAGGAGAGCCATGGCGTCAGCGCCTCGCCGGCGCGTCCTCGACCGCGCCGGCGGCGGCGCGACCGGACCCCGGCGCCGGGGTCCGGCCGAACCACCGGGCCCACGGCAGGGAGAGCAGCCCGTTCGGCCGGCCCGCGGCCACGCCCATGATGATGATGCCGTAGACGATGACGTCGAGGCCACGGCCCGCGAGCGGTCCCGCGCCCAGGGTCGCGCTCATGACCTGGGCGATGGGGATGAGGATGATCGCGCCGAGCAGCGGTCCCCACAGGCGCCCGAGGCCCCCGAGCACCGTGCAGATCATGGGCAGGATCGCCCAGTTCATCTCGAGCACCTGATCGGGGAACACCGCCTGCGCCCAGAAGCAATACACGACACCGCCCGTCGCGAACACGGCGGCGGTGAGGCACCGGGCCGCGGTCTTGTACACGCGGCTGTCGATGCCGATGGCCTCCGCGCCTTCCTGGTCGTCCCGGATGGCCCGGAAGTAGTAGCCGAGCTTCGACCGCTCCACGGTGCGGAACAGCACCACGGTGGCGATGAACAGGCCGAGCGCGATGTAGTAGTACACCAGGCCCTTGCTCCGGCCGGGGAACTGCAGCGTGATCAGCGCCTCGCCCAGGCCCGTCGCCGGCTTCATGGGGATGAACAGGCCCCGGCTGCCGTTGATGAGCTCCCAGGTGGCCCCGATCGGCTGGGCGATCATCCACATGGCCACGGTGGCGATCGCGAAGTAGTGGCCGCGGAGCTTGGTGACGGGGAAGGTGATGAGGGCGCAGATCACCACCGAGACCAGGATCGCGCCCACGAAGCCCAGCCAGGGGCTCCAGTTGAAGTGCACGGCGAGCAGCGCGGCGGTGTAGGCTCCGGTGGCGAGGAATATGTTGGGCCCGAAGTCGAACTGCCCGGCCAGGCCGCCGATGAAGTTCCAGCCGATGCCGAGCATCGCGTAGAGGAAGACCAGGAAGCCGACGGTCTGGAAGTACGTGTAGCCCGACATCTGGATCGGGATCGGGTACACGATGGCCACGGTCAGCCCGGTGAGCGCCGCGGCCCAGCCCAGGGCGCTCCCGCGCCGGCGCGCCGGGGCCGCCGCCGGCGTGGTCACGCGCCCGTCCCTCCCCTACGCGGCCCGCGCGGATCGGTGTTCAGACTAGAAGCGTCCGAACAGCCCCTGAGGGCGCGCGAGCCCAATCAGGAGGTACGAGCCGAAGACGAAGGCGTCCTTGAAGGCCGGCGCCAGGTACACGACGGTGACGCTTTGCACCACCCCCACCAGGAGGGCGGCGATGAGCGTGCCGAGGATGCTGCCGAAGCCGCCGAGGGCCACGATGGCGTAGGCGAGGACGGTGAACTGCAGGCCGACCTGCGGGTACACCGAGAAGAAGTTGGCCAGGATCACGCCCGCCACCGCCACCAGGGCCGCGCCCAGGCCCCACGCCATGGCGAACATGCGCCGGGGGTGGATACCCACCAGCATGGCGGCCTCGCGGTCCTCGGAGGTGGCCTGCAGGGACAGCCCGATCTCGGTCCGGTCGATGAGCAGGTAGAGCAGGATGAACAGGGCCAGCCCGATGAGACCCGCGATGAGCAGGGGCAGGCCGAGCCTGATGCCGAAGAGGTCGATGTTCACGCCGGAGAGCCGCGCGAGGACCGTATCGCTCACGAAGCGGTAGTCGCTGGTGAAGCCGGCGACGACGGTGTTCTGCAGGAACAGGAGCAGGCCCACGGTGGCGAAGATCTGGGCGAAGACGTCGCCTCGCTGGACGCGCCGCATGAGCTGCGTGTACACGACCACGCCCAGCCCGTACATGACCAGGGCGATCGGCACCATGGCGATCAGAGGATCGAGGCCGAGGGTGCTGCTGAGCCACCAGGCCCCGAACATGCCGAGCATCATGAACTCGCCGTGGGCGAAGTTGACCATCTCCATCAGCCCCCAGATGATGGCGAGCCCCACCGCGACCAGCGCGTAGAGCGCCCCCATCTGGAGGCCGTTGACGACGGCTTGCAGCAGCTCGGTCATGCCGCGGCGGTCACCGGCTCGGCTTGGGCTGGCTGTCGCGATCGGCCCAGCTCGGGCTCGGGTAGATCGCCTTGTACCCGGCCTCCTTGGCCAGGGCCCACGGCCAGATCGTGTGCTTCTCGCCGTTCCAGCCGATCTGCGTCACCACGCCGCTGGCGAGCACGTTCTGGTTGCTCTTGTCGAAGCGGATGCCCTTGTAGTCGATGATCATCTGGTCCGGGCTGGTGTTGGTCTCGGCCGCGGCCTTGGCCAGGGCCGCCGGCTCGACCGACTTCGCGCGGTTGATGGTGTCGGCGACCCAGAGCATCCCCGTGATCTCGCGCATGGCGAGCTCGCCCATGTCCTGGCCGCGGCTGTACTTCCGGTAGATCTCGTTGACCTTCTTCCAGCTCGGCTTCTTGCTGGCGAGGTCGATGGCCGTCGGGTCCCGGCCCAGCCAGCCCGCGCCTCCGTTCGTCTTCTTCTGGGCTTCGAGCCACGTCTGGTCGGAGTAGGCGCCGTTGCTGGTCGCGATCACCTTGGGCATGAAACCCGCGCGCTTGGCGTCGGCCTGGAACACCGCCGTCTCCGCCGGGTACTGCACGAAGAAGAGGATGTCGGGGTTCGCGGCCTGCAGGCGCTGCACCTCGGAGGCGAGCGTGGTGGCGCCGGTCTTGGTGGTCAGCTCGGACACCAGCTTGAAGCCCGCCTTGGGGGCAAGATCCTGGGCGATCTTGAAGTTGTCCTGGCAGAACAGGTTGTCGCACGTGAAGATCGCGACGGTCTTCAGGTCGCCGGGGCCGCCGTTCTTCGGCCAGTCCTTCAGGAAATCGAAGACGCTGGCCACCATCGTCCGGTCGTTGGGCCCCGTCCGCCAGAACCACTTGAACCCCTTCTCCGTCAAGGTGGGGGAGGCGCAGGGGCTACAGGAGAGCGGGATGCCGTAGCTCTCGGCCACGGGCTGGATGATCGAGGTGTTGCCGCTCGTCCCTTCCCCGTTGATCCAGTGCACCTTGTTGACGGTGATCAGCTGCTCGACGAGGGTGCGGGCGAGGTCGCCCCGGCTCTGGTCGTCCCGGATCACCAGCTTCAGGGGAGCGCCGCCGAAGGCGGGGAAGCCCTTGCCCGGGCCGAGCGGGACGGAGAGGTCGGGGTAGTCGTTGTTCACGATGTCCTCGACCGTCTGCCCCGACCAGAGGTACTGCTGGCCGAGGGTCGCGAAGTTGCCCGTGAGGGGCAGGACCTCGCCGATGAGGACCTCCTTGATCGGGGCCTGCGCGGACGTCCGTCCGGCCAGCGTGGCCGTCAGGGCGAGCAGGCCCACTGCGAGGAAGATGGGGACGTACCGGGTCTTCAAGAGATCGATGACAATCCGCATGGCCCCTCCCAGACGTGGTCGAGTGAACCGAAGCGCGGCATGGCGCGGGGCGCGCCGCGCGCGGGCCGCGCTCCGATGAGTGCGGCAAGTCTAGCGCAGCTCGTGAAAAATGCAAGAGCGCGACACCGGTGGCACGGGACGGGGCGCCGCGCCACCTCGCTCACGTCCGGGTCAGGAGGAGGTTGCCGACCTCGTCGACCTCGGCCGCGTAGCCCGGGTGAACGAGGGTCGTCGAGTCGAGCTCCTCGATCACGACGGGCCCCGGCACGACATCGCCCCGGCGGAGGCGGGCGCGGTCGAGCACCGGGCAGGGGGCGAAGCCGTCCGTCTCCGCGAACCAGACCGGGCGGTGGCCCTTGAGCGCGCCGGCGAGATCCCCGGTGGTCTTCGCGAGGGACGGCCGGCGCGGCCGGGCGCCGAGGCCGAGGGCGGTCAGGCGCACCGTGACCAGCTCGATGGCGTCCTCGGGGGCGGCGTACCCGTAGGCCCGCTCGTGGGCGGCGTGGAACTCCGATCGCAGCCGCTCGATGGCCGCGGCGTCGAGCGGGCCCGGCGGCAGGGTCACCGCAAGCTCGTGCGACTGCCCGTGGTAGCGCAGCTCCGCGCTCCGGAGCATGCGGCGGCGATCCTCCGGCACTCCCTCGCGGCCGAGCACGGCCTCGCCCGCCGCGGCGAAGTCGGCGAAGAGGGCCGAGAGGTCGGCGGGGGTCAGATCAGCCAGGCGCTGGCGCCGCGTCGCGGCGAACTCGTGCGAGATGTCCGTCATGAGCATGCCGATGGCCGAGGCGATCCCCGGGCTCGGGGGGATGAGCACCGCCGGCACGCCGAGCTCGCGGGCGAGCGCGTTGGCGTGGAGCGGACCCGCCCCGCCGAAGGCCACGAGGACGAAGTCGCGCGGGTCGTATCCCCGCTGGACGGACACCAGGCGCATGGCGCCGATCATGTGCATGTTGGCGATCTCGACGATCCCGGCGGCGGCCCGGAGCGTGTCGAGGCCGACGGCGGCGGCCGCGCGCTCGACGGCGGCCCGGCTGGCCTCGGCGTCGAGGGCGAGCTCGCCGCCCAGGAAGTAGTCGGGGCTGAGCCGGCCGAGCAGGAGGTCGGCGTCGGTGACGGTGGCCGTGGTCCCGCCCCGGCCGTAGCACGCCGGCCCCGGCGCGGCCCCCGCGCTGCGCGGGCCGACGCGAAGGGCGCCGCCCGCGTCGATCCAGGCCTCGCTCCCGCCTCCGGCGCCCACCTCGACGAGGTCGATCACGGGGGTGCGGACGGGATAGCCGCCGCCGCGCCCCTCGCCCAGCGGCGTCACCGCCTGGCCACCCACCTCGATCTCGGTGGACAGGCCGGGCCGCCCCTCGCGCACCAGCCCGACCTTGGCCGTCGTGCCGCCCATGTCGAAGGAGATGACGTTGTCGAAGCCGTGGGGGGCCGCGAAGGCGGCGGCCGCGATCACCCCCGCCGCCGGCCCGGACTCGACCATGTAGACCGGCCGGGCCTTGGCCGCGCCCGAGCTCATCACGCCCCCGCTCGATTGCATCACGTAGAACGGGGCGGCGACGCCGAGCCCGTGGAGCTCGGTCTCGAGGGCGTCCAGGTAGCGCGTGCAGAGCGGCATCACCGCGGCGTTCACGGCGGCGGTCGAGGCCCGCAGGTACTCGCGGAACTCCGGGCAGACCTCGGAGGAGATGGAGAGGTAGACGCCGGGCAGCTCCTCGGCGAGCACGGCCTTGGCCTGGCGCTCGTGCTCGGGGTTCACGTAGGAGTGCAGGAAGCAGCAGACGACCGCCTCCACCGCCTCCGCCCGCAGTTGCCGTGCCGCCGCGCGCACCTCGTCGCGGTCGAGGGGCTCCAGCACCTGCCCGTCGGCGTCCAGCCGCTCGCGCACACCGAAGCTCAGGCGCCGGGGCACGAGGGGCCGCGGCTTGGCCAGGCGCACGTCGTAGAGGCGAGAGCGGATCTGGCGGGCAATCTCCAGGATGTCGCGGAAGCCGCGCGTGGTGATCATCCCCACCCGGGCCGTCTTGCCCTCGATGATGGCGTTGGTGGCCACCGTGGTCGCATGCACGACCAGACGCACGGCGCCGCCCTCCACGCCCGACTCCCGCAGGCCGCGGCGCACCGCCGTCATGAACCCTCCCGCCGGCGCGGCCGGGGTGCTCAGCACCTTGACCACGCTGAGCGCCCCGGTCTCCTCGTCGACGAACGCGGCGTCCGTGAACGTCCCGCCGATGTCGACGCCGATCCGGAGTCCGCTCATCGCGGTGCCGCGCGCCGGGCCAGGGTGGCGGCCTCGTCGACGCCGGTGCCGCCGGCCTCGATCACCACGCCGTATCCGTCGCGGGCGCGAGCCGCCGAGATCTTGCCCTGCGCCACGTCCTCCGCCACCGCCGCCGGGTCCCGCCCGAACGGCGCCTCCGCCCCGCCGCCACCCGGGGTCTGGACGCTGACCACGTCGCCGGGCCGGAGCTTCAAGGTGATCTTGGAGGGCAGCGCGCGGGCCTCGCCGTCGGGGTTCAGCACGTACCGCGCGGGGCGGGCGGACTCGCCGCCGAAGAGTCCCCACGGAGCGAAGCGGGCCTTGTCGGACAGGATCGAGAAGCTCGGGGCATGGCCGGGGAAGGCGTAGTCGCGGCGCACGCCCAGGCCGCCGCGGTGGCGCCCCGGCCCCTCCGAGTCCTCGATCAGCTCGTAGCGCAGGATGCGCACGGGGTAGCTGGCCTCCGTCTCTTCCACCGGCGCGTTCTCGGTATTCTGGAAGTGGGCCTGAACCGCGTCCATCCCGTCGCTGACGAGGGTGGCCCCGTAGCCGCCGGCGATGGTCTCGTAGTACGTGAAGTACTCGCCGCCTCGCGGGTCCACGCCGCCGAAGGCGATGTTGCACACGCAGCCCTTGGTGCCGGCCACCACCCGCTCCGGCAGGGCGGGGGCGAGGGCCTTGAAGAGAAGGTCGCACAGCTGCATCGCGATCTCCCAGCCCGCCGCCACGGCCGCCGGGTGCCGGGCGCACACCACGCTGCCGGGCCGGCTGCGGATGTCGACGAGCCGGTAGAAGCCGTCGTTGACCGGGATGTCCGGATCGATCAGGCACTTCAGCACGTAGACGACGGCGGAGTAGGTCTGGGACGAGGTGGCGTTGGTCGGCGAGGGGCGCTGGTCGTCGCAGCCGGTCAGGTCGACGGCGATGCGCCCGCCGTTGATCTCGACCGACGCGGCCAGGCGGACGGGCGTATCCGTCACCCCGTCGCCGTCCATGAGCATCTCGGCGGCGAAGCGGCCGTCGGGGAACTGGGCGAAGGCGACGGCGGTGCGGCGCTCGGTGTAGCGCAGGAGCTCGTCGAGGTAGCGGCGGAGCTCGGCGGCGCCGTACTGTCGCGCGAGCGCCTGCAGGCGCTGGACGCCGAGGCGGTTGGCCGCGGTCTGGGCCCGGAAGTCCCCGGAGATCTCGCGCGTGCCGCGGAAGTTGGCGCGGATGAGCGCGAAGATGTCGCGGTTGATCTGCCCGCGCTCCACGAAGCGCACGGGGGGGATCACCAGGCCCTCCTGGTAGATCTCGCTCGAGACCCCGATGCTCCCGGGGGCGCCGCCCCCGACGTCCACGTGGTGGGCGATGTTGGCGACGTAGCCGATGAGCTCGTGCGGGGAGCCCTCATCGGTGAAGACGGGCGCGATGAGGGTGATGTCGTTCAGGTGGACTCCCCCGAGGTACGGGTCGTTGATCAGGATGCCGTCTCCCGGGGCGAGCTCCTCGGCCCCGTAGGCGCGGATCGCCTGGGGCACGATGTGGGCGAGCGACCCGAGATGAGAGGGCTGGGCGAAGGCCTGGGCGATGGTGCGCAGGTCCGGATCGAAGAACGCGCAGGAGAAGTCGCCGCGGGTCTTGATGTTGGTCGAGTAGGCGGCGCGCCGCAGGGTGGCGCCCATCTCCTCGGTGATGGCGGCCAGCGCGTTGCGCAGGACCTCGAAGCGCACGGGGTCGATCCGGGCGCC
>DATKEI010000006.1:0-5031 GCA_035544455.1 Binatia bacterium | reverse complement strand
GAGGAGGCGACCAGTGACTGATCGCGGCGAACAGGGCGACGGCGTGCTCGCCGGCGTGCGGGTGCTCGACTTCGGGCGCTACATCGCGGGGCCGTACTGCGCCGCGCTGCTCGCGGACCTCGGCGCGGACGTGATCCGCATCGAGCGGCGCGGCGGCGGCGAAGACCGGTGGGTCGCCCCCGTGGGCGAGGACGGGGTGGGCGCGATGTTCCTGGTGATGAACCGCAACAAGCGCGCCATGACGCTCGACCCGAGCTGCCCGGAGGGGCGGGAGATCGTCCGGAAGCTCGTGGCCACCGCCGACGTGGTCGTCGCCAACCTGCCGCCCGAGGTGCTGCGCTCGCTCGATCTGGACCTGGACAGCCTGCGAAGGGTCAAGCCCGACATCATTCTCACCACCGTCACGGCATTTGGCGCCGGCGGCCCCTGGAGCCACAAGCACGGCTTCGACGGCATCGGCCAGGTCATGTGCGGATCGGCCTACCTCACGGGGACGCCGGAGCAGCCGATGCGGGCGGCCGTCGCCTGGGTGGACTGCGGCACGGCGTCGCTCGCCGCCTTCGGCACCCTCGCTGCCCTGATGGCGCGGCAGAAGACCGGGCGCGGCCAGAAGGTCGAGGGCGCCCTGCTCCGCACCGCCGTCGCCTTCAACAACCCCACGCTCGTCGAGCAGCAGATCATCGAGGTGGACCGGGTGGCCACGATGAACCGGGGCCAGACGTCGGCGCCGTCCGACCTCTACCGGACCAGGGACGGCTGGATCATCGCCTACGCCATCGGCAACCCGATGTTCGCCCGCTGGGCCAAGCTCCTCGGCGAGGACGAGTGGCTCAGCGATCCCCGCTACAAGGACGACGAGGCGCGCGGCAACCACGGCGAGGTGATCTCCGCCCGCGTGTCCGAATGGACGGGGGCGCGCACGACCGCGGAGGCCCTCGCCGCCCTCGAGGCGGCCAGGATCCCGGCGGGGCCGCTCTACTCGCCCCAGGAGGCGCTGGAGGACGCGCACATCCGGGCCGCCGGGCTCCTGCGTGACGAGGGCTATCCGGGCCTGCCCCGTCCCGCCCCCCTGGCCCCGACCCCGGTGGACCTGTCCGAGACCCCCGGGCGCTTCCGCCACCGCGCCCCCACCCTCGGCGAGCACACGGACGCGATCCTCGCCGACCTCGGGTACACCTCCGCCCAGATCGCCGATCTCCGGACCCGCGGCGTGATCTAGCGAGCGCTTCCGCGGCGATGCCCGCTCGGTAACATTCTAGATGGCGCGATGCGGGGCGTTGCGCGGCCACAGGGCGAGTGCTACGGTGTGCGGCCATGAGCCCTGCGACGACCAGCCCGCTGCCGCCCGAGGAGACCCTGCAGTTCGTCAAGCGCCGGTGGGAGGAGGACGTCCTGCCCGCGCTCAGCCAGTACATCGAGATCCCGGCGAAATCGCCGGCGTTCGATCCGGAGTGGTCGGCGCACGGCCACATCGACCGGGCGGTCGCGCTCGTCGAGGCGTGGAGCCGGCGGCGGCCGATCGAGGGTCTCAACCTCGAGACGTTCCGGCTGCCCGGGCGCACGCCCGTCATTCTCGCGGAGGTGCCGGGCACCGCGCCGGAAACCGTGCTCCTCTACGGCCACGTCGACAAGCAGCCGGAGATGACGGGCTGGGCGGAAGGACTGGGGCCGTGGACCGCTGTTCGCCGCGGGGACCGCCTCTACGGCCGCGGGGCCCAGGACGACGGCTACGCGGTGTTCTGCGCCCTGACCGCCATCGAGGCGGTCCAGCGCGCGGGCGCACCGCACGCCCGCTGCGTGGTGCTGATCGAGGCCAGCGAGGAGAGCGGCAGCTCCGACCTGCCCGCGTACATCGACGCCCTGGCCACCCGCATCGGCGAACCGGACCTCGTCATCTGCCTCGACTCCGGCTGCGGCAACTACGAGCAGCTCTGGGGGACCACGTCGCTGCGCGGCCTCATCAACGGCGTGCTGACGGTCGAGGTGCTGAGCGAGGGCGTTCACTCCGGAGCGGCCAGCGGGATCGTGCCGTCGAGCTTCCGCATCGCCCGCCAGCTCCTCTCGCGCCTGGAGAACGAGCACACCGGCGAGATCGCGAGAGACTTCCACGTCGAGGTCCCCCCGGCCCGCGTCTCCGAGGCGCGCGCGGTGTCCCAGCTGATGGGGGGCGAGATCACGACGCGCTATCCGCTGGTGCCGGGGATGCGCACGGTCAGCGACGACCCGACCGGCCTGCTGCTCGCCAACACCTGGGCGCCGGCCCTCGCCATCACCGGCGCCGGCGGGCTCCCCCGCCCCGAGGACGGGGGCAACGTCCTCCGCCCCTTCACGAGCCTCAAGCTCTCGCTCCGCCTGCCGCCGACGCTCGACGCCGAGGAGGCCATCCGGCGCCTGCGGGCGCTGCTCGAGTCGGATCCGCCGTACGGGGCCCGGGTGCGCTTCGCCGCGGATGGCGCCTCGCCGGGGTGGAATGCCCCGGCGAGCGAGCCCTGGCTCCTGGACGCCATCCAGGACGCCTCCCGGCGGCACTTCGGGCAACCGGCCATGTTCACCGGGATCGGCGGGTCCATCCCCTTCATGGCCATGCTGGGCGAGCGCTTCCCGCGGGCGCAGTTCTTCATCACCGGGACGGGTGGCCCGGGCTCCAACGCGCACGGCCCGAACGAGTTCCTGCACGTGCCCTTCGCCGAGCGCCTCACGGCCTGCGTGGCCGACCTGATCGCCGCCCACTACCGGGCCCGCGCCCGCTGACCTCGGCGCTCTGTCGGCACATCTCCGGCTCGGACCACTAGTACGGGAGGCTCTCGCGGCCCATCAGCTCCCGGGCCACGATCACCTTCATGACCTCGGCGGTGCCGTCGCCGATCTCGAGCCCGATGACGTCCCGCATCCGCTGCTCGAACGGGAGCTCGTCGGTGTAGCCGTAGTGCCCGTGCAGGCGCAGGCACTCGTGGATCGTGTCGACGGACAGCCGCGGCGCCCACCACTTCGTCATGGCGGATTCCTTCGTGTACGGCTCGCCCCGCTCGGCCAGCCACAGGGCGCGGTAGCAGAGCCACCGGCAGGCGTCGACGTGGGTGGCCGCCTCGGCGAGGGGAAACGAGATGCCCTCGAACGTGGCCAGCGCCCGGCCGAAGGCCCGGCGCTCCTTCACGTAGGCCATCGTCTCCTCCAGGGAGACCTGGGCCACGCCGAGGCAGGCGAGCGCGATCCCCACCCGGTTGTAGTCGAAGCCCTGCATCACCTGGTGGAATCCCGTCCCCTCCGCGCCGAGGCGGTGCGACAGGGGGATGCGCACGTGGTCGAAGGACAGGACCGCGCGCGACACCGCGCGCGTGCCCATGTCCCGGAGCGGGCTCCGCGCCACGCCGGGCAGGTCGAGCGGCACCAGGAACGCGGTGACGCCGCGCGCCCGCGTGCCCGGATCGGTGCGCGCGAAGCAGATGGCGGCGTGGGCCACCATGCCCAGGCTGATCCCGGACTTCTCGCCCGTGATGACGTACTCGTCCCCGTCCCGCTCGGCCCGGCAGGCGAGGTTTGCCGCGTCCGAGCCCGCTCCCGGCTCGGTGAGGGCGAGCGCGATGACCAGCTCGCCGCGCGCGTTCCCGGGAAGCCAGCGGGCCCGGATGTCGTCGGTACCGTTCCGGCCGATGATCTCGCCGGCGAGCCCGGCGAGCTGGATCCCGTACGTGCAGCTGAAGTCCCCGCGCGCCACCTCCTCCATGGCGATGCCGAAGGTGAGCAGGTCCGCCTCCTGGCCCCCGAACCGCGCCGGCGTGCGCAGCCCGAGGAGCCCGAGCTCGCCCATCTGCCGCCAGGCGTCGGCCGGGAACTCGCCGGTCCGGTCCCAGCGGGCGGAGCGCGGCTGGAGTTCCCGGCGGGCGAAGGCGCGCAGGGTGCGGATCAGCTCCTCCTGCTCGTGCGTGTAGGCGAGATCCATGGCGGGGCGCCCCGCTAGCGCTCGGGAAAAACTGGGGCGCGCTTCTCGGCGAAGGCGGCGAGCCCCTCCGCCGCCTCCGCCGTGCGCATGTGGGCGGCCACCAGGTGCATCTCCAGCTCGAGTCCCGAGATCAGGTCGGCGTCGAAGGCCCGGTTGACGAGGGCCTTGGCCGTGCGGTTGGCCGACGGGCTCCTGGCCGCGAGCATCGCCGCGATCTCGTCCACCGCGGCGGCGAGCCCGCCCGCCGGGGCGACGCGGTTCACGAGTCCCCACTCGCGCGCCTCGGCGGCGCCGAGCCAGCCGCCGAGCAACATCAGCTCCTTGGCCCGCCGCGCCCCGATGAGCCGCGGCAGGCGCTGGCTGCCCCCGCCGCCCGCGACCAGGCCGAAGTTGGCGTGCTGGTCGCCGAGGCGGGCCTCCGCGTCGGCCACCACGAGGTCGGCGACCAGGACCAGCTCCAGGCCACCGGCCAGGGCCAGCCCGTGGACTCCCGCCACCACGGGTACCGGGAGCGCCTCGATCCGATTGAATACCCGGTGCCAGAGGCGCATGAACCCCCGCCACCGGTCGGCGTCCGGCGACAGCTCGCGCACCGCGAAGAGGTCCGCGCCCGCGCAGAAGGCGCGGCCGGCGGCGGTGAGGGTCACCACGCGGACCGCGGCATCCGCCTCCACGGCCGCGCACACGCGGTCGAGGTCCTCGAGCAGAGCCGGGCTGATGGCGTTGAGCTGCGCGGGACGGTTGAGGACGACGCGCGCGATGCCCTCGGACGCGGCGAAGGTGACGGTGGCGAGATCCATGACGCTCTCCGGGGTCCTCGGTCCGCCGATCGCCGTCACATCATCGTGTAGCCGCCGCTGACCGACAGGATCTGGCCGGTGATGAAGCCGGCCGCGTCCGAGGCCAGGAACACCACGGCGGGCGCCACGTCCTCGGCCTTGCCGATGCGGCGGAGCGGGTAGGCCTTGGCCATGCGCGCGTGCATCTCCGGCGTGTTCCAGGCGCGGTTGGCCTCCGTCGTCCACATGCTGAGCGGCCCGATCTCGTCGTCGGACGCGGGCATGGTCATGCCCGGACACACCACGTTCAGC
>DATKEI010000005.1:0-10695 GCA_035544455.1 Binatia bacterium | reverse complement strand
CGGCCGCCGACGGGAAGGGGGCCGATCGCCTCGTCGAGGTGCGTCGGGCCGGAGCGGGGGCGGAGCTCGAGATCGTGATGGACGGCGCGGTCGTGGCCACGGCGCCGAGCCCGGAGGCGGCGATTCCCGCGGTGCAGCGCGCCCTGGACGACGCGGTTGTGCACGGCCAGAGGGAGGTCGCCGTGGTCCACGCCGGCGTGGTCGGGCACGCCGGGCGCGCCATCGTGCTGCCCGGCACCACCGGCGCGGGCAAGTCCACGCTCGTCGCGGAGCTGGTGCGGCGCGGGGCCTGCTACTACTCCGACGAGTACGCCCTCATCGACAGCGGCGGGCTGGTGCACGCGTACCCTCGCCCGCTGCTGCTGCGAGAGGGGCCGGGCGAGGGCCGGCCCGTCCTGGCCACCGAGCTCGGCGGCACCGTGGGGCGCGAGCCG
This sequence comes from Binatia bacterium, assembly GCA_035544455.1. Taxonomy (GTDB): domain Bacteria; phylum Methylomirabilota; class Methylomirabilia; order Rokubacteriales; family CSP1-6; genus DATKEI01. The sequence continues at coordinate 10,261 of DATKEI010000005.1, read as the reverse complement.
ATCGCAGTGGGCCTCATCCTGGAGCTTCGCTATGCCGCGAGCGCGGCGCTCGCCCTGGAGCCCGTGCCCCAGGGCGACGGCGTGCTGATGCTCCTGCGCAACACGCCCCAGATCCTGGCCGATCAGCCATGGATCCTGGCTCCTCTCGAACACGCGGCTGGCCGCGCCGCCTGCTACACGGGGATGCGAGGAGAGGCGGGGGAGGCGGCCGCCGGGCTTCTGCGCCTGGCCGCTTCGAGGACCTGACGGGCGCCGGGGCCAACCCCCCGGCGGCCAATTGAAGGAGCCGACGGCCAGGAACCGGACGCGCGAGAGCGCGCGGCGGGTGGCGGCGTCCACGTGTCCGTGCCCTGGTCCCGGTTGCCGACCTCGTGACGCCACCCGTCTCGCGGAGGTGTGTAGCCGATCAGCCGCGCATCACGCGCCTCTCATGGCCCCGGGCTTCGAACGCGACGCCGGCTGACGCCGGCCCGGACCGAGCAGGGCCCGGCGCACGCGGTGGACGGCGAGCGCCAGGGCGTGGCGAGGCACCGCGGCCAGTGACGTGAGCCCCCACGCGTCGCGGAGGTACCCCGGGAACGCGCGCACCGGATGGGCCTCTCCGCGCAGGCAGTTGAACACGTAGGTCGGCAGCTCTCCGAGCAGCCGGTGTTCCCGGCTGCGGACCCGGTACTCGATCCGCTCGATCCCGGACACGGGCTGCCGGTGCAGCGCGGCCTCGACGGAAGGCGGAATGCCGACGCCGAGCGTCTCCCGCAGGTAGGCGAGCATGTCGCGCATCCGGAGAACGAAGCGCCGCCGCGCCGCGTGGGCCACGAAGCGCTCCCAGTCGATCGACCCCTCGCGCAGGATCAGCACGGCGTCGGCCACCCAGCGGATCGCCGGCGCCTCCCCCCACCGCGCGGCATGCCCGCACACGTGCAGCAACTGGTCCGTGGGCGAGGGGACGCGGAGATGCCCGCCCTGGAACGCGACCGGCTCGGCGGCGGCCCGGAACTCGTCGTCGGCGCCGCCGCCCCCGGCCTCCTCGAAGACCCTCCAGTGGAGGTCACAGGCGACCCCGAGCGGATGCTCGAACGGCCCGGCGTGCTTGACGCGCAGGAAGGCGGGCGTCAAGGGATAGCGCGGAGCCCAGCCCAGGCGGGCCGCGACCTCGCCCGCCCGCCTGGCCTCCCACGGCGGCACCAGCACGTCCACGTCGGCCATGGGCCGCAGCCCCGGGTCGCGGTAGACGCGGGCGATCAGGGCCAGGCCCTTGAGGGCGACGGCATCGATCCCGGCCCGTTCGAAGGCCTCGAGGAGGGGGAGCACGCAGTGGTAAAGCCGCAGGTTCTCGCGCCAGGTGAGGAGGTACCCTTGCTTGAGCGCGTCGAGCCCGTCGCGGCACCGGAGGCGGATCAGGTTTCCGTACACGAGGGGCAGAAGCGAGCGGCAGGCGTCGTCCACCTGATCGAGCGCGACCGCGTCCCGGACGCCGGCCCAGGCGGCCACCGCGGCCTCGCCGGGGAGTAGCGCAGCCTTGAGGCACAGCTCCTGCCGCGCGGTGGGCCAGTAGCTCGCGGGCATCCCGTCCGCCCCCTCCCGCCGGACCCGCCCGGGTCAGCCCTCGCCGCGCCCACCCGCAGTGGGCGCCGGCGCGCGCTCATCTCCTCCGGCCACGCGGTCGGGACGCCCTCCCCGAACGTGGCCCGGGCCCATGTCCCACTACATACCACGCTCGCCGGGCTCCCGTCCCGCCGGCACGGCGGCCGCCGCGGAGCCTGCTATACTCCGGCCGCGCGAAAGGAGACCGTCATGAAGCTCGGGCTCAGCATCGGATACTCTGGCGCCCACCTGCAGCTCCCCGTCGAGCGCGTGCTGCTCGCGGAGCGGCTCGGCTTCGACTCCGTGTGGACGGCGGAGGCGTACGGGTCCGACGCGATCACGCCGCTGGCGTACCTCGCCGCGGTGACGCGGCGCATCCGGCTCGGCACCGGCATCATGCAGCTCGCGGCGCGGACGCCGGCGGCGGCGGCCATGGCCGTCGGCACCCTCGACGCGCTGGCGGGCGGCGGCCGCGTCATCGCGGGCCTCGGCGTGTCGGGGCCGCAGATCGTCGAGGGATGGTACGGCCAGCCGTGGGGACGGCCCTACTGGCGGCTGCGCGACTACGTCGCCATCATGCGCAAGGTCTTCGCGCGCAAGGACCCGGTGCAGCACGACGGCCGGGAGATCTCCCTTCCCTACACGGGTCCGGGCTCCGCCGGCCTCGCCAAGCCGCTCACGTCGATCCTGCACATGAACCCAAACCTCCCGATCTGGCTCGGCACCGGCGGCGAGTCCACGGTCAAGCTGACCGCCGAGGTCGCCGACGGGTGGCTGCCCCTCGGCTTCACGCCGGCGCGCATGCGCGAGTTCTCGCCCTGGCTCGACGAGGGCCTGGGCCGCGCGGGCCGAGGCAAGTCGCGCCGCGATCTCGAGATCCAGCCGGCGGTGGCCGTGCTCGTCACGGACGACGTCCGCGCCGGACTGGCCACGCTGAAGCCACGGGTGGCCCTGTATGTCGGCGGCATGGGGCACCGCTCGAAGAACTTTCACACGCAGGCGATGATCGCGCGCGGCTACGGCGATGCCGCAGAACGGATCCAGGAGCTGTACCTCGCCCGGCGCAAGGACGAGGCGGTGGCCGCGGTGCCCGACGAGTTCGTGGACGAGGGGGCGCTGGTGGGGCCGGCCGGCCGCATCCGCGAGCGCTACCGCGCGTGGGCGGACTCGGGGATCACCGGCATCACCGTTGCCACGCAGCAGCCCGAGGCCCTGGAGCTCATGGCCGATCTCGCAGGGACGCGTCCGCCCGCCTGACCGACCGGGTCCGCTCCCGGGAGGAGGGCGAGCCCGTTGTACGCCGGTTCGTGCCCCTCAGAGCCGCTTGCGCATGCGCGGGTCGAGCATGTCGCGCAGGCCGTCGCCCAGCATGTTGACGGCCAGCACGGTGGCGGCCAGGAAGATCCCCGGGAACAGGATGTTGTGGGGGAAGATCCGGAAGAGCGTGCGCCCCTCCGCCATGATGTTGCCCCAGGTCGGCGTCTCGGGTGGGATGCCGATGCCGAGGAAGCTCAGAATGGCCTCCACCACGATGGCCGAGGCGCACACGTAGGTGGCCTGCACGATGAGCGGAGCCAGGGTGTTGGGCAGGATGTGCCGGACCAGCAGGTGGCGCAGGGATCCGCCGAGGGCCACCGCCGCTTCCACGTAGGGTTCCTCCCGGATCGACAGCACGACCGAGCGGACCAGCCGCACCACGCGCGGGACCTCGGGGATGACGATGGCGACGATCACGGTGCGCAGCCCGGCGGAGGACAGCGAGACGAGGGCGATGGCGAGCAGGATGGCCGGCACCGCCATGAGGCCGTCCATGATCCGCATGACGATTCCGTCCATCCAGCGCACGTAGCCGGCGACGATCCCGATGGCGAGGCCGGCGGTCATGCTGATGAGGGCGACCGATACGCCCACGACCAGCGAGACCCGTGCCCCGTAGAGGACCCGGCTGTAGACATCGCGGCCGAGGCTGTCCGTGCCCATCCAGCGCGTGATCTGCCCCGGGCGCCCGTCCGCCGCGCGCACGGTCTCGACGACTCCGGGCCTCTTGTTGCGGCCGGCCGGGTTGATCTGTCCGGGGTCGGCGGTGCCGAGCCAGGGCGCGAGGATGCCGATGGCGACCACGACCGCCAACACCGAGGCCCCGGTGACCACGCTGCGATTCCGGGCGAGCCGGCGCACGCCAGTCCGGGGCGCGGCGGCGAAGGCGGGCAGGGCGGCGGCGAGGGCGGTATTGGCGACGGAGCTCAATAGCGGATCCTCGGGTCGAGGACGGTGTACAGGACGTCCACCAGGAGGTTGATGAGCACGTACACGAGGGAGAAGAGGAGGACCACGGCCTGGATGGTCGGGTAGTCCCGCGCGAGGACGGCGTCGACGGTGAGGCGGCCGAGCCCGGGGATGCTGTAGACGGACTCCGTCACGACCACGCCACCGATCAGGAGGGCGATCCCGATGCCGATCACGGTCACGATGGGCACCGCCGCGTTCCGCAGCACGTGCCGCCCGAGCACCACGCCGTCGCCCAGGCCCTTGGCCCGCGCCGTCCGCACGTAGTCGGCGTTGAGCACCTCGAGGACGCTGGTGCGGGTGATGCGGGCGATGAGGGCGACGTACACGGCGGCCAGGGTGAACGCCGGGAGGATCAGCCGCTGGATGAACCCCCCGAAACCCTCGTGGAGGGGCTGGTATCCCTGCACGGGGAGCCAGTTGAGGTAGATGGCGAACACGTAGATGAGCAGGTACCCCACCACGAACACCGGCACCGAGAACCCCAGCACGGACAGGCCCATGACCAGCCGGTCGATCCAGGTTCCGTGGCGGTAGCCGGCGATCACGCCCAGGGGCACGGCGAGGGCCACGGCGAGGACGACGGTGACGGCGGCCAGGGCGAGCGTGGGCTCGAGGCGGCCGAGGATCAGCTCGGAGACCTTCTTCTTGAAGAAGAACGACTCGCCCAGGTCCCCCTGCAGCACCGATCCGATCCAGATCGCGAACTGCTGGGTGATGGGCTGGTCGAGGCCGAGCTTGCTGCGGATGTCGGCCACCTGCTGGCTGGTCGCGTTGTCGCCGGCGATGATGGCGGCGGGGTCGCCGGCGGCGAGGCGCAGCAGGAGAAAGACGAAGACCGCCACCACCGCCATGACGGGGATGGTGGCCACCAGCCGGCGCGCGATGTAGACGTACACGAGCGGCAGCTACCCGGCGACCGGTCCGACCATGTCCGCCGCGGGGGGCGCCTCGCGGGCGTCGAGCCCCGCCCGAGGCCTCAGCGCCCCTTCTTCTCGACGCTCCAGAACACGGTCACGGGCGCCGCGATCATGCCGTCCACGGTCTTCCGCACCGCAGCCGCCCCGTACCACTGCCCCACGTGGACGTGCGTGGGATACTGGCCCACGCGCACCTGGACCGCCTCGGCAATGCTCATGAGCTTGGTCGGGTCGGTCTCGCGGGCGAACCGGTCGCGCAGGCTCTCCATCTCCTTGTCGCACGGCCAGCCGAACATGGCCTTGTCACAGCCGGCGTTGAAGAAGCCGGCCATGACCGGGTTCAGGATGTCAGCGGCCACCCAGGAGGTCAGGAACGCATGCCAGCCGCCCTGGGCGGGGGGGTCCTTCTTGGCCCGGCGCGCCACCAGCGTCTGCCAGTCCATGGACTGCATGTCCACCTTGAACCCGCCCTTCTCGAGCAGGTCCTTGGCCACCGGGGCCAGGTTGGTCAGCACGGCGAGATCCGTGGACTGCATCAGCACGATGGGCGTCCCGTCGTAGCCGGCCTCCTTGAGAAGCGCTCTGGACTTCTCGAAGTTCGACTCGAGGAAGCCCTCCATCCCCTTGGACGTCTCGAGCGGCGTGCCGCACACGAACATCGGCTTGCAGACCTTGTAGTACTGCGGGTCACCGATGACCGCCTTGACGAAGTCCTCCTGGTTGAAGGCGTACCAGACAGCCTGTCGGATCTTGGCGTTGTCGAACGGCTTGTGCAGCGTGTTGAAGCGGAACACGTACTGATTGCCCAGCGGGTTCAGGACGACGAGCCGCACGTTGGCGTCGGCCTTGATGATGGGGTACAGGTCGTGAGGGGGCGACTCGATGTAGTCGATCTCGCCCGCCAGGAGTGCGTTGATCGCGGACTGGTGGTCGGGGATGGCGCGCCACTCCACGCGATCGATCTTGACCACCTTGCCCCCGGCCAGCCCGGAAGGCGGTTCCGACCGCGGCTTGTACGCGGCGAACTTGTGGTAGACGGCCTTGTCGCCCGGCTTCCATTCGTCGCTCTTGAAGACGAAGGGACCCGAGCCGGTGAAGTCCGAGATCTGCGTGTTCGGGTCGGTGTCGGCCACGCGCTTGGGCATCATGAAGGGCACGTTCGAGCTGGGCTTGCCGAGCGCCTGGAGCACGAGGCCCGTCGGCTCCTTCAGCACGATCCTGAAGGTCCTCGCGTCGACGACGGGCATGTCCTTGACGAAGGACATCATCTTCTGGCCCAGGGAGTCCTTGGCCGCCCAGCGCTTGACGGAGGCCACGCAGTCCTCCGACGTGACGGGCGTGCCGTCGTGCCACTGGAGTCCGTCGCGCAGGGTGATGGTGTAGGTGAGCTTGTCCGGGCTCACCTCGTACCTGTCCACCATCTGCGGCCGGATCTCGCCCTTGCCGTCCATGGCGAAGAGGGTGTCGTAGACCATGTACCCGTGGTTCCGCACGATGTACGCGGTGGTCCAGATGGGGTCCACGATCTTCAGGTCAGAGTGCATGACCACTCGCAGGGTGGACTGGGCCCGGGCCGGGCCGGGGAGGGCCACCAGCGCGAGCAGCGCGGCCAGTACCGGAACGAGCGCGAAGGCACGGATGGGCTTCATGGGGCGTCCTCCTGAAAGCAATCCTGGCTGAGAGCAATCCCGGAACCACGCTGTGCGGAAAGGTGATGTAAGGCCGAACCATAGCAGAGGACCCGGAACGGGACAAGCGCCCGATGCGGGCGCTTGTCCGAGCGGAGCGCTCAGCGGGCCCCGCCCGGCGGCCGCGTGCCGGGCCGGGGTCGGCGGAGGTCGCAGGGACCTGCTTCCGCCGGGGGGCGGCGGTCGCCCCCGGCGCCGTGAGTCGACGAGATCTTGACTCGGGGCTCTAGCCCGGATTATGCGTGAACCAGACGCCCACCCTCACCCCAACCCTCGCTCGGAGAGGGCGAGGGAGTCGTTGCGGTTCCCTCGCCCCCGGGAGGGGGAGAGGGCAGGGTGAGGGGGCGCGCAGGACGCGGCAGGCGCGTTCATGAACAGGTCGGGCTAGGATCCGGCCGGCGGCTCGGTAGACGCGGGAGCCGCTGGAGTGAAGCGCCGTTCCTTCAGGCGCGCGGCCTTGCCCGAGAGCTGCCGCAGGTAGTAGAGCTTGGCGCGCCGCACCTTCGCCCGCTTGGTGATCAGGACCTTGTCGATCCGGGGCGAGTGCAGGAGGAAGGTCCGCTCGACCCCCACTCCATAGGAGACGCGGCGCACGGTGAAGGATGCGCCCGTGCCCGCTCCTCGCTTGCGGATGACCACGCCCTCGAACGCCTGCAGCCGCTCCTTCTCGCCCTCGATGACCTTCACCGACACCCGGATGGTGTCGCCGGGAACGAACGTCCCCCGGTCGCGCTTGAGCTGTCCGGCTTCCACGATCCTGATCGCTTCCATTGAGCGCTGCTCCTTCGTGCGGGCTCGAGGCGCCTCTCAGCTCGGAGAGCTGCCGCCCCGCCCGCCCAGATAGTCCGCCAGCTCGCGGCCCTGATTGAAGCCGTCCACCCACTTCTGCTCCTCCGGGGACAGATCCGCGGTCTCCAGGAGATCGGGTCGGCGGCGCCACGTGCGCCACACCGAGAGCAGCCGGCGCCAGCGCGCGATGCGCCCGTGATCGCCGGAGAGCAGCACGGCGGGCACCACCCAGCCCCGGAATGCCTCGGGCCGCGTGTAGTGCGGGTGCTCGAGCAACCCGCGCGCGAACGAGTCTCGCGCCGGCGCCTCCGCATCCCCGAGGGCGCCCGGCAACAGCCGCGCCACCGCGTCCGTCACCACGAGCGCCGGCAGCTCCCCGCCCGTCACGACGAAGTCCCCGATCGAGATCTCCTCGTCGACCAGATGCTCCCGCACCCGCTCGTCCACCCCCTCGTATCGCCCGCACACCAGGACGAGGTGGCGCTCCGCCGCCAGCTCCCGCGCGACCTCCTGGGTGAGGCGCCGTCCGGCCGGGTCGAGGAGGATCACACGCGTCCCCTCGCCCCGCAGGGCCCCGATACAGGCGGCCAGGGGCCCGGGCTTGAGCACCATGCCGCCCCCGCCGCCGAACGGCGCGTCGTCCGTCACCTGGTGCCGGCCCTCGGCGAAGGCACGCAGGTCGTGCACGCGCACGTCCACCACGCCCCGCTCGCGGGCGCGCCCGAGGATGGAGGCCTGGAGCGGCCCCTCGCACATGCCGGGAAACAGCGTGACGATGTCGATTCTCATGTGCCGGTCCCGGTCGATCCCCACCTCACAGATCGAACAGCCCCTCGGGAGGGTCGAGCACCACGCGCCGCCCCGCCACGTCCACCTCCACCACGATCTCCGGCACCGCTGGCACCAGCCACTTGCGCTCGCCCTCGCCGACGACCCACAGCTCCTGGGCCACGCCGGGCTCGACGCCGATGAAGCGACCGAGCACCCGGCCATCGCGCGTCTCGACCCTCGCCCCCGCCAGCTGCCACGGGTAGAAGTGCCCGGGCGGCGCGGGCAGCACCTCGGCCGCGTCCACTGCCAGGACTCGCCCGACCAGCCCGGCCGCGTCCTCCATGGAGTCCACTCCGGCCAGGCGCAGCAGCACGAAGTCCCGGTCGAACCGACACCCGATCACCTCGCGCCGCACGCGCTCCTCGCTGCCTGGTCCGAGGACGATGCACTTCTCGAGCGCGCCGAACCGCTCCCGGGGCCGGTCCGTGAGAGGCCGCACCCTCACCTCCCCGGCGACCCCGTGCGGGCGCAGGATCATGCCGATCGCCACGTGCTCCGGGTGGTCCGTCATCGCCGGATGCCCCCTGCCGTCGTCATTCCCGCTCCCGGCCCGCCCCGGGCAGGGATGAAGCCGCGTTCCCTACGAGGCGCTGGGCGCCGGCGCCGCGGCGGCTGCGCGCGCGAGCAGGTGCTTGACCGTGTTGCTGGGCTGGGCGCCCTTCTTGATCCACTCCGCCGCCTTCTCGGTCTGGATGACGATCGTCGGGGGGTTGGTCAGGGGATCGTAGTGCCCGATCACCTCGATGAAGCGCCCGTCGCGCGCCGCGCGCGAGTCGGCCACGACCACCCGGTATGCCGGCCGCCTGGTGGTCCCGGCCCGTCTCAGTCGAATATGGACTGCCATCGGATCACCTCGCTCTGTCTCGTCGGTCAGCGCGGGAGGAACGGCAGCGGACCCTTGAACCGGCCCATGCGCCCCCCCACTCGCTTGAGGTCCTTCATCATCTTCTTGAGCTGCGCGTATTGCTTCAGGAGCCGGTTCACGTCGGACACGGTGGTTCCGCTGCCGCGCGCGATTCGGGCTCGCCGGCTGCCGTTGATGATCTGCGGTCCCTGGCGCTCGCCGGGCGTCATCGAGGCGATGATCGCCTCGAACCTGGCCAGGTCGCGCGCCTCGCCGTCCAGCTCCTTGGGCATGGACTTGCCCTTGAAGAAGGGCACCATGTCCAGGATCTGGTCGAGAGGGCCCATGGACCGGAGCTGGCGGAGCTGCTGGGCGAAGTCTTCCAGCGAGAAGCTCTCGTCGCGCAGCTTGCGCGCCAGATCCTCGGCCTGCTCCTGATCGACGCTGGCCTGAGCCCGCTCGACGAGCGAGAGCACGTCGCCCATCCCGAGGATCCTCGAGGCGAGCCGGTCGGGGTGAAACGGCTCGAGCGCGTCGGTCTTCTCGCCCACGCCGACGAAGGCGATGGGCCGGCCGGTGACTTGCCGGACCGAGAGCGCCGCCCCGCCGCGGGCATCGCCGTCCATCTTGGTCATGACGACGGCGTCGATGCCCACCGCCTGATGGAACTTCTCGGCGACCCCGACCGCGTCCTGGCCCGTCATGGCGTCCACCACCAGCAGCACGTGGTGCGGCCCGACCGCGGCCCTGATGGCGCGGAGCTCCTCGAGCATGACCTCGTCGATGGACAGCCGCCCCGCAGTGTCGAGGATGAGGGGGTTCAGGCCGTTCCGGGCCGCCTCGTCGCGCGCCGATCGGCAGATGTCGATCGGCCGCTGGGACGCCTCACCGACGACCGGGATTCCGAGCTGGGCCCCGAGCGTCTTGAGCTGGTCGATGGCGGCGGGCCGGTACACGTCGGCCGAGGCCAGCAGGGGATGCTGCCCGTGCTGCTTCTGGTAGTGGCGGGCGAGCTTCGCCGCGCTCGTGGTCTTGCCCGAGCCCTGCAGGCCGACCAGCATGATGATCGTCGGCGGGTGAGGTGACATGCCGAGCCGGTGGCCGGCGCCTCCCAGCAGCTCGATCAGTTCGTCCCGGACGACCTTGACCACCTGCTGCGCCGGTGTCAGGGAGCGCAGGACCTCCTGCCCGAGCGCCTTGTCGCGCACCCGGTCGATGAACGCCTTGGCCACCTTGAAGTTCACGTCGGCCTCGAGCAGGGCGAGGCGCACTTCGCGGAGGGCTTCCTGGACGTTCTCCTCCGTGAGCCGGCCGTGGCC
>DATKEI010000004.1:0-11268 GCA_035544455.1 Binatia bacterium | reverse complement strand
GATCGTGGGCAAGCAGGAGTACGGAGCCGGATCGACCTACGTCGGGGGCGTGATCGACATCGAGGCCCTGCGCGACCACCGGGCGCGCGCGCAGTGGGACAACTGGATGAAGGATCTGCGCACCGAGCTCTACCAGATCCTCTATGACACGCCGATCTATCCGAAGAACCTCTACCTCAAGCGCGCCCCCATGAAGCACCGGGAGTACCGCGACAAGATCATCAAGCGGCAGATCAAGCTCATGCACGACCGCGGCATCTGGGTGCCGCCCGGGCGATGAACGCGCGATCCCGGCGCCGCCGGCGCGCCGGCGCGACCCTCATCGTCGCCCTCCTGCTCGCCAGTTGCGGCGGCCCGACCACGTTCACGCGCACCTGGAAGGACGCGGCATACGCGGGGGGTCCCCTCCGGAAGGTGGCCATCTTCGTCATGCACAAGGACCCGGCGATCCGCAAGCTCGCCGAGGACGAGGCGGTGAAGGCCTTGCCGGCGGGGACCGAGGGCGCCGCCGGCTACGCGCTGGTGACCCCCGCGGAGGCGAAGAACGCCGAGGCGGTGGCGGCCCGGCTCCGCAGCGCCGGCTTCGACGGGGTCCTCCTGTCCCGCTTCGCCGGGGCGCAGCACGGCGAACACCTGGGTCCCCCCCCGGACCTACCTGGTACTCGAGGGGATGACGTCGTTCGAGTCCGGATACGGAACCTCCTGGCATGAGGCCACGGCCCCCGGCCACTACGAGGAGGAGCCAATCGCCCGCGTGGAGACGCGCGTCTACACGCTGTCCCCGGAGCGCATGGTGTGGGCGGGCGACAGCGAGACGTTCGATCCCCGGTCAATGCGGGAGGTGGTCGACAGCGTGGTCGCGGCCGGCGTCAAGGCTCTGGAGGCGGCCGGCCTCCTCGCCGTCCGCTGACCCGCGAACGCGGGCGCCGCGCTCGCCGCCCCGCGCAACTCGCCGCGCTCAGTCCAGGCGATGGACGAGGAGCCCGCTGGCGAGCTTCGGCTCGAACCACGTGCTCTTCGGCGGCATGATGCCGCCAGCGTCGACCACCGCCATGAGCTGCGCGATGGTCGTCGGGTGCAGGGTGATGCCGAGCGCCGCCTCCCCCGCGTCCACGCGCCGCTGGAGCTCGCGCGCGCCACGGCTGCCGCCGACGAAGTCGAGCCGCCCATCGGTGCGCGGGTCGCCGAGGCCGAGAACGGGGCCAAGCACGCGCTCGGCGAGCAGCGAGACGTCGAGGGCGCGGCGGGGATCGGCGGCGTCGACGGAGGCCGGATCCAGCTCGAGCTGGTGCCAGCGCCGATCCAGGTAGACGCCGAACACCCCCGGCCCGGAAGTGATCTCCCCCGGCCCGGGCGAGAGCCGCCCGACGCGCCCGAGCGCCTCGACGACCGCGGAGGGAGACCGGCCGGCCAGGTCCCGGACGACGCGGTGGTAGGGCAGGATGCGCAGCTCGCTCGCGGGAAAGAGCACGGCCGGGAACCAGTCCTGAGCCGGCGCCGCGCCCATCACCGACAGCTCGCGGGCCGCGCGCCACGCGCTGGCCGAGCGGTGGTGTCCGTCGGCCACGTACGCCTCGTGCAGATCGCCGAACGCCGTGACCCAGGCCCCGGACGCCTCGACGCGCCACAGGGTATGGCGCACCCCGTCGGGGGCCACGAGGTCCAGGAGAGGGGGCCTCGCGGTCTCGGCGCGGGCCAGGCGGGCGATGTCCTCGCGGTCTCGGTGCATGAGGAGCACCGGCTCGGCATGGGCGCGCACGGTCAGGATGTGGCGCGTCCGGTCGTCTTCCTTGTCCGGGCGCGTCGTCTCGTGCTTCCTGATGACGCCGCGCTCGTAGTCGTCCACGTGCACGCCGCCGGCGACGCCGACCTGGGCCCGCCCATCCAGCACCAGGCGATAGACGTACACCGCCGGCCGGTCCTCCCGGACGAGGGCGCCGTCGTCGACCAGGCGGTCGAGGTTCTCGCGGGCGCGCGCATACACGCGCTCGTCGTGCGGATCGGTGCCGGGCGGCAGGTCGATCTCGGACCGGACCACGCGCAGGAAGCTCAGGGGATTGCCGGCGGCCAGCCGCGCCGCCTCCTCCGCGGTGACCACATCGTATGGCGCAGAGGCCACCCGGCCCGCCAGCTCCGGGGTCGGCCGCAGCACGCGCAGGGGTGAGAGGCGCATGGCCTACGCGCCCCCGAGGAGGCGGAGCACCTCCTCGTGCAGCAGGCCGTTCGACGCGACGACGCTCCCGTCGTAGATGTCGGGGCGTCCCGTGAAGTCGGTGAGTCGCCCGCCCGCCTCCTCCACGAGGATCTTCACCGGGGCCACGTCCCAGGGTTTGAGGTCCACCTCGACGTAGACCTCGGCCTTGCCCTCGGCAACCAGGCCGTAGCCGTAGTAGTCGCCGAAGCCGCGCTGGCGAGCGGTGGCGTCGACGAGGCGCACGAAGCCATCCCAGGCGCCGCCGGCGCGCAGGAGGTTCAGGCCGGAGTGGAGCAGCGTGGCGTCGGCGAGCCGGCTCCCGGCCGAGACGCGGATGCGCTCTCCGTTCCGGAAGGCGCCCTCGCCGCGGCGGGCCCAGTACAGCTCGTCGGTCACGGGGTTGAGCACGACGCCAGTCGTGACCTCTCCTGCCTCCTCGAGGGCGATCAGCACCGCCCACACCGGGATGTGCCGGACGAAGTTCTTGGTGCCGTCGATGGGATCGATGATCCAGCGGACGGCGGTGGAGCCCTCCGCCCCGAACTCCTCGCCCAGGAATCCGTGGGTGGGGAAGGCGCGACGCAGCACGGCCTTGGCGGCTTGCTCGGCTTCGCGGTCGGCCTGGGTCACGGGTGTCCGATCCGGCTTGATGGTCACCTCGAACCCGCCGTGGTAGTACCGCAGGGCGATCTCGCCGGCGGCGCGTGCTGCGGCCACCGCAGCGGCGACGGTGGGGTGGAGATCGGTCACTCCCACTCGCCGCGCTCTTCCAGCACCTCCCGCAGCACGGCGAGGGCCTCGACGACAACCGGCATTCCGCCGTAGGTGACCTGCTGGAACACGACCTCCGCCACTTCCTGCCGGCTGGCCCCCACGTTGAGGGCGGCATGGACGTGGGCGCGCAGCTCGTTGCGCCGGTTGAGCACGGTGAGCGAGGCCACCGCACACAGCTCCCGCTGCTTCTGGCTGATGACTTCCCGGCTGTAGAGCGTGCCCGTGAAGAACATGCTGAGCTCGCGCGCCAGGTCCTTGTCGAACTTCTTCCACGTATCGAACCCGACGCCGCCCTTGATGGAGTGGAAGAGCATGTGCGCGGTCCTGCGCGTCTTTTCCTTGCGCGCCTCGTCCATGGCCGCGATCCTCCGGAATTGGGCCCCCGCCCCGGGGCGGGGGCGCGCTGGGGGTTGACGCCGCACGAGGTCGCCCCTACTGTGGCCATTCAGACGGCGCGACCTCCGGCAACGTTAGCACACGCCGTCCCCGGCGATCGGCCCCGGAGGGTGCCGACACCGCACGCACGCGAAAGGAGATCCCATGCCCGTCTCGATCGAGCGCTACGCTGCCAAGAACGTGTTCGACCCGCCCGCCTACAGCCAGGCCATCAAGGTCACGGGCGCGCAGACCGTGCTGTTCATCTCCGGCCAGGTGGCCTATGACGACAAGGGCCAGCCCGCCCACCCCGGCGACTTCGCGGCGCAGGCGCGGGCCACGTACCAGGCCATCAAGGCCCAGGTGGAAGCGGGGGGCGGCACCCTGGCCAGCGTGGTGAAGCTCAACACCTACCTTGTCGACGTCCGGCACCGGGCCGAGCTCGGGGCGATCCGCGAGGAGTTCTTCGGCAAGAAGGCGCCGGCCTCCACCCTCGTGGGCGTCACCGCACTCGCCGTGCCCGGCTGGATGATCGAGGTCGAGGCCATCGCCGTGATATGACGCTGAACCCCTTCATCTTCAGGGCGTACGACGTCCGCGGCCGGGTCGGCCGCGACGTCACGCCCGCGGCGTTCGGCCAGGTGGGGCGTGCCTTCGGCACGCTGGTGCGCGGCAAGGGCGGCCGCGCCGTCGCCCTCGGCATGGACAACCGCCTCACCTCGCCGCCCCTCAAGGAGGCCTTCGGGGCCGGCGTCCTTGCCTGCGGCGTCGACGTGCACGACATCGGGGTGAGCCATACGCCGCTGCTGTACTTCGCCGCCGCCCACTGGCCGCTCGACGGCGGGGCGAACATCACCGGCAGTCACAACCCGGTCACCGACAACGGAGTGAAAATGGTCCACGCCGGCGCGGCGCCCCTGACGGAGGATGAGATCCAGGGCCTGCGCCTCGCCATCGAGCGCGGGGCCTTCGCGGAGGGCACCGGCTGCCTCGTCCCCCTGGACCCGCGCGAGGAGTACTTCGCGGCAATCCTCAAGACGGCCCGCCTGGACCGCCGACTGCGGGTCGTGGTCGACGCCGGCAACGGCATCGCCGGGAGCTTCGCCCCCGAGCTGCTGCGGCGACTCGGCTGCGAGGTCGCGGAGCTGTACTGCGAGTCCGACGGGAGCTTCCCGAACCATCTCCCCGATCCGGAGATGGAGGAGAACATGCGGGACCTCGCCGCCCGGGTGCGCGAGACGGGCGCCGACCTCGGCCTCGCCTACGACGGCGACGCCGACCGTGTCGGGGTCGTCGACGAGCTTGGCCGACGCCACGAGGCGGATCTCGTCCTCGCCCTCCTCGCCCGCGACCTCCTGGGCCGCCACCCCGGCGCCCGCGTGGTCTTCGACGTCAAGTGCTCCCAGGTGCTCGTCGACGACATCCGCGCCCACGGCGGCGAGCCCGTCATGTGGAAGACCGGCCACTCCCTGCTCAAGCGCAAGATGCGCGAGGAGGGGATCCTCCTCGGGGGCGAGGTCTCCGGCCACATGTTCTTCGCCGAGAGCTGGTACGGGGTCGACGACGCCCTGCTGGCATCGTGCCGGCTGCTCGACTACCTGGCGCGGGACGCGCAGCCGGCGTCCGCGCACTTCGACACCCTCCCCCATCTGTACGCGACGCCCGAGCTGAAGGCGCCGTGCCCGGACGACCGCAAGTTCGAGATCGTGGCGGAGGTCGCGGACGAGCTCCGGCACCAGTTCGAGACGATCGACATCGACGGCGTCCGCATCCTCTTCCCCGGGGGATGGGGCCTGGTGCGGGCGTCGAACACCAGCCCCTACCTGACCCTGCGCTTCGAGGCGCGCACGGCCGCCGACCTCGCGGCGATGAAGCAGATCATCTACGCGGCACTCGGCAAGTACCCGGACGTGACCCTGCCCGGATAACACCCCGGCCCTCCGGCCTCTCCTCTCACGGGACGCTTCGCGCGAGCGAGGCCTCGCCACGGGCGCGGCGCTCAGCCGGGCGCGGCCCGGGGAAGAGAGAGGGCGAGGGCGACGGCGGCGGCCAGGCTCGCCGCCCGCAGGCAGTCGCGGGGCCCCCAGAGGCCGCGCGGGTCGAGCAGGATCGCCTCGAGCCCCGCCCGCCGGGCGCCGAGGACGTCGACCGAGTACAGGTCGCCGACGTACAGGGCCTCCTCCGCGGCGACGCCCGCCTCGCCGAGCGCGAGGGCGAAGATGCGGGGATCCGGCTTTTCCACGCCGACGACGCCGGAGTCGATGACAACGTCGAGATGCCCGACGAGCCCGGCGTCGGTGAGGATCGAGCGGATCATCCCGTTGGAG
Source organism: Binatia bacterium (assembly GCA_035544455.1). Classification (GTDB taxonomy): domain Bacteria; phylum Methylomirabilota; class Methylomirabilia; order Rokubacteriales; family CSP1-6; genus DATKEI01. Next base: position 5,598 of record DATKEI010000004.1, on the reverse strand, counting down.
TTCGAGATCACCCCGGCCACGAGCCCGGCCGCCTTCACCGCCCGCAGCGCGTCGGATGCCCCCGTCTCGGGCTCGGTCCAGAGTCCGAGGGGCTGGTTGTACGCGCGGCGCCAGCGGGCGAGGTCGGCGATCTCTTCCTCGTCGGTGATCCCGAGGGGCTCGAGGAGATAGCGCAGGTAGCGGTCGTGGGTGCCGGCGCTCTCGGTCGACGCCCCGGGCATCAGGTGAGGGTCGAGGCGGACGCGCGCGCCGATCTCCGCCTCCTCCACCGTGGCCGCGTCAACCAGATGGCCGCGCCGGCGGAGCTCGCCGGCGATGGCCGCGTACTTGATCCGCACGAGGGTGTTGCCGGCGTCGAAGAGCATGGCGCGCAGCGGCCGGCGGGGCCGTGGGCCGGACGGGCCAGTCATGGCCGGTATAATGACACCATGTGGTCGCGCGGGTCGCTGCCCACCGGTGCGCCGGCCCTCGTCGCCATGCTGCGACCCGCCCTGGCCGCGGCCGACCACGGCGTGGACGGCCCGCGCCAGGGCGCGCTGACGGCGGCGCTCCAGAGCCCTCTGGCCGCCGCGGTGGCCTCCGCCCTCCTCGCCCTCGCCGCCGGCCTGCTCCTGCTCGCGATCGTCATGCGGATGACCGGCCGCCGCGACGCCCCCAGGGACCGAGCCGGTCCGCGGTGAGCGCCCTCGGATTGGTCGTCCGCTGGCTGCACCTGGCCTCGTGTCTTGTCCTCGCCGGCGGCTTCCTCATGTTGCTCCTGGCCGGCCGGAGCGATCGCCCCACGGCGCGGGCGTGGGCGGCCGCCGTGCTGCGCTGGTCGCGGTGGCTGGCCGGTCTGGTGCTCGTCTCCGGCATCGCTTCCCTCGCCGGTCAGGCCGCGGTGGCGACGGGCCGGCCGGGGGCGGCCCTGGATCCGGTGGTGTGGGTCGACGTGCTGGCCCGCACGCAGTTCGGGACGGTCTGGCTGGTCCGCCATGGCCTCCTCCTGCTCCTCGCCGCGCTCGTCGTGCTGCGGCAGCGGGAGGACTCGGCCGCCGACTGGGCCGCCTTCCGAGCCGAGAGCGCCCTGCTCGGCGCGGCATCGCTCGGAGCGCTCGCGTGGGCTGGCCACGCCGCCTCCGTCGAGTCGTGGGGCCTGGCCGCGGTGCTCGCTGACGCGGTGCACTTGCTGGCCGCCGCGGCGTGGCTGGGGTCACTGCCCGCCCTGGCCGCCCTGCTCCGCGCGACCAGCCGGGAAGCGGGAAGCGACGCCCGCCCCTACGCCGTCCTCGCCGTTTACCGCTTCTCCGCGATGGCCCTGCCCGCGATGCTCGTGCTCCTCGGCACGGGGGCGGCCAGCACATGGGCCCAGGTCGAGGATGTCCCGTCCCTGATCGGGACTCCGTACGGCGCGATGATCCTGCTCAAGGTGGCCCTCGCCACCGGGATCGTGGTAGTGGCCGCGCGGAGCCGGCGGCGCCTCCTCCCGGCTCTTTCCGGCGACGGGCCCACCGTCGGGCGCCCCGCCATGGCGGGGCTGGCCAGGGCCGTCCGGGTCGAGCTGGCCCTCGGGCTCCTCATCGTCGCCGTGGTGAGCGCGCTATCCGTCACCCCGCCCGGCCGCCACGAGTCGCCGCGGTGGCCGCTGTCGTGGCGCCTCGACTACGCCTCCACCATCGAGCTGCCCGGAGTGCGAACGCGCCTCCTGATCGGCAGCCAGGTCGCCACGGCCGGCCTCCTCGCCGCGGTCGTCGGGGTCCTCGCGCGGCGGCGGCGGGGCCCGCTCCTCGGGGGCGGGATCGCCGCCGTCGCCGTCGGGCTCTGGGTCGCGCTGCCGCCCCTCGCCGTGGACGCGTACCCGACCACGTATCGGCGCACCCCGGTGCCGTACACCGCGCTGTCCATCGCCCGCGGGCTCGAGCTGTACCGAGCCGACTGCGCCGTCTGTCACGGCCCTTCGGGGACCGGTGACGGGCCGGGCGGGGCCGGGTTGCCGCGGCGCCCCGCGGACCTGACGGCGCCCCACACCTCCCAGCACACCGCGGGCGACATCTTCTGGTGGCTCACTCACGGCATTCCGCGCTCGGGGATGCCCGGCTTCGGCGACGCCATGTCGGTGGAGGACCGGTGGGACATCGTCAACTTCCTGCGCGCCCTGTCCGCGGCCGACCAGGCCCGCCTGCTCGGCGAGGTGATCGAGCGGGACCAGCCGTGGCTGGCGGCGCCGGACTTCTCGTTCTCGGTTGGGCCGACGGCCTCGCGAATGCTCAAGGACTTCCGCGGCCGTCCGGTGGTGCTGGTCCTGTTCACCTTGCCCGAGTCGCGCCCTCGCCTGGCCGAGATCGCCCAGGCCTACGACATGCTGCGCGGGCTCGGGGCCGAGGTCATCGCCGTCCCCATGGATGGCGCCGGCGAGATCATCGCGCGGCTCGGGGCGCGCCCGCCCATCCTCTTCCCGGTCGCCACCGAGGGGGCGGCCGACATCGCCCAGGCCTACATCCTGTTCCGGCGGGCGCCGACACCGGAGGGCATCCTGCCGGAGCCGCCCGTTCCGCCCCACATGGAGTTTCTCATCGACCGGCAGGGCTACATCCGCGCCCGGACCATCGCGGCGGGGGCCGGGGCGCGCTGGCCCGACACCGCCAGGCTTGCGCACGAGATCCAGCAGCTGAACCGGGAGACCCCGAGCGCGCCGCCTCCCGACGAGCATGTCCACTAGCGTCCGGAGTCAGAAATATGCCGGCAAAGCGCCGGGCGGGGCGGAGGCCTTCCCCGCGGGACACGCTGAGTGGCGGAGCGCTGCCGGCACTCAATGGGGCCACGAGATGGATGGTGGGTGGCTTCGGCCATCCGCAGAAGATACGGTCCCGCGGGGAGGGCCCTCACCCCACCCGGCGCCGCGAGTTGACGAACTTCTGACTCGGGACACTCGGGATCGTGGCTTCCGCGGATCGGCGACATCACCCACCATCCATCTCGCGGCCCCACTGCCGGCGGCGCTCCCGCAATACAGCGCGGCCCGCGGGGAAGGCCTCCGCCCCGCCCGGCGCCTCGGCGGCACATCGCGGGCTCGGGAGACTGGCGCCGCGAGCGGCGGCGGCGCGCGCGCGGGTCGCGCGCGGTGAAGCTGTGGCGCGCGGTACTGCTCCTGAATCTGGCCCTCGGCATCGGACTCATGCTCGGCTACTTGACCTGGGGCCGCGAGGTATCGCGGCTCTCCCGCGAGCTGGCCCTGTCCCGGCAGCGCGGGTTCATCATCGGCAGCGCCGAGCAGTCGCTCACCGGGCAGGGTGTGGTGCGCGCGCTGCTGCCGGAGATCAACGTGGTGGTGCTGAGCCATGAGGAGATCGCCGGCTACATGACGCCCATGACCATGGGGTTTCGCGTGCGCGACGCCCGCCTCCTCGATGGGCTCGCCGCCGGCGACGTCATCCGCTTCACCCTGCACGGGATGCCGCCCAATCTCGAGATCGTCGAGATCGCGCGGACCGGCCGGTCGTGACGGCGCCGGGCCTGCTCGCCTGACGAAGGTGGCCCGGAGGCCGCGGCGGCGGCGCCGAAGGGCCACATCGGGGGAGCGGCGACGTGGCGTCTTCGGGCGGGGACTGAGCGCCCGGGCTGGCCGGGGCGGCGGGGCGGGCCCGATGGGTCGCGCTTGGTGGGACGGGCACCGCTGCCGTATTGTGGACGCTACGGAGGTATCGAGATGCGCGCGCTCGGACTCGCCCTGGCTCTCCTCCTGTTCGTGGCCTCGGCCGCCCCGGCCTCGACGGAGCGGGTGATCGTCCTGAACTCCGGTGACGACGACATCACCCTCATCGATCCGGCCACCTACCAGCCGGTCAAGCGCCTGCCCGTCGGCAAACCCCATCACCTGATGGCCGCGCCGGACGACAGCTACCTGATCGTGGCCAACGCCATGTCGAACGACATGGTGTTCCTGGACCGGATGACCGGCGAGGTCATCCGCCGCGTGCCCCGGATCAGCGACCCGTACCAGATCGGGTTCAGCCCGGACCACCGCTGGTTCGTGGTCAACTCGCTCCGCCTCGATCGGGTCGACATCTACAGCCACCGCGCCGGCGACTTCGACCTGGTCACGCGCATGCCGCTGGGACGGGCCCCCAGCCACCTGGCGTTCACGGCCGACAGCCAGACGGTATTCGTGACCCTGCAGGACACGGCCTCCTACTGGACGGCGCGCGTGGCCGAGGGCCACGTCTTCGGCAACCACACCTGGTCCCATCACTACGCCCGCCGCGACCTCGAGGGCGATCGGGTGGCGGCGGTCGGCGTCGACGGGCGTTCCCTCGAGCTGACCCGGGGCAGCTTCTGCGCCGAGCTCAAGCGCGTGGACGATGCGTTCCAGCGGATGACCGGGATCCGGCTGGCCGGCCTCTGGCGCGCTCCCGGGGGCCGGGTCACCCAGCAGACCATCCGCTGGGCCGCCTCGTGCGGCTACCCGGTTCATGTCGGCTGGGACGAGGCGGGGTTCCTCGGCGACGACCTGCCGAGCGACGCGCATCCGAACGCGGCCCTCCTGCGCCGGGCCCTCGAGCGGGTGGCGCCCGGCGACGTGCTGATGATGCATCTCGGCGTGTGGCAGCGCCGCGAGCCCCTCGCCGCCATCCTGCGCCCGCTCATACAGGGCCTGAAGGCGAAGAAGCTCTGCTTTGCCGTCCTCCCAGCCGGGGTCCGCTGATGGAATGGCTCGCCGCTGGAGCCGAAGCCATCCAGTCCTGGTTGTTTGAGCACGCCGTGCAGCCCGCCCTCTACGCCCTCGGCCTCATGCGATACGCCGAGGACGCCTACGCCGCCACCGGGATCGCCCTGCTCGGAGCGCTCCAGATCGCCGTGCTCGCCGCCCTCGTGCGGCCCCTCGAGGGCCGGTTCCCCGTGGAGCGCTGGGCCGACCGGCGGGCGGTGCGCGTCGACGTGCTCTACACGCTCCTGGAGCGGCTCGGCGTCATCCCCCTGGCCGTCTTCTTCCTTGTGCGCCCCGCGCTGGACGGGGTGGATGGCGCCCTCCGGTTCGGAGGATGGATCCCGCCGAACCTCGAGGACCTGGTCCCCACCCTGGCGAGCTACCCGCTGCTGGCCTTCCTCGTGTACCTCGTCGTCCTCGACTTCTCGGACTACGCCCGCCACCGCCTGCAGCACCGGTTCGCCTGGTGGTGGGCGCTCCATGGCGTGCACCACAGCCAGCGCCAGCTCACATTCTGGGCCGACGACCGCAACCACCTGCTCGACACCGTCATCGCCGACGTGTGGCGGGCTGGCGTGGCTCTGCTCATCGGCGTCCCGGGGGGCCAGTTCGTCGGCATCGTGCTCCTGACCCGCGCCGTCGAGAGTTTCTCCCACGCCAACGTGCGCGTTGGCTTCGGCGCGCTGGGCGAGCGAGCTCTGGTGAGTCCGCGGTTCCACCGCGTCCATCACGGCATGGGCGTCGGCCACGAGGGGCCGGCGGCGGGGTGCAACTTCGCGAGCCTCTTGCCGGTCTGGGACGTGCTCTTTGGCACCGCCGACTTCCGGCGGTCCTTCCCGCCCACGGGCATCGCGGACCAGCGCGAGGGCGCTGACTACGGCGAGGGGTTCGCGAGCCAGCAGTGGAAGGCCCTC
>DATKEI010000003.1:0-8979 GCA_035544455.1 Binatia bacterium | reverse complement strand
GGCGCCCGCGCGGAGCCCCCGCGGCCGCCGGCTGCGGCGGAGCAATCGGGGGGTCCGGCCGCCTCGGTGGAGGAGGGCTGGCGGCGCGTGGTGGAGGAGGTCAGCCGGCGCCGGGCGCTGCTCGGCTCGGTTCTCCAGAATGCGAGCGTGGTGGGGCAGGCCGGCGAGGCGCTGACCATCCGGATCGAGGGCAATCACTTCCAGCGCGAGATGCTCGAGGATCGGGCGAACCGCGAGCTGGTCAACCAGGCCGTGCAGCAGCTCGTCCCCGGCGCGAGTCGGTTCGAGCTGGCGCCGGAGGGCGGCGCCGGCGCCGGGGTGCTCGGGCATCCCATGGTGAAGGCGGCGCTGGAGACGTTCGGGGGCGAGGTGGTCGCGGTCCGACGCCGCCCCCGGGAGGAGGGAGGCGCGACGTGAAGGGCTTCGGGAACCTGATGAAGGAAGCACAGAAGCTCCAGGCCCAGATGGAGGCACTCCAGGCGGAGGTCGCCACCAAGAAGGTGGACGCCAGCGCGGGAGGGGGCATGGTGACGGTTCAGGCCAACGGCAAGGGGGAGATCGTCGCGATCAAGATCGAGCGCGACGTGGTGGATCCCGCCGACGTCCAGATGCTGGAGGACCTGGTCCTCGCCGCCTGCAACGAGGCCATCCGCAAGTCCAAGGAGATGGTCCAGGCCGAGATGGGCAAGCTCACCTCGGGCCTCAAGATCCCCGGGCTCGGGATGTAGCGGTGCGGGCCCGGGGGGACGGGACGAGCCGAGGGACCCGTGCCCCGCGCCGGGGCGCAGTCGCCGGGAGGGCGTGATGGCGTACTACCCCGAGCCACTGGCGCGTCTGATCGAGGCGCTCCAGAAGCTGCCCGGGGTCGGCCCGAAGACGGCCCAGCGGCTCGCCTTCTTCCTGCTCAAGCGACCGGCCCCGGAGGTCGACGAGCTGGCCGAGGCCCTGTCCCAGCTCAAGTCGCGCATCACGCACTGCTCCATGTGCTTCAACGTCACCGAGACGGATCCGTGCCGCATCTGCCGGGACCCGGCCCGCGACGTCCGCGTCATGTGCGTGGTCGAGGAGCCCAACGACCTCCTCGCCCTCGAGCGCACCGGGGAGTTCCGGGGGCGCTACCACGTCCTGCTCGGGGCCCTGTCGCCCCTCGACGGCATCGGGCCGGAAGACCTCAAGGTCCGCGAGCTCCTGACCCGGCTCGAGGCCGATCTGGTGGAGGAGATCATCCTCGCGACCAATCCGAGCGTCGAGGGCGAGGCCACCGCCATCTACCTGGCGAAGCTCCTGAGGCCCATCGGAGTGCGCGTGACGCGGATTGCCCGGGGACTCCCGGTGGGCGGCGATCTGGAGTACGCCGACGAGGTCACCCTGTCGAAGGCCCTGGAAGGGCGCAAGGAGATGTTCCAGTGACGCTCGAGGTCAGCCAGATCTTCCACGTCTTCTTGTGGTCGGGATCGGTGGCGCTCCTGTGCTGGCTCGCGGTGATGGCCCTGCAGGCGATCCCCTCGTTCCGGGATGCGGCCCGCCCGCGGCCCGAGGACGAGATGGACGGCGCGGACACCGAGCCATCCCAGCCGGCAGTCGGCCATCGCTGAGGGATCCCGCGGGCCGCGAGCGCCCCGCTTGGCGGCGCGGCCGCGATATGATAGAAAACGAGGGCTTCGAGAGCCCGCGAGCGGCGATTCCCCGATAGCTCAATGGTAGAGCATCCGGCTGTTAACCGGAGGGTTGTAGGTTCGAGTCCTACTCGGGGAGCCATTTCGCGAACCGGGCGGTAGGCGCGGTTCCTGCCGGACGCAGCTCTTCCTTGGGGTTTCCTCGGGAACTTCGGGCGCCACCGGGGCGGGCCCGCGCGCTGTCCCGCCCGCGAGACCGGTACCGACGCCAGGAGATCCCGGCATCTCAAACCCGGAGGCCGGGGTACTCTGGGGCAATGTCGTTGAATCCCACGCCACCGGACGCCCTGACCGATGCGCGGGGCCGCCCCTACTTCCTCTGGGATTGCGATCTCACGGTCGCCCAGTTTGCAGAGCGCCTGCGCGATCCAAGTCCCGATGTTCGCGCGTACTTCATTGCCAAGCTGATGCGGCAGGCCAAACCGGACGATGTCTTTCAGTTCGTCACGCTCACGACGATCCACGAGTTGTGGCCGCGCGTGGTCCGCTTCCTGGGGCAGTCGAAACCATTCTGGACGTGGCTCCTCGACGCCTGGGGCCGCCCGCCCCATGCCCGCCGATAGGCTCACCTCTCTCCAGCGGCGGATCCTGGGCGTGCTCGCGGGACTGACGCCACCGTGGACGTTCACGGGTGGGGGAGCCCTGGCCGGCATCCATCTCGGGCATCGGACGACTCGCGATGTGGATCTCTTCTGGCGCTCTCGTCCGGCGCTCGGACACACGGCCGGGGAGGCCCAGGCCCTGCTCCGCGGCGACGGCCTGGATGTCGACGTGCTGCGCACGATGCCGATGTTTGGCGAGCTCCGGGTCTCGGATGGCGACGATGTCTGCATCGTGGATCTCGTGGCCGAACCGTTCCCGCCGGTCGCTCCCCCGGAGCGGGCGACCGTCGGCGATGCGGAGATCCTCGTCGACTCGATGCACGAGATCCTGGTCTCGAAGCTGACGGCCCTGCTCGGCCGGACCGAGCTGCGTGATCTCGTCGACGTCCAGGCGCTGCTCGGCGCCGGGGGGGACCTCGTTGCCGCGCTCCGCGACGCGCCGAAGAAGGATGCGGGGTTCTCCGCGGTGACCCTGGCGTGGGTCCTCCACACCTTCGAGATCGGTCCCCTCGCGCAGGCGCTCTGCTGGAACGCCGAGGAGGCAGCCGGCCTCGACCTGTTCCGGCGGCAGTTGATCGACCGCCTGACGGAGCTCGCCCGTCCCGAGTAGGTCGGAGCCAGCTCGGCCCGGTCGCCGGTCGCGTATATCGTGAAACCGGTCGAGTCGGTCATCGGTGTCTGGCCGTGGTAGACCCCCGGGACCGCCCTCGACGGGGAACTTCGGGCTAGCCGGATCCGGAGGCCGCGAGCTATGCTTCCGCGGGCGAAGGTGGCGGCGCGAGTGTGCCCGCGCGATGTGGCCTTCGAAGCGAAGGGAGGCGTCTCGCATGATGCAGGCCGCGAGTGGCCGGACCGGAGGGGAGTGGGTGGTGGAGGCGCTGCGCGCCGAGGGCGTGCGGCACGTCTTCGGCATCCCGGGCGTCCACAACCTCGCCATCTACGACGCGCTCCTCCGCCAGTCGGAGATTGCCCACGTCCTTGCCCGCCACGAGCAGGGCGCCGCGTTCATGGCCGACGGCTACGCGCGCGCCTCGGGCCGGCCGGGCGTGGTCGTCGTGACCACCGGGCCCGGGGCGACCAACGCCCTCACGCCCCTCGTCGAGTCGTACGCTGGATCGCAGCCTGTGCTCCTGATCATGTCCGACATCCCCGCCGCCCTGATCGGGCGGGACGCCGGCGCCCTGCACGAGGTCCCGAACCAGATCGAGTGCTTCCGCCCGGTGAGCCGGTGGGCGGAGACCGTGCGCGAGGGGCGGCGAATCCCCCACGCCGTCCAGCACGCGTTCCGGGTCTTCGAGACGCGACGGCCGGGCCCGGTGGCCCTCTCCCTTCCCACCGACCTCCTGATGGGGCGAGTGGACGGCAGCATCGAGACGTATCGCGTGGCGCGGCCAGCCTGCGATCGGGCCCAGCTCGCCGAGGCGGCCCGGAGGCTCGGGCGCGCGCGACACCCCCTGATCGTGGCCGGGGGCGGCGTGATCGGAGCGGGCGCGGAAGCCGAGCTCCGGGCGCTGGCGCGGCGCCTCCGGGCTCCGGTGATCACCACGGTGATGGGGCGCGGCGCCATCCCGGAGACAGATCCGCTCTGGGTCGGCGTCCTGCCCAACGGGCTGGCCACCGCGCCCGCGCTGGCGGAAGCGGACGTCGTGCTAGCCGTCGGCTGCCGCTTCGCCCACCGGTCGACCCAGGGGCTCCTGCTGAATCTCGCGTTCCGCCCGGACCAGGCGCTGATCCACCTCGACCTCGATCCGGAGGTCATCGGCAAGCTCTTCACGCCCTGGCTCGGCATCGTCGGCGACGCCCGGGACGGGCTCAGCGGGCTCCTCGACGCGCTCGCCCCGGACGGGGCGGCGGTCTCGGAGTGGGATCTCGCGCACCTCGCGCCGCTCCGGGCGGCGCGGGGCAAGCGCTGGACGGCCGTCGACGGCCGGCTGATCCAGGTGCTGCGCGAGGCCCTCGACGCGAGCGCCGTCGTCGTGAACGACCAGACGGGAATCAACTACTGGATGGAGTGGCACTTCCCCGTGACGGAGCCGCGCACGTTCCTCTATCCGGTGGGCTCGGCCACGCTCGGCTACGCGGTGCCGGCCGCCATCGGGGCCAAGATCGCGCGGCCGGACCGGCAGGTGGTCGCGGTGGTGGGCGACGGCGGTTTCCTCTTCTCCGTGAACGAGCTGGCGACGGCCGTGAAGTACCGGCTTGGCATCGTGTTCCTCGTGCTCAACGACAGCCGGTACGGCGCGATCAAGTACCTGCAGGAGGGGATGTTCGGCCGATGGGGCGAGGCCGACCTCGCCAATCCGGATTTCATCGCCATGGCGCGCGCGTTCGGCGCCGAGGGCGCCCGGGTGGACACGGTGGACGCCCTGCCCCGCGCGCTGGAGAAAGCCCTGGCCCACCCCGGCCCCACGCTCCTCGAGCTGCCGATCGCGATCGACCCGCCCTGGGAGATGTGACGCCGGGTCCCGCCCGGGGCAGTACCCCCAGTCGCGGTCCGCGCGCCGGCCCGGGTTGACCGGCAGGGTGGCCGGGCGAACGACCGCTTCGCCGGCTCCATGTCCCGGGCTCACGGCGGGTTCGCAGCGTGCCCGGGGACTCGCCCCGCTGCTTCTCACCGCTTCCGCGTCCATCCCCGAGTAACCGCCGCGATCCGAAGGCATCTCCGGCGTTCCAACCAGATTTGCTGGCTCCGCGGCCGGTCAGAATGAGCAGGTCTCGACACGTGTTGCGGTAGCCGTAGCCCACAGCCAGGGCCGAGACTTCCTGGTTTGAGGGGTGAATAGCCGCAGCTATACGGGTCCGGTTGGGGTCCGTGCGAGTTGCGGTCCCGTTCGCCGAACCGCCCTCGCCCGCCGGGCGCACGAGGCGAACCCCCGCCCTCCGATCCCGGGGCTGCCCGCCCGGCGAAAGGCCTCGCTCCCGGCCACGTCCTGGCCGCAGGGCGCCTGATAGGGCGGACCGAACCGTCTCGGTATGACGCCTGCACATACAGCCCATTGACAGAATCGACAGACAACACAGGGAGATCCGTCAGGCGAGGGCCTGGCGGGGAGTCGGGATCCCGGGCCCACGGCGCCCTCGCCGAATGTCGGGCCTGAGGGGCCGTCTCGAGTCTCCAGGAAGGCGACACATGAAGACGCAAGGAGCATGGATCCGTCTGCCGCGCATCCGGAAGGGTCTGGTGGTGGCCGCGCTCGCAGCGAGCGCCGTCCTGCCGGGGGTCGCGTCAGCGGTGACGGTGGACATCAACTCGGTCACGGGCGCCTGGGTCTACGCCGCTCCGTGGGCGGGCGGCACCATCAGCGGCCTCAACACGAACGAGATCCGGTGGGGCATCCCCGTGGCCGGAGGCCAGAGCGGCTATCTGTTCGACGGCGTGGCTCCCCCGACGGTCCTGGGGCTCCCGCTGGAGGTCCAGTTCGACCTGGGCACCTTCACGCACTTGAACTTCCCGATCGCCCCCGGCACGAGCATCGACATCGCGGCGCTCAAGGTCACGACGAACCTCACGGTGCAGGACGGCGGGAGCCTGACCGTGGAGATCGACTCGTACTTCAGATTCGACCACGACGAGACCCCGAACGCGGCGCCCTGCAAGTACCCGGGCTCGGCCTCGGTGTGCGACGACCTTGTGAAGGTCACGTTCATCGACCCCGTGTCGGAGTCGTTCACGATCGGACACACCCAGTACTTCGTGGACATCACGGGGTTCTTCGCCAACGGCAGCCAGGCCAGTGCCTTTCTCACCGCGGAGGGCCTGGCGAACACGGCCACGCTGCGCGGCATCGTCACCTCCACCCCGGGCATCCCACCCGCGCAGGTCCCGGCCCCCCTGTCCCTGGTCCTGATAGGGACTGGCGTCGCGGCGCTGGCGGTGATGAGCCGCCGGCGGCGGACGATGCCTCTCGACTCCTGATTGCCCGTTCACGCGCCGCCACTATCCCCGGCCCCCGCGGGACCGGGGATACCGGCGTCCGGCGGGACCCCGGTCCGGGCGCCCGCGCGGCCGATGCTATACTCTCCGGCATGTCAGCTCTGACCGACGCGCGGAAGGGGTCTCTGCGCCGAGAGCTCGAACGCCTTCTCGGCGCGGGCGGGGTTCTCTCCGATCCCGACGAGCTTCTGGTCTACGAATCCGACGGGCTCACGCTGTTCCGCGCGCTGGCTGACTTCGTCGTGTTCCCCACCACCGCCGACGAGGTCTCGGCCATCGTCAGGATCGCCAACCGCGAGGAGCTGCCCTTCGTCGCGCGCGGGGCGGGCACCGGCCTCTCCGGCGGCTGCCTGCCCGCCGAGGGCGGCATCGTCATCTCGCTCATGCGGATGAACCGCGTGCTCGAGGTGGACTACGAGAACCAGATCGCGGTCGTCGAGCCCGGGCTGGTCAACCTGCACCTGTCGTGGAAGGTCGGCCCCCGCGGCTTCTACTACGCGCCGGACCCGTCGAGCCAGCAGGCCTGCACCATCGGCGGCAACATCGCCAACAACTCCGGGGGGCCGCACACCCTGAAGTACGGCGTCACCACCAACCACGTCCTCGGGCTCGAGGTGGTGATGCCCGACGGCGAGTTGATGTGGCTCGGCGGCAAGACGCGCGACACGCAGGGCTATGATCTCGCCGGCATCTTCGTGGGCTCCGAGGGGACCTTTGGCATCGCGACCAAGATCGCGGTGCGGATCCTCCGCAAGCCTCAGGCCGTCAAGACGGTGCTCGCCGTCTTCGACGAGATCGACCGCGCGTCGGAGGCGGTGTCGGCCATCATCGCCGAGGGGCTCGTGCCGGCGGCGATGGAGATGATCGACCAGCTCACCATCCAGGCCGTGGAGGACGCCTTTGGCTGCGGCTACCCGCGCGATGCCGCCGCCGCCCTGCTCATCGAGCTGGACGGGCTCGCGGCGGGCATGGACGAGCAGGCGGAGCGCGTGCGCCAGGCCTGCCTGGCCGCGGGGACGCGCGAGGTGCGGGTGGCCCGCGACGAGGCCGAGCGCCAGCTCCTCTGGAAGGGGCGCAAGTCCGCGTTCGGCGCCTACGGCCGGATCTCGCCCGCGTACATGGTCATGGACGGCGTGATTCCGCGCACCAGGCTGCCCTATGTCCTCGGGCGCGTGAACGCCATCGCGGACAGCCACGACCTGCGCGTCGGCAACGTGTTCCACGCCGGCGACGGCAATCTCCACCCGAACATCCTCTTCGATCCGCGCCGGCCGGGCGAGGAGGCCCGGGTGCTGGCGGCGGGCGGCGAGATCCTCCGCGTGTGCGCGGAGGTCGGGGGCTCCATCTCCGGCGAGCACGGCATCGGGCTCGAGAAGATGGACTTCATGCCGCTCATCTTCTCGGAGGCGGACCTCGACTGCATGCGCCGCCTGCGCCAGGCGTTCAACCCCGACAACCGGTGCAACCCGGGCAAGATCTTCCCGAGTCGCAAGGCCTGCGGGGAGTCCGGGCTCGCCTATCGCCCCCATCCGATCGAAGAGAAGGGCCTCGCTCAGCGCTTCTAGCCGGGCGAGGAATTCACCTCCGGTGCCGCGCGCTCCGCTCGACAAGCTGTCCGCCATCGTCGGTGCCCCCCACGTCCTGACCGGCGTCGAGTGCTCGCCCTTCGTGGTGGAGGGGCGCACGCCGGAGACGGTCGTCCTTCCCGGTACCAGGGAGGAGGTCTCCGGGGTGCTGAGCATCGCCGCCGAGGCCGGCGTGTCCGTGACGCCATGGGGCGGCGGGACCAAGATCGGGATGGGCTCTCCGCCCGCCGGTGCTGGTCTCGTGCTGGCGCTCCGGCGGATGGACCGGGTCGTCGAGCACGAGCCCGGCGACATGACCGCGACCGTGCAAGCGGGCATGCGCCTGGCCGCCTTCCAGGCCGAGCTCGGGCGCCGCGGGCAGTGGCTCTCGCTGGATCCGCCCCACGGCGACCGCGCCACCATCGGGGGGATTCTCGCCACCGGCGCCGCCGGGCCACGGCGCCATCTCTACGGCACCGCCCGCGACCTGCTCATCGGTCTCACCCTGGTGCTCGCCGACGGGACCCTGGTGCGGGGGGGCGGCAAGGTCGTCAAGAACGTGGCGGGCTACGACCTGCCAAAGCTCGCCATCGGAAGCTTCGGGACGCTCGGCGTGATCGCGGACGCCACGTTCAAGCTGAGGCCGCGGCCCGACGCCGACCGCCTCGTGCTGTTCGCCTTCGATCGGCTCAAGGACGCCGGGCTGGGCGCCCGCGCCGTCATCGGCTCGGACGCCATCCCCTCCGCGGTGGACCTCGTCGACCGCGAGTCGCTCGGCGGCCTCGGCGCCGAGGGCCTCACCGTGCCGCACGAGGGCGCGGCCCTGATCGTCGGGCTCGACGGCACGCGGGAGCAGGTCGACTGGCAATGCGCCGAGCTGCCCCGGCTCCTCGGCGGCCTCGGGGTGACGGCGGCGCGCGTCCTCGACGGGGAAGCCCGCGACCGGGCCTGGCGGGCGCTGGCGGGCCTCGCCCGCGGCGCCTTCTCCGCCGCCGCCGCGGGGATGAAGCTCGGCGTGCTTCCGACGCAGGTGGCCGAGATGATGGAGCAGGGCGCCGCCATCGCCCAGCGGAGCGGGCTCCGGTCCGCGTTCGCGGCGCACGCCGGCGCCGGCATCGTCTCCGCGGCCCTCGGGGGCGATGGCGCCGAGGCGTCGGCGGTGGTCTCGGTGCTGGGCGAGTGGCGCGCGATGGCCGCCGGGG
>DATKEI010000002.1:0-3547 GCA_035544455.1 Binatia bacterium | reverse complement strand
ACGAGAAGGAGCACCCAGCTCTGGCCGAGCCCGAGCACGGCGCACAGCGGGCCGCCGGCCAGCAGCCCGATGAGGAGCAGGCGCGCGGCCGGGATGCCCTGGGCCAGGCGCCCCGCCCCGCTGGACGACAGTGTCGCGGTCCCGGCGGCCACGGAGATGATGGTGCCGGAGATGGCGGCGACGGCCGAGGTGCCCGGAAGGTGGGCGATGCGCAGCGGGATGAGCAGGGCGAGGCCGCGGTCGATGAACTGCGCGATCAGCAGGAGGATCAGCACCACGAGGAAGTGGGGCTGGCGGACGAGATCCCGGAAGGACCCCCCCGGCGCGCGTTCCCGCGGCCCGGACGCCCGCGGCGCCAGTCTTCCGGATCCGGTCGTGCCGTCATCGATCGCGCGTGTCCACGGTGCGGCGAGCGAGCACCGGTGGTCGCGTCGCGAGGCCCCTCCTGCCTTCGGTCCTGCCCGGGATTGGCGGACCGGCCCGACCACAGTACCCCATTTCCCGGTCGGCGGCGCCGCCCTTCAGGACGGGCGCACGCTCCGGCCCGCGCCGCTGGTTGACCGTCGCGCCGCCCGTCTGCTAGCGTGCCGCTCGTGTCTCTGCGCCGGGGCGCGCACGATCGCCCCGGGCCGGGAGCCGGTCGGCGCGGAGCGCGGTGAAGCGAACACGTCGCCGAGAAGCGGCGAAGGAGGCTCACCCATGTCGGACGAAACTCGCGAAGGGGCGAATGGGCGGCGCGTATCGCGGCGCGCGGTCATCGGCGCCCTGGGCGCAGTGGTCGGGGCCGCCGCCGTCGCGCCCCGGATCGCCCGTGCCCAGGCGCCGCCTGGCGGGCCGGTGGCGCCGCCGAGCACGGTGACGACCCCGCCCCGGGACTTCGGCCCGGGCGGCGCGCCGACGACGTACTTCACCGATCCCGACGTCCTGACGATCGAGCCCGTGTTCAATGGACTGCGGCAGCCGAACGCGCCAATCCATCGCCTGTGGACCGGCGCCCTCTGGTCGGAGGGCCCGGCGTGGTCCGGCCAGGGCCGGTACCTCGTCTGGAGCGACATCCCCAACAACCGCCAGCTCCGCTGGGTCGAGGACGACGGCCGCGTCTCGCTGTTCCGCATGCCGTCGAACAACAGCAACGGCAACACGTTCGACTTCCAGGGGCGCCAGCTCTCCTGCGAGCACCTGACCCGGCGTGTCGTCCGCTACGAGAACGACGGGTCGATCAGCATCATTGCCGACGCCTTCAACGGCAAGCGGCTCAACTCGCCGAACGACGTGGTGCCGCATCCTGACGGCAGCTACTGGTTCACGGATCCGCCCTACGGCGGGCAACTCTACGAGGGGGCTCCGGATGCGCCGGGCGGGCCGAGCAACCAGGCGGGCCGACTCAAGCCCCGGCTCGGCCAGGTCGCCGGGATCGGGGACCTGAAGCGCGAGCTGCCCACCAGCGTGTACCGCGTCGACCCGAGCGGGCGGGTCGACCTCGTGGTGAGCGAGGACCAGGTGCCGGATCCCAACGGTCTGGTGTTCTCGCCCGACTACAAGAAGCTCTACGTCATCAGCACGGGCAAGGGGCCGGGCGACACCGGGCCGGGCGGCAAGCGCGAGATGTACGTGTTCGACGTGGCGTCGGATAACAAGCTGTCCAGCATGAAGCTCTTCACCGACTTCATGATCGACGGGGTCAAGTGCGGTCCCGACGGGGCCCGCGCCGACGTCGACGGCAACATCTGGTGCTCGAGCAACGCCGGGCGCAGCGTCGGCTACAGCGGCGTGACGGTCTGGACGCCCGCGGGCCAGCTCATCGGGCGCATCCGGTTGCCCGAGGTCTGCGGCAACGTGTGCTTCGGCGGACCCAAGCGCAACCGGCTGTTCATGGCGGCGAGCCAGTCGCTGTACGCCGTCTACGTGAACACCCAGGGCGCCGCCCCCGGCTAGCCCGGAGGCGCGCTGCGCGGCGCGTGCACACGCTCTGCTTCCTCGATCCCGGGCATTTCCACGCGGCCCTCACGCTGCGCGAGGCGAGCCCGCGCGTCGCCGACGAGATCTACGTCTATGCCCCGGAGGGTCCCGAGCTCCGCGCCTTCCTGGAGCTGGTGGACCGCTTCAATCGCCGGCCCGAGCGGCCGACGCGCTGGCGGCCCGTCGTGCGCCTGGGCGACGACCCGCTCGTGCGCCTCCTCGCCGACCGGCCGGGGGATGCCGTCGCGCTTGCCGGACGGAACGGGGGCAAGGCGCACGCGATCCGGCGGCTGCACGACGCCGGCCTTCACGTGCTGGCTGACAAGCCCTGGCTGGTGGAGCCCGGCGATCTCGGCGATATCCGCGCCGCCCTCTCGGGATGGCCGCTGGCCATGGAGATCATGACCGGGCGCCACGATGGTGCCGCCGAGGTGGCCCGGCGCCTCGTGGGGGATCCCGGCGTGCTTGGGGCCCTGCCGGACGACGGGGCGCCCTCGATCGAGCAGACGAGCGTCCACTACCTCGACAAGAGGGTCGACGGCGCGCCCCTCCGCCGCCCGGCCTGGTTCTTTGATGTTCGCGTCCAGGGAGAGGGCGTCGTCGACATCCCGACCCATCTGGTCGATCAGGTGCAGTGGCTGCTCGAGGACCGCGGCGGGCCGCCCGGCGAGACGCCGCAGCTGGTTGCCGCACGCGGCTGGTCGACGCGCGTCCCCGTCGACGCGTTCTCCCGGATCACTGGCGAGCCGGCGTTTCCGCCCGCGCTGGCCCCGTGGGTGGAGAACGGCGCGCTTGCCTACCGCTGCAATGCCGAGCTCGCGTACCGGCTGGCCGGCGTCACGGTCCGGGCGAACACGCGCTGGGATCTCGCGCCGCCGCCCGGCGGGAGCGACACGCACGCGCTGATCGTCCGCGGCGACCGCGCCGAGGTGCGGCTCGAGCAGGGCCCCCACACCGGGCACCGTCGGCGTGTGCAGGTCGTCCCGCGTCCGGGCGGCCCCGGTGTGGAGGGCGCCCTGCGCGATGCTTTGGCGCGCTGGCAGGCCGACCTTCCCGGCGTGGGCGCGGCGCCCATGGGTGAAGTCGGGGGCTACGAGATGTCGGTGCCCGCTGCGCGACAGGGCGGACACGAGTCGCACTTCCCCCTCGTGCTGGAGGACTTCCTCGCCGCGATCGACGAGGGGCACTGGCTGGCCGCCCGGGCCGAACGAACTGCGGCGAAGTATGCGCTGCTCGCCGCCGCCGCGGCCGGTCGGTAGTGTCCAGAGTCAGACATCTGCTGGAAAGGCCCCGGGTGGGGCAGGGCTATGGGCCGCGCGCGGAGTCGTCGCGCTCGGCGGCCAGCATCTCGCTGAGGCGGAACTTCTGCACCTTGCCGGTGGCGGTGACGGGGAGATCGCCGCGCGCGAGCACGCGAAACTCCTCCGGCACCTTGAAGGCGGCGAGGGCCTCCTTGCAGAAGGCGCGCAGGGCGCCGGGGGCGACGTCGTGGCCCTCGCGGAGGACGATCACCGCGGCCAGCACCTCCTCCTTGCGCGGATCGGGCAGGCCCACGACGTAGGCCTGCTCGACGGCGGGATGGCCGAGC
>DATKEI010000001.1:0-3629 GCA_035544455.1 Binatia bacterium | reverse complement strand
GGGGTCGCCCGCCAGCTCGACCAGCGTCCGCGCGTAGGCCGTCGCCCCCGCCGCGAGGTCGGCGCCTTCCACGGGCATGGCATGGACCTGCTCGGGCCGGAGGGGGGCGTGGGCGAGCAGGCTCTCGCGCAGGTGGGTGAGGTTGCGGTCGGGATCGCCGGCGGGAGCCGCGCGCTCGTCCACCTGGGTGACGTGGACAGCCGGCCAGGGGACGTCCTCGCCCGCAAGCGCCCGGAGCATCTGCCAGGGGGTGCGCCCGCCGCTCACCGCGAAGACGAAGCGGCCGCGCTCGGCCGCCGCAGCCCGCGCCGCCGCTGCGACCAGCGCGGCCGCCCGCGCGGCCACGGCGGCGCCATCGGCCAGGATCTCGATCTTCATCGCGCGCTCCTTCCATGCTCCTGGATCAGCACCGCCACCAGCGCCGTCCATCCCGTCTGCTGGCTGGCCCCGAGGCCGGCCCCGGTGTCGCCGTGGAAGAACTCGTGGAACCGCAGGCGGTCCCGCCACTCCGGATCGCGCTGGAACAGCTCGGTCGCGCCGAGGGCGGGCCGCCGGCCGTCGGCCCCGCGCGCGAAGAGCGCGATCAGGCGGCACGAGATGTCGAGCGCGATCTCGGCGAGCGTCCGGTACTGGCCCGATCCCGTGGGGCACTCCACCTTGAACTCGTCGCCGTAGTAGTGGTGGAACTTCCGCAGCCCTTCCACGATGAGGTAGTTGAGCGGAAACCAGACCGGCCCCCGCCAGTTCGAGTTGCCCCCGAAGAGCCGGGTCTGCGACTCCCCGGGCTCGTACCCGACGGCGAACTCCTCGCCGTGAACGCGCAGCACGTAGGGGTGCTCGCGGTGGTACTTGCTCAGGCTGCGCAGGCCGTAGTCGCTCAGGAAGGCGGCGGGATCGAGGGCCCGCTTGAGAAGCTGCTTCATGCGGTGCCCCCGGACGAGGGCCACCATCCGCCGGTCGCCGGCGCCGGGCACGTGCCAGCGCGAGACGAGCCCGGCCAGGTCCGGGCGATGGGTGAAGAACCAGCCCATGCGCTGCTCGAAGTCGGGCAGCCCGGTCAGCACGTCCGGCTCGATGGTCTCCACCGCGAACAGCGGCAGGAGGCCCACCATCGACTGCACGCGCAGCGGCACCCGCGCCCCCCCGGGCAGGCGCAGCACGTCGTAGAAGAGCCCGTCCGACTCGTCCCACAGGGACACCGCGTCGCCCTCGACCCCGGCCATGGCCGCGGCGATGTACAGGAAGTGCTCGAAGAACTTGATGGCGATGTCCTCGTACACCGGATCCTGGATGGCCAGCTCGAGGGCGATCGTCATCATGTTCAAGCAGAACGCGCTCATCCAGCTCGTGCCGTCGCTCTGCTCGATGTACCCCCCGGTGGGCAGGGGCGCGCTGCGGTCGAAGACCTCGATGTTGTCGAGACCGAGGAAGCCGCCCTCGAAGATGTTCCGCCCCTCGGCGTCCTTCCGGTTGACCCACCACGTGAAGTAGAGGAGCTGCTTGTGGAACACGCGCTCGAGGAAGGCGCGGTCGGGGCGGCCGTTCATCTCGCGGTCGATCTGGTACACGCGCCACGCCGCCCACGCCAGGACGGGCGGGTTCACGTCGCCGAAGTTCCACTCGTAGGCGGGCACCTGGCCGTTGGGGTGCGCGCAGCGCGCCGTGCCCATGAGGACGAGCTGCGCCTTGGCGAACTCCGCGTCGACGAGGGCGAGGGCCACGCAATGGAAGGCGAGATCCCAGGCGGCGAACCACGGATACTCCCACGTGTCGGGCATCGAGATCACGTCGCCGAGGTTCAGGTGGATCCACTCGTGATTGCGGCCCTGCCGCCGGGCGGCCGGCGGAGGGGGCTGGCCGGGGTCGCCGTCGAGCCAGTGCTTGAGGTCGTAGTGGAAGAACTGCTTCGACCAGAGCAGGCTCCCCAGCGCCTGGCGCTGGATGGCGAGGCGATCGGCCACGGCCGGGTCCGGGCTCGGGCCCGCCCAGGCCTGGAGCTCGGCGTAAAACTCGTCCGCCTCCTGCTGGCGCTGCGCCATGACGGCGTCGAAGTCGGCCAGGGGATCGCGCGGCAATGGCGTCGCCCCGGCCGGCAGCGCGGCGAGCCGCAGCCGGATGGTCACCGTCTCGCCGCCGGGAACGAGCCGCACGTACGACAGCGCGGCCTTGGTCCCGGCGCGATCGGCGGTGAGGGCGGCGCGCTGGCCGTGCACGATGTAGTCGTGAAAGGCGTCCTTCACGGCGGGCGTGGCCGGAGCCGTGCCCCACAGCCGCGCGGCATTGCTCTCGTTGCTGGTGAACAGGACCTCGTCGGCTCCCTCCCCGTAGAGCATGTACTCGCCGAGGATGGCATGGCGCGCGTGGATGGCGTGGCGCGCCCCCGCGGCCGGCGGGAGCTCGCTCTCGACCAGGACGGGCAGGCGGGCGTCGCGGCCCCATCGCCACGTGTTGCGGAACCAGAGCGTGGGCAGGCAGTGCAGCGTCGCCGGCTCGGGGCCCCGGTTCACGACCTGGATGCGGATCAGGATGTCGTCCGGCGCCGCCTTGGCGTAGTCGACGACGACGTCGAAGTAGCGATTCTCGTCGAAGACCCCGGTGTCGACCAGCTCGAACTCGGGGTCGTGCCGGCCTCGCCGCGCCGCCTCCTCGACCAGGCGCTGATAGGGGAAGGCAGCGTGCGGGTACTTGTAGAGCATCCGCATCCACGAGTGCGTCGGCGTGGAGTCCAGGTAGAAGTAGTACTCCTTGACGTCCTCGCCGTGGTTGCCCTCCGGGCCGGCCAGCCCGAACAGGCGCTCCTTCAGGATGGAGTCCCGCCCGTTCCACAGGGCGAGGGCAAAGCAGAGCCTCTGCTGCTCGTCAGAGATGCCGGCCAGGCCATCCTCGCTCCACCGGTAGGTGCGCGACCGCGCGTGGTCGTGGGGAAAGTAGCTCCACGCCCGGCCGTCGGCGCTGTAATCCTCGCGCACGGTGCCCCAGGCGCGCTCGGCCAGATAGGGGCCCCACTTCCGCCAGTCGCCGCCGGCGCGCAGGCGCTGGCGCTCCCGGCTCATCGCCGGAGCGGAATCCGTCCGCGCCCGCTTCGCCCGCCGGGGTCGACCTTCGGTCATCGCAGCGGGCGCGGACCGGACGCCTAGCGCAGGAGCTCCATCGTCCGGGGGTTGTGCGGGTACGCCCGCTTGCTCTGGCTCAGGCCGAGCGCGACCAGCATCTCGGCGTACTTGACCGCGGTGAGCCCGGGGTCGAGCACGGGGACGCCGAGCGCGCGGCCGAGGCGCGAGGCCAGGCCGGTGGTGGCCCCGCAGCCCAGCACGATGGCCTCCGCCCCCTGGTCCTCGATGAGCCGCTTGCCGGCGGCGAGCATGAGGCCCACCGCGTTTTCCTCGTCGTGCAGGAAGTCGGCGACGGTGCACGTGAGGGCGGGCACGGCCACCAGGCGATCGGCCACGCCCAGCACCTTCGCGCAGGCCCACACGTGCTTCGGGAGGTCGCCCGCCGCCGTGATCACCCCGAAGCGGTTGGCCAGGGTCGCCGCCATGTACAGCGTGGTCCGGGCCGGCCCGACCACCGGGATGTCGAGCAGCTCGCGGACGGCGTCCAGCCCGTTGTCGAGGAACGCCGTGCCGACC